>DATIBT010000032.1:0-58771 GCA_035457345.1 Saccharimonadales bacterium (SeqCode) | reverse complement strand
ATCTGGCAAGGCGTTGACGTTCGTTTCTAAATAACGGCTTTCAGTAGTTCGTCCGGGATTAAGGTTTTTGCTTCTTCAGCGGTAGCTACACGCGTTGGTGCGTGGCTACCGTTTTGAAGCTCGGCAAGTAAATGGTAACTGCTAAAAATTTTACTGAAGTGTTTCCGAACACTGCTATTGTCGAAGTAACGATCGCGTGCGACCGCCACATGATACACCGGCAGGTTAATGCGTACGCGAGTGTTGTCGAGCGTTAAAAATTCAGCACTAGTTTTCATGTAGGTACGCAGGTCGTTGTCTTGCCATAGGCCAATCTCGAAATCCATAGCGCGTTTGTGCTCTTCTGGCGTGGCATGTTTGAACTTTTCGCGGGCGTTGGGCGTCTTGTGGTACGCTCGCGACAGCACAAAGCGGTTCAGAAGTGCCACGCGGTACAAACGGTGCGTAAGGGGAAGTGAGAAGAGCCGCGAGCCACGCAGATAGAACTTGCGCTGTTTGGGCGGCATAACAAAGTCATCGGTGTGTGCGAATCCAAAGAGACTTATCAGCTTTTCCACGTTCAGCGTTAATTCAGGGTGGCGCTGTAACATTCGTGTGACAATCACAAAGCCTAGGCTCATGCCAATAATAATGACTTTGCGGTCTTGGTAACGCTGGCGGATGACATCGGCAACATAATCGGCGAGGTTATCTAGGGTGGCCGGTTTACCAATCTTGTAAAGGCTGTCCATGCCACCAAAACCAGGCAAGTCTGGCATGGTGACGGCACAGTACTGATTGAGCAGGGCTAAGATACCCCACCATCTTTCTAAGCTTGAGTGATGCCCGTAAATAAAAAGCACCTCGGGAGCCCCTTGTGTTGGCGCCGGCATATGTGCGATCCGGCCGTTCAAGCCATTGATGTGAAGCGGTGCAATATATTGCTCCATAGGGCTAATCTTACAATAAAAATTGGCGCAATTTCAAAGAAAGCGTTGCAATAATTTACCCCTCCAATATACTTTAATAAGGAAAATAACAACAAGGGTAGCTTAGTGGCAGGACTAACCAACACGAGCCAAAGTCCGTTTATTTCAGTCTGGTACTTGTTCCTCGGTTTTTTGTGTGCCGTCATTGTGGTGCACCTTGTTTGCTTGTTCATTGCCTTTTTGCTTAGGCGATACGCCCAGCGGCTGCAAGACGAGAGGCGTTCGTGAGGAAGCGCACATCGAAGAATTACCTTTTTATTATTGGGCGCGTGGTAACGCTCACTGCCTGTGGCTTGATTAGTCTTTTTTTGGTTCTATCGGGCTATGAGTCAATCTTTAATAAAGACTTGCCGCTTGTACATACGCTCGATTCTGTTAATTTGACTGCTTTAAGCAAACGATACGACCTGCCAAAGGCTGTCGCCGCCCAAACTCCCGAAATGTTCGGTAATTTTGGCAAACCCCAGACACTTAAACTGCCGGAGCGGGCGTTACGCCTAGATATAACCGCCCCTATAACAGATGGTAGCGGTGGCTGGCTTGCCCGGGCTAACACGCTCCACAGCATTGTGCTCAAAGAACCACGCCGAGGAAACATTGGCCTGCTTGTGCTATATTGTCGTTCTAGTTTTCGAACTATTTCTACTACTGCCCTGCCCGCGGCGGGTGAGAATATCTTTATGGATACTGATAAAAATTGGCGCTACATTTACCGTGTCAGCAGCTCAAAAGTAGTGCCAGCCTATGAACAGTATGTTGTTTCAGATAATGGCCAAACCGGCCGCATTGTCATTTTTTGCTACGATGCCACCAGTAACGTTGATGCCGTCGTAGAAGCAACCATACTGTCGGTACAAGGGGTAACGCAATGAGCAACGAAGCGCTTTTTATCTTTTTTAGAAACATTACCATTGTACTGGCTACCGTTATGCTGGTTAAGTATTTTGTGTTTCTTATGCTGGCAGCCTGGTTTCCTGTGCATGAACAGCTGCGCCGCATAAAAGTACTGAGGCGCGAGAAGAAAAAGTTCGGTCGTATCCGTCCGTACATGCCGCTCGTGTCAGTGGTTGTACCCGCTTGGAACGAAGAGGTCGGCATTATGCGCACGATTAAATCGATCCTGGCAAATGGCTACCGCAACGTAGAGATTGTTGTAGTGAATGACGGCTCAACCGACGACTCACGCATGATCGTTGAAGATTTCATTACCCGCCACGGCGCTGCCTACCGCAAGGGCGGCCGCGACATTCGCCACTATTACAAGCCAAACGGCGGCAAAGGCGCGGCCCTTAATTACGGCATTAAACACTGTAAAGGCGATATTATTCTGACCATGGATGCCGACTCGGCACTCGCGCCTGATGCGCTTAGTAAATTGGTTGAGTATTTCCGTGACCCGCATGTATCTGCGGTCGTGGGCCAGGTCCGTGTCGCTAACACCAAAGGCCGCCTGGTGGGTAATATTCAAAAGCTTGAGTATTTGTTCGGTTTTTACTTTAAGCGTTCGCACTGCGTGATGGGCGCAGAATATATTTATGGGGGCGCCTGCGCTGCGTTCCGTCGCAAATCTACGTTTGAATACTTCGGGTTATTCGACGAAAAGAACAAAACAGAAGACATCGAAATGTCTATGCGTACTAAATTCCACGGCCTTCGCTCCATTTTTGCTGAAGACGTTATTTGTTATACAGAGGGCGCCGCAAGCTACATGGGCCTTATTAATCAGCGCCTTCGCTGGAAGAAAGGTCGGTTTGATACCTTTTTGCACTACCGCCGCATGTTTTTTTCGCTTGATAAGCGCCACAACAAACCGCTGAGCTGGTTTATCCTCCCCTATACCATGCTGTCAGAAATCCAACTGTTGCTTGAGCCAATTGGTGCTACGCTGCTTATTACGTACAGTTTGCTGTCGAGTGATTTTGTGTCGCTGTCGCTCAGTATGCTGTTCGTAGGCATATCCTATCTGGTAGTAGCCACGTTTGGAGTAAAAATGTCATTTAAAGAACGCCTGCGACTACTTTTCTTGTGGCCAATTACCTGGCCATTGTTCTATATTGTAGTGTGGGTCGAGTTCCTTGCTTTGCTTCGGAGCTTGCATATGGTGGTCCGGGGTGATGCGCTGGAGTGGCAACACTGGAAACGTGAGGGAATTTAACATATGAAGCGCGTACATATTATTGTCATCAATGTGATTTTCTTTGGCCTGATGGTGTTTTCGGGCGGCGTTGTCTATCAATTTTTAACAGGCAACAAACCGCTCGAAGCACTTGCTGAGCTAAGTGGCACTAAAAAAGCAGCCGTCGTTACGACTAACCGCTGCACCGATAAGCAAGCTATTGAGCGCCTCGATGGTGCTGGTGATACCCAGCTACAAAAGCTCCATTACTATCAAGACGCTTGTCATTCCTTTGTTACCAATACGCTAATGACATTTGTGGGTATGCCCACTAGTCCGCAAGAGGCTGATGAAACCGCCCAGCAGATTGCGGCCAGGATGAAGGCCTTTGCGAAAGCCGGCGTACGCCCCCTTGTCATTGCCGAACCTACCGATGCTGCAGGCAATAACCTGGATTTTGCGGCCATTGCTAACGGCGCGTACGATCCTCTTCTTGATACGTACTTTTCTAAAATAAAGAGCCTGGGCATAACAGATCAACAAATGGGTATCTGGACACCCCTGCCGGAGGCTAATCTTCCCTATTGGAGCAACAACGAGCCCAAATACTTCGCGCCCGGCGTGAACCGTTTTGTAGCCATACTTCGTAAGCATTTCCCCAAGGTTGAAACGAGCATTATGCTTAACTCTGCCACTTACGAAACTACTGACTTTAACTGGGAAAATGGCGACTACCAAAGTCTTGCGCAGTACGTAAAGGGTGTTACCCCAGGTACCATTAATTATGCTGGCTTGCAAGGCTTCCCTTGGGCTGCTCCGCAGGGTGGTACGGCAACTATTTATAATGCGGCGGAATTTTTGAATCCGAACCTGCTGAGCGAAATGGCCGACCTTTTAAAGACAAAAAATGTATGGTTTAACACTGGTACCTACAGTACAAAATACGCGCTTGACCCGGCGCGCATGGTGAGTATGGCGCCGGAGCAGCGCAAGGAAATCCTTGATACCATCGCCACGCAGGCTGAAGTCCTCAAAACCAAGGGCTACCATGTGGCCGTGCATGTATTTGCAAAAGATAAAAGTAAAACATCTGAAGAGACCAACTGGTCATATTGGGCCGACAACCGCCCGTTCAATTCACCAGCAACACCGATACTGACCGAATTCATTAGCGACATGAGCAACAAAAAAATCGATTTTTGGCTCTTCGATAATTAATGCCGTAACGTTTCGTTTGTATTTTACTGTCATAAGTACTTTCTATTCCTAGCAAAACATGCTATACCTTAGGGGAAATAGATCGGCGGGTTCCGCCTGAATTTTTGTTGTAAATGCGGAGGAGCGAGAGGTTGCATAATCGTGCGACAAACATATTAAAATGGTTTGCCGCCAGCGTGATAGGTATTGCCGTCATCTGGGGAGTGTATTATGTTGTCACTCACACGAGCCAGGCCAAGCGGGAGTTAACCCTTGCCACTACCCGTCAGCCCGAAACACTGACCGAGCTTTACTTCGCAGACGCCGAGGCACTGCCTAGCTCACTGGTTGTTACTGAGCAAGAACTGCCCGTCTCGTTTGTCATTGCCAACCGGGAAGCAAAAACTATGGAGTATACCTATAGGGTTACATTTTCTGATGGTAAGCAAACCGTTACCACCCCCGATGGCAGTGTCATTCTGCAAGATGGCCAATCACAAGCTATAACGCAAAGCATCAAGGTGCCGGCAGGTACGGCCCGGGGTGAAGTGAGCGTACAAATAATAAATAAAAGCCAGCGTATACACTTCTGGCTAGAAAGGTTGTAGGACCAATACATGAAGAAAATCAGTGTAGTGATCCCCGCGCTCAATGAAGAACAGGGCATTGGCGCAGTCATTCAGCAAATACCAACAGAAAAATTACGGGCGGCCGGATATGAGACCGAGGTGCTTGTTATAGATAACGGTTCTACTGACCGTACTGGTGAGATTGCCCGCCAAGCCGGCGCACGAGTTATTGTGCAGCCCGTCCGCGGCTATGGCAATGCCTATAAAGCCGGCTTTGCGAATGCCACTGGCGACATTATTGCCACTGGCGACGCTGACATGACGTATCCGTTCGATGCGCTGCCCGGCATTTTGGACCGCATGGAGCGTGATGACCTCGATTTTATCAACACCGACCGCTTAAGCATGCTCAACCCCGAGGCAATGAGCCAGTGGCACTTGTTTGGCAATCGGTTCCTAACCACGCTTGCACGGTGGCTATACAATTGGCCGTACAAAGACTCCCAATCTGGCATGTGGGTCTTTAAGCGTTCTATTTGGCCGCAACTAGAGGTGCGCTCGCAAGGTATGCCATTCTCACAGGAACTTAAATTAGAAGCGTACTTGAAAGGGTTCCGCAACGCTGAGCTGCCCATTGAGTACCGCGTTCGTGCCGGTGAAGTTAAACTGAGCAGCATTGGCGATCCAATCCGCACCACATCGCAGTTGTTTGTTAAGCGAATTCGTTCGGTTCGCCCTCGGCGCAAAGTGCGCGAGTTGGCCAAGGTCGCAGATTAGTTTTAGATAGCCATGTCGGCCATTCCCAAGAGTATTGTTATGGTGACTCATTATTATCCGCCCCACATGGGTGGTATTGAAATGGTTGCAAAGCAACAGGCAGAACGGCTGGCAGCGCTGGGACATTCGGTGACCGTGGTAACGAGCAAAGTTGACGAAGAAGAGCACAGCGGTATCGCTTACGGCGTACGCGTGTGCCGGGTACGCGCTTGGAACGGCTTGGAAGAAAAAGGGTCACCCTACCCTATTTTTGCGCCGAGCATTTTTACCACCTTATGGCACGCTATTTCCCAGGCCGATGTGGTGCATGTGCATGATGCCACGTATGTATCGTGTGCGGCAGCCGTGTTCATTGCCCGGTTACTAGGCAAGCCGGTAGTACTCACTCAGCATGTGGGGCTTGTGCAGCACCCTTCTCCCTGGATTATGCGAGCACAAAAATTGGTGCACGCCACCATTGGCGCGTATGTATATAAAGTAGCAAACGCCATTTTTACCCTGAATGACCGTGTAGAAGCGCATGTGCTGGCATATGGCGCGCAGCCAGAGCGGGTAGTGCCGTTGGCAAACGGCGTTGATACGTCATTATTTTATCCGGCAGATGCGAATGAGAAACAAGCGCTCCGCAGGGAGTTTGGCCTAAGCACGGATAGGCTCATCGCCCTTTTTGTTGGCCGATTTGTTCCTAAGAAAGGGTTTGATAAAGTACTCGCCGCCAAAGACAGTAGTTACCAACTCGTATTCGCGGGCGGTGAGGCTAATATGTTTACCGATGACAACACCGTCGTCATGGGTATTTTGTCTCAAGATGAACTTGCGAAATTGTACCGCGCTGCCGACGTATTCGTACTGCCATCTGAAGGCGAGGGGTTTCCGCTCTCAATTCAAGAAGCAATGGCAACAGGCCTGCCCATTGTTACTGCTCACGACGAAGGCTACGCTCGCTATCAACTAGACCCGCAGCTTTTCAAAATGCTGCATCAGCCAAATGAGCACAGTATCCGCGCCGCTATTAAGGCAGTGCTGGGCAACGACGATTTACGCAAGGCGATGAGTTTATATTCCCGCGATTACGCCAACACTCATTTTGCGTGGGAGCGTGTGGTAACCAAGCTCGAACAGGTATACGACGATATAACCCAGGGGGCTGCACCGGCATGAAGCGACTCATTGTAACGACAAGTTGGGATGACGGGCACAAGCTCGATGTTCGCTTGGCTGCATTATTACGCAAGTACAATCTGCCCGGCACCTTCTATGTCTCGCCGTTCGACCGCGAGTTTCCCAAAAAAGATCTGCTGACAGATGCGGAAGTCAGGGCGTTGTCCAAAGAATTCGAAATTGGCGCCCATACCATGACTCACCCCCGCCTGCCAGATATCTCTGACGACGAAGCTCGGCGCGAAATGCGCGAATCCAAAGAGTACTTAGAAGGGGTAACCGGCAAGCCAATTGTGAGCTTCTGCTACCCTGGCGGTGAATACAACCGGCAGCATCCTGGTCTGGCCGAAGAGGTTGGATTCAGTTATGCCCGCACGGTGAAGCGTCATATTAATGACCTGCATGGTTCGGTATTTGAGGCCCACACCTCGGTCAATGCTTATAATCATTATCAGGACCTTCCCAAGATTTTTAAGTTTGCCGGCTATAATCCTTCTAAGGTGCCCCACTATTTTAAGTGGGAGAACTTGGCAAAAGCTATGTTCGACAAACTGCGCCGCGAAGGTGGTATCTTCCACCTCTGGGGTCATAGCTGGGAGATTGACCAGCACGGCGACTGGGACAAGTTGGAAGAGGTACTTCGTTACATATCGGGCCACAGTGACGTCATCTACGCCACGAATGGCGAGCTGCCCGTCTTGCAACCAAAGAACTTACTTATGGTGGCGCCGTATTTTCCTCCCCATCTTGGCGGGCAAGAGCAGTATGCCTATAACATAGCAAAACGCCTCCAGGACAATTACGGTTGGGATGTTAAGGTGGCAACAACGGGCGAGCGGGGTATTTCTCGTACCCACGAGTTGTACAAAGGAGTGCATGTGTACCGCTTGCCGTATTGGTTTAAGCTTTCCAACACGCCCATTAACCCATTGTGGCCACTGACCCTCAGGCGATTTATAGCCAAACATAACATTGCTGCTATTAATGCGCACGCGCCCGTGCCTGGGTTTGGCGATATTGCAGTGATGGTGGGTAAGCATATTCCTTCGGCTATTACGTACCACATGGCAAGTATGAAGAAGAATGACAAGCGGTTTGATTGGCTTATCGCTTTATACGAAACACGGTTTCTGCCGGCTGTACTGCGCAGGGCAACGGCTACCATTGCTACCTCCCGTGTCGTAAAAGACATGCATATGGAGACGCATGCCATAAAGACTCGCACTATCACTCCGGGAACCGACACCACATTTTTTACACCGGCTAAAACGCTAGCGAAAGACACGGTGTTGTTCGTGGGCAGCATGAATAAATCGGACAAACATAAAGGGCTGGCCTATCTTATTGATGCGTTCGCGAGTATTGCGGCAGATCGCCCAGGCGTTAAGCTCGTTCTTGTGGGTGATGGCACGGCGCGCAGTGATTTTGAACGCCAAGTGGAAGACCTAGGCTTGCAAGACCGCGTTACTTTTTTGGGCGCATTGTTTGGGGAAGATCTTAGGCGAGCATATCAGGGGGCAACAGTACTGGTATTGCCTTCGCTAAACGAGAATTTTGCCTTGGTTACGCTTGAGGCTATGGCCTGTGGGTTGCCCGTTGTTGGTACAAATGTGGGCGCCATATCAGATATAATCGATGACGCCGAAACAGGCTACCTTATTCCGCCGGCTGACAGCCAGGCAATCGCCGAGAAGGTGTCGTACCTTCTTTCCCATCCAACAAAGGCGGCGGCTATGGGTAGGCAGTCTCGTAAAAAAGCTGAAACTACGTTTAGCTGGGACCACAAGGTTCGCGATACTGACACTATCCTGCGGCGCATCATGGGTATTCCTGCGGAGGCGAGCAAGTGAAGGTAGTCATTGCGACACCCTACTATCACCCGCACGTTGGCGGTGTGGAGGTATATGTGCGTAATATTGCCACTCGGCTTAAAGAGATGGGCTGGGAGGTGTGTCTTGTCACTACTGGTGATAGATCCGCCAAGACAACAGTGACCCAACAAGATGGCATGCGAGTGTACCGCCTAGGATACCAGTTTAAGCTGTCAAACACGCCAGTTAGTTTTACGTGGAGGCGGGACATTGAGCGCATCATTACCAGCGAAAAGCCAGATGTTATCAATGGACATGCTCCTGTCCCCTATTTTGCTGACATGGTGGAGCGCCTGCGCGGGCGCATTCCGTTTGTGCTGACGTACCATAACGATGTTGTTAAAGAACGCTGGCCGTTTACCATGCTCGCCAAATTGGCTCATTTGTTTTTAATCGCCGGCACTTTACGCCGCGCGAATCGAATTATTGCCACCTCCGATTACTACGCTAGCCGATCACGCCACCTTGCACCCCATACGCATAAACTGAGCGTGGTGCCACCGGGCATTGATGCTGCCATTTTTACCACCGACGCTGATGGTGCAACCGTCCGCAAGGCACATGACGGCAAACGGATCATTTTGTTTGTAGGATCGTTGTCGCGGGCACAAGCGCATAAGGGCCTCGACACACTTATTGCAAGCATGGCCATTGTGAAGCAGCGCATCCCAAATGCCCAGTTGGTGGTTGTTGGCGAAGGTGACAATCTTGCCCATTACCAGCAAACGGTCTATTCTGCCGGGCTGCAGGACGACGTGGCGTTTGTTGGCTGCAAAACTCATGCTGAACTCGCTGGCTACTATGCTGCTTCAGATGTTGTAGTACTTCCTTCGACTAATAACACTGAAGGTTTTGGCATGGTACTTATCGAGGCGAGCGCGTGCGGCGTACCGGTCGTTGGTACAGAAGTTGGCGGTATTCCTTTTGCCATACAAGACGGCAAGACTGGTTTGCTTGTGCCTCCGCGCAATCCCGAGGCATTAGCGGCCTCTATTGGTACTATTTTGGAGGATGCCTCACTTGCCGCGCGTTTGGGCCGTGCAGGTGCGGCTCGTGCCAAGACGCAATTTGATTGGGATATGCTGACCGCCAGTACGAGTCATGCGCTCACGCAGGCAATTCAGCCAACAATAGCGCATGTTGCCGGCTACTACCCGCCCCATTTGGGTGGCATGGAAAAAGTTGCCCAGGCATTAGCAGAACGAATGGCTGCTTCTGGGTATGATACCCGCGTATTAACCTCCAACATACCGAGTACCCCGCCGCCTGCCCACACACCCAATTTGCTTGTCCGCCGGTTTGGGGCTTTTGAGTTTGCTCATACGCCCATTGCATTCGGTTTTATTCCAGCCATTTTTAGGCTGCCACGACAATCCGTTATTCACCTGCATCTTGCGCAAGCGTTTTACCCCGAACTGGTGTGGTTGGCGAGCAAAATCCGTGGCATTCCCTATATTGTCCACTTCCATTTAGACCTTATGCCATCGGGTGCGCTGGGCAAGCTGTTTTTGGCATACAAGGCAATTGTCATTACGCGCGTAATTCGCAGTGCGGCCAGGGTGGCGGTGTTTAGTGCCGAGCAGCAACAGTTTATTGAGCGGACATATCACGTGCCGGCCGAGCGAATTGTGGTTATTCCAAATGGCGTGGACGATGTATTTTTCGGCAAGCCGAAAAGTTACGCCGGTAAGAAAAAGTTTGCCATTGTATATGCTGGCCGCTTATCGCCGCAAAAACGCGTCGACCGCCTTGTTGGCGCCATGGCTGAGCTTGGTGACCGAGCTACGCTAACGATAGTCGGAGACGGCGAACGTAAAGCGTCACTCGAGCAACAGGTGGCCAAGATGGGTCTCACTAATGTGACATTTACTGGCTACAAGTCACCCGTTGAAATACGTGAGTATTTTGCCGCTGCCGACGTATTCGTTATTCCCTCCGAGCGTGAAGGTATGCCGCTGGTCGTACTCGAAGCCATGGCAGCCGGCCTGCCAATTGTCGGCTCGAACGTGACCGGCATACGCGAATTGGTCAGGGGTGTAGGCGCGCTGGTTAATGACCCGTCGCCTGCTATGTTCGCAGAAGCCCTGAACGGGCTGTTCGCCGTGCCTGAAGAACTTACACGTATGTCTCGCAAGAGTATCCAGACCGCCCGCACCTACACTTGGTCGCGTGTATCGGATGATTTCAAGAAAGTATATACTGAGGTAGCCAAATGAAGATAACTCGTACTGTTTTCATCCTTCTCATCACCCTGTGGTGGACACTTTTTGCGCTGTTGAGTGTGCTGCAGTTCGACGCCTTCTTTATATTGCCGATTGTCGGGTTTGGCGCCCTACTCCTCTGTTTTGGCCTGCCTACATACGCAGCGCTGAAGCTGCCTAAGCAGCCGCCCATTATGGCCGGAGCTGGCATGGTGGGGCTTGGTGTGCTAGAACTAATTGTTATCCCGCTTTTCTTTAACACAGTTTTGCCGTTATTCGGCATTGCGCGGCCGCTCGACCCAGGGCCGCTGCTTATGGAGCTTTCGGCCGGCTTTGTCTTGGTTGCGAGTATTGCGTGGTACCGGTTGCGGCACACAGTGTATACCATTCGGCTTCCACGCTTCTCATGGCTAGATGCTTTGTTCCTTGGCCTGCCACTGCTCTTCATTTGCATGAGCATCATGGGCGCGACGTTGCTTAACAACGGCGGCACTGGCTGGATAACGCTCGCCATGCTGTTCGGTATAGCGGGCTACTTGGGCGCATTATTGTTGCTTCGCCACCGGTTGTCTAATGCTACCATTGCGGCTGGCTTTTTCATGATTTCAATAGCGCTGCTATTTATGACAAGCCTGCGTGGCTGGCTTACTACCGGTCATGACATTCAACGCGAATACCGCATGTTTGAGCTTGCCCAAAACGCAGGCCTTTGGGACATTGCGTCTTACCGCGACCCATACAATGCCTGCCTTAGTATTACTATTTTGCCAACGGTATTTGCTAATGTGCTGCACATTAATGAACCGTATGTTTTTAAAGTGCTGTTCCAGGTGCTGTTCGCCACTGTGCCGGTTATCATTTACTACTTTATGCGACGCTACGTCGGTAAAGGCATGGCCATTTTGGCGGTCATGTACTTTATTTCATTCCCTACGTTCTTTAGCGACATGCCCATGCTTAACCGGCAGGAGATCGCCTTTTTGTTCCTGGCGCTCATGCTGTACTTTGTGCTCGATAAAACGATTGGCCTCTGGAAGCGCCGTAGCCTATTCCTCTTATTTGGCCTCGGGTTGGTGCTTTCTCACTATTCGACTACCTATTCATTTGTGGTGATTATGGGCGCGTTGGTGGTGATGCGGCCAATCTTCAGTTTTATTGCGTCTCGTTGGCGCAAAAAGAAATTTTTCCTCCAGTCGGGAGTGGTCGCCCTTACACGGCAAGGCAAAAAGCCGGACATTTCAATTAGCTTGGTAACGGTTATTCTGCTTGTTGCCATGGTGTTTACGTGGAACACATTGCTTACTAATACGTCGCAAGGCCTTTCAAACATTGCCCGGCAATTAACGACGACTATCGCCAACGGGTTTAAATCTGACACCCGTTCAAATGACACGTCGTACAGCTTGGTTTCGGCTAAGAAGGTCGATCCGCAGGGACAGCTCGATCAGTATAAGAAGTCTGTTGTGGACGCTGTCCGGAAAGACGCGGCCCCGGGCGTATACTTTGACGATGCAGTGGTTAACGCCTATCCGCTCAAAGCATTACCTCCACCAAGTATGCCTCTCAGCCCGGCAGGCCAGGTGCTTATGAATAATGGCTTCGACGTCCCACTGTTTAACTTTGCCTTTAAGCAGCTATCGGCGCGTTTGCTCCAATTGTTTATTGCTATAGGTATTGTATATGTTATTGTGCGCCGTACGCTTACCAAACCTATGGAAACAGATTTTATTATGGTGGTATTTGGGAGCTTGGCGTTTGTTATGCTGCAGATTGTGCTGCCGTTTTTGTCGGTAGAGTATGGGCTGCTGAGGGCGTTTCAACAATCACTTATGGTGCTGGGCCTATTTGTGGCGATAGGTACGGTGGCTATCGTTATGCCCTTTAAAAAAGCGTGGTTGCAGCGTGTGGTGCCGGCGGTGTTTGCGCTTGGATTTTTCCTGTCTTCTACAAGCGCCGTTGGTCAAATGCTCGGCGGGTATACGCCTCAGCTTCATTTGAATAATGCAGGTACTTATTACGATATTTATTATTTGCATAATGGCGAGATTATCGCCATTGACTGGCTGGCCGCACGGCTGCCAGGTGATAATTCGACTGGCAAAGTCCAGTCAGAAATCCAAAGCGATCGTTATGCTCTTACGAAACTACGCGCTATAAGTGATTTGCATGTCAATGACGATATTGTCCCTGGACTCGTCCGCAAAGATTCTTATGTATTCCTGAGTTACGCTAATGTACATAAAGGCCAGGCCACTATAACTTACAATAGTGATCTCGTCACCTATGCCTTTCCACGCGATTTCTTACAGCAAAATAAAAATCTCGTCTACAGCAACGGCGACGCAGAGTTTTACCGATGAAAATTTTACAAGTCATTAGCATGGGATATGTGTGTGGCGGCGCTGAACGTAGTGTATTGTTGCTGCGAGACGCACTTACTAAACGGGGCCATCAAGTAAAAATTATGGCTAGTGACCGCGACCCAGAACAGCCCCACTACACCGATTACGAATGCCGTCACATACAAGGCGGCCCACTCAAGCACTTGTGGAGTATGAGCGCCTATAAGACGCTCAAGAAAGCAATTGCCGAATTTCAGCCTGATATTGTCCACTTCCATACTATGGGCGAACTCTCACCCTCTGTTTTGTTTGCGCTTGGCAAAACTCCTGCCCTGCTGACGGTGCACGGCCCCGAAGAATATACGCTGACGATGCTCGAGTGGTATCTGGCGCCTGCCTCGTTTAATGGTCCGGTGAGCCTTGGCAACCTCACTTTGGCCGGCCGTCTGCATTACGCGTTTTTTCGTTACTTTCAGCGGCCGCTGTATAAAATGGGGTTCCGTCATTTGAGCGGTATAATTTCCCCGAGTCGTTATTTGGCAAACCAGCTTGCCCGCGAAGAATACGATGTGCCAATCCAGCACATATACAACGGTATTGTATTGCCCGAGCAACAGCCATTGCCGTCCGAGCCGGTCATCTTGTATGTTGGCCGGCTGGAGCATGTAAAGGGCGTCGATGTCCTGCTGCGGGCACTGCCCGCTGTTGTTGCGGCCAATCCGGCTACTCGCCTGCGAATCGTGGGTGACGGGCCTGATTGTACCCGGCTCGAAGCGCTTGCCGCAGAACTTGGCGTTCAGCATAGCGTGACATTTGTAGGCTGGCAGAAAGATGTGGTGGCCGAGTATGCCAAGGCACGGCTGTTTGTTATTCCCTCGGTGTGGCCTGAAAATTTGCCCACCGTGGCGCTAGAGGCACTCGCTGTTGGCCGCCCGATTGTGGGAACGGCCGTAGGGGGTATTCCAGAGCTGGTAGAAGATGGGGTGAGCGGGCGTGTTGTCTCGCCCGGTGACAGCGACGCACTCGCTCAGGCGATTACTTCGCTCCTGGCCGACAAGCAGTTGCAAACCAAGGCCGACGTTGCGCATAGTGGCGCCAAACGTTTTACGATAGATGAGTTTGTTACGCGCCTTGAATCGGTGTACGCTGGCTTTATAAAGTAGCCGCTGCCGCAACTTTTTTATCGTGGCGGTGGCGCCACAAAAACCATAGGCCAGCAAGTCCTGACACGCCATTGCCAATAATCCAGGCGTATCCCACCCACACCAGACCGTTCTTTGCCCACAGTTCGGCGAGGCCGGCAATGACAATCATGTAAATGACATCTATGATAATGATTTGCTTGGTTAGCTTAGTAATGCGTAGCAGGACGTTAACTATGGTATATACCGCCACGAATGGCCCGGCTAGTGCAAGTACTTGCAAAAGTTCGGTGGCGTTAGCGGCATAGCTAGGGCCGTAAATAGTCAGCATGAAATTCGCGCCAACATACATGACGGTCACGGCAGGGATCATGATAGCAGCAATAACCAGTGAAGAGCGTTTAATGAGTTCTCGCAAGGTTTTGTCGGCATACGAACCTTCAGCAAAAAGTGATTGCGCCACTGCGTAGACAACCGTGTAGAGCAAATTGGCGACCATTGAGCCAAGATAGTAGTAGCCCGCTGCAGCGGCGCCTAGGTGGTTTAATACGACGAGAGGCAGAATAAGAGTCGGCGCAATATTGAGCAGGTTTGCGGCGTAATTGGAAAAAGAATATTTCCACACGTCACGAACCATTGCGGTGTCGATTTGAATACGGGGTTTGTAATTAAACTTTTTAGTCAAAAAATACATGCTGGCAATGAGTGCCGCTGCCGCACCCAAGCCAGCTGCGCCAAACAGGCCAAATGCACCAAGACCCACGAGCGCAAAGGGAAGGGCAAGTTTGGTGAGGCTCATTATGGTGCCGTCGATGAGCAGGTTATATTTTGCGGCCCGGAAAGCAATAAAGATGCTACTCGTCAGTAAATTAATGCAGGCGAGCGCCACTAACAAGATAAATCCAAGGGCGTAGAGCACATTGTCGCGCACTAGGCTTAGCCCTGGTGCAAGTAGTGGGATAACCAATACGTAGATTGTTGCAACTACTGTGGCTGCGCTTGTGGAAAGCAAGAGCGCCGTATTAATCTCTTGGCTGCGTTTTTGTGACTTTGGCAGGATGCGTATAAGAGTACTGTTAAATCCAAGCAACCCAATGTAAGAAATGAGTGTCATGGCCGATATAAGGGTAGTGGCAATGCCAATGTCGTCTTGGCTGAACAGTCTTGCGGCAATGAGCCAAAACAAAAAGCCTAAGGCCGCCATAACAGCCGTAGATACCATCAGATAAAATGAATTCTGCACCAAGCTGTCTTGGCGCAGTTGGGTTAACTTCTCTTTCACTACTGATATTATACGGCCTTCCCATATCTTATACCACCCTTTATAATAGCTGTATACTACTTATGACTATATGTGGATGAAAAAGCAAAGACCTCACCTGCGTAAGCATGCCGTAACGCTGTTGCACGATGTTATTATTTTAGGCGTCGTTGTGGCTCTCTTGGCCATGGTGGCAACACCACCAATTACCCAGTTTTTAGAGTCGAATAAGAAGGAGCCGGTCCGTCAGGTGGTGGCAAAACCAAACACTAAGCAGATTGCTCTTCCTATTGCCCAGCCCGCCAGTTACGGTGTGGCATTTGGCGACACGTTACGCGGCCTAAGCGATGCAGAACTCAACAAACAAATGACCGATATTGCCACCATTGGTTTTGGTTGGCTGCGCACCGATTTTGACTGGTGGGCGCTGCAGCCTGAAAACGCCAACAAATGGGACTGGTACCAGTACGACCGTGTAGTGGAGGCTGCCAAGGCGCATAATATTAAAATTCTCGCTGTATTGACGCGCACTCCACCCTGGGCCCGTGCCAATGGTTGTACCGACGATGGTTGCGCCCCGGCCAGCTCTGCGGCCTACGGTAAATATGTTAAGCAAGTAGTTGCGCGGTATGCGCCCAAAGGGGTTCATACTTGGGAGATTTGGAATGAGCCAAACCTTGCTGGATTTTGGGGGCCAAAAGCAAATGCCGCTGCCTATACGCGTTTTTTGAAAGAGGCGTATGCGCAAATAAAGCTTGCCGATCCTATGTCGCAGGTTATTTCGGGCGGCATTAGCTCGCTCGATGATAATCCTAATAGTATTGAACAGCTTACCTTCCTTAAGCAAATGTACGCCGCAGGCGCTAAACCCTACTTTGATTCGCTGGGATACCATGCCTATTCATACCCGGCAATGCCAAATACCGTCCGTGCGTGGAGTGGGTGGTCAAAAATTAGCGCCCTTAAGCCCAGTCTCCGTAGTATTATGACCGATAACGGCGATGTCAATAAACTGATTTGGATAACAGAATTTGGCGCACCTACCGATGGTCCAGGTGGCGTAGCTAGCACGCAGGGTTATGTTGAAGGCCAGCAACCATACCATCTCACCGAAGACGCGTTGTCGCTGTCTGCACAGCAAGCAGCGACGTATGTTGAGCAATCGCCCTGGATGGCTGGTATGTTCTGGTATAGCTACAAAGATTTAGGGACAGATAAGGCTGATAACGAAAACTTCTTTGGCATCTTTAGAAAAGACGGTAGCCGAAAGCAAGTCTACGCCACGTTGCAAGAACTACTTAAGAAGCAGTGATTAGCGCTTTATTTTTTTGAGCGGCTTTTTGCCGAACGATTCTCCGCGTGCTTCGGCTAAAATCTTCTGCTTATAGCGACGCATGCCAAAACGCAGTATAACTATGAGTGCCGTCAGGCCAACTAAACCAAGAATGATAAGTTTGTAAGGGATAACCCAAAAGGTCGTGGTGGCGGTAATCTCTTTGCCGCCCTGTCCATAGTGCAGTTTGAGCGTGGCTGTGTAGGAGCCAAAGAGCCATTGGTTTGATAGTGTTTGCTCAAAGCGTCGTATACTTTGTGGCAGAATACTCTTTGGCTGGTCTTTTTGATCTTTAGTATCGCCGTTGACCCGTAGCGTGGCGATTGTGCTGCCAAACATGTTTTTAACTTCAATAACCCCAGTCGGCTTAATATGCACATTACCGTTGTTTTTTATTCGTTCAACGAAACCTATGGGTGCACTTTCAAAGAAGTTCGTCTGTGACGAAGAGGCGGTGCTGAAGAAGTCGGCAATAGCGGCATCTTCTTTAATGTCACCTGCGACCTGCATGAGCACTAAGGCGCCGATACTGGCGTTAAGCGCGACGCCACTGTCTTCTATGGCCGTGCTGGTACCTGTAAAGCGGATGGTTGCGTAGTGCCCGCCTGGTTCGGCGTCTTTGGGTACTTGTATGGGAAACTCGACTGTTTTTGTCTCTTTGCTTTTGACCTTGAAGGGGGCGGGACTGCCAATCCAATTGCGCAGTGAGTACGTTGTGCCCTTTGTGTCGTCAAAGATAATATTTGGGGCGCCTGTTTCATCTTTGGCGCCAAAATCGTTGAACTGCACTTTTATGAGTAGCTCATCGTTCGATACGTTAGTAAGCCTAATCTTGGTTGTGACAGTTTGCCCGCGGTCGGCTTTTAGCTCAATGAGTGGCGGTGATATAGAGAAGGCTTGCCCCGCCTCTGCTGCCGCAGGCCTCGCAGTAATGAGTGTCTGCATTGCTAATCCAAGGAGGAACACTCCCAGGAGTAGGCCAGCTACATGACGAGATTTGCGACCGTTCATTAACTTAGGATTGTACAGGAAACTCTATTGTTATGGAACGCTAGAACGTAGGAGTGACAATGTAGGTTAGGCTTGTTGCGTACGATCCGGCTGGTTGAGCGCCGCTTATGTTGGCCATGTACGACACAGTGAAGAGGCGGAAGTTGTCCGCAGTGTTCTTGCTTGCAATCTGGTCCCCGGTCACAAAACGATATTGGTCAATAGTGTTATAGTTTGCCGACGGCGTTGCCGTACCGGACCCTTGTGGGTCAGTGCCTACGTTTGGCGTTGCGTTGTCGCGGAGATTAATACCAAATTGGCTATTGCCCTGGCTCGATGCTGCCTGAGATGCAAGGGCCGTGATGGTGTCTGACCCGGAGGTTAATGTGTTGCCGTTTACCGTGATGACATAGCCGCCACTGGCGTTTGTGGACACGCCAATTTGTGAGGTGCCGCTGCCGGTGGAAGATGAGGTCAACGCCCCAAGGTCAATACTGTTACCAGTGGCGCCTGCGCAGCTGCTGCTGGTGATGCCTGAGGTGCCCGTACAGAACGTCAATGTCTCGTCCACGGATGCAGAGACATTCATTTGTGTGCCGGTGCTTGCCGCGACTACGGCTGAGTCTGTAGTGCCACCTGTCGTGTCGGTACTGGCATATGTACTAATGCGAATGTAGAATGTTCCATTTGCTGTCGATGGGTTGGTAACGCCGCTAAGCGTGTAGCTGACTGCCGTAGCTGCAGTGATGCTCGAAGCTGAGCGCGTAATATAAGGCGAACCATTGGTCGTTGCGTTAATGGCAAAGCCGGTAGCACCAGTCTGTGCGGACAGGGTGGCGCTTGTGGTGGTGAGGCCTGCGGGGGTTGTGCAGGTACCAGATGCGGCGGTACAGTATAGGAATTTAATTGAGCCTACACTTGCAGTAGTGGGCACAGTAAAGTCAAACTTATGCGTGGTTGAGGTGCTCACTGCAGATGATCCTAGCGTCACCTTACGGACGGTAAGTTGGGCGGCATTAGATGGTAACGGCATAGAAAGTAGCGCGACAACCGCAATGCTGGCACCATACAAGAATCTTTGTAAGCCTATCCGTCGCACTGTCGCTGTCATTTACCACTCCTCTGGGGTCCGCACCCAATAAAAATTTGTTGACCTA
This sequence comes from Saccharimonadales bacterium (SeqCode), assembly GCA_035457345.1. Taxonomy (GTDB): domain Bacteria; phylum Patescibacteriota; class Saccharimonadia; order Saccharimonadales; family EFPC-124; genus DASTDY01. The sequence continues at coordinate 39,686 of DATIBT010000032.1, read as the reverse complement.
AGCGTAGCATAAGCACGTTTTAGCGGTCAACAAATTTGTGAGTTATTTAACAGACAGTTTACTAACTTAAGTATCTTTTTGCAATATAGCCTATAGGAGTTGCCGTACTGGCGAGTACATTGCCTGTGTCGATTGCCGTACCGCTAATGTCGGTCGAAGCAAAGGTGGCCATGCGAATGTAAAAGGTAGTGTTGGTCGTAGATGGATTGGTTACATTACCTAACGTATAACTGACTGCTGTGCCACTGCTGATACTGGCGGCTGTGCGTGTGATATAGGGCAGGCCATTAGTGCTGTTATTGAGAGTGAACCCGGTAGCCCCCGTCTGGGCGTCGAGCGTGGCGCTTGTTGTGCTGAGCCCCGTAGGAGTTGTGCAGGTGCCTGAACCCGTTGTGCAGTACCAAAAGCGTACCGAGCCAACATCGGCCGTCGTCGGGACTGTTACCTCGAACTTGTGGGTGGTAACTGCGCTTGGCGCGGAGCTGCCGAGTGTTACTTTGCGCGGTGACAGTGAGGCTGCATTTGCGTGGCCTACTGGTGCAACGCCAAGAAAGAGTGCGAGTAAACTTAATGTGTACGCAAGACCACTAACCAACCGCTGATGCATGACTTTTCCCATAACCATCCTCCTTATTATTTAGTAAGTTTAGTTTAGCATTCATACAGAAAAAGCGTAAGCATTTTGTAAGATTTCTTACTGATTTCTAATAAGTACCTGTAACTACCAGTGTTTGATTGCCAGAATAGCTACCGCCTGGCGTGTCATTCGCAATGTTTGCAATAAACGAGATGGTAAATGTTGTCTGGCCGGAACTCTTTGGCGCTGACGCAATGGTGTCACCTGCAACGTATTTATATTGGTTAGCTGTATTGTAGCCGCTTGCGGCGCTACCGAATCCAAAGTTGCCGTTCGGGATTTGTTGCGGGTCTGCGCCCAGGGTTGAGGGCGAGGTGTTGGCTACCAGATTTATGCCAAATTGCTCCGTGCCAATGCTCGAACTGGCGGCCGACGACATACCGCTGAGCGGATGTGTGCCGTTATTCGGTGGTGAGCCAATCATTTGCACAATATAACCGTAACTTGTGTAGTTGGCTACGCTAAATGTGGCGGTGCCGGTTCGTGTTAAAGAGGTAGAAAGCGAGCCAAGGCTAACGCTCGCTGTGGTAACGGCAAACGAAAGCGCAGGTTCATCCGCAGTTTGGGAGCCGGTCTGCGAGCCGAAAATAGTGCCGCTCGCACCACCGACGCCAGCCGCGCCACCAAGCGCATCGTTTGCGCGATAACTAGAAGAGCTTGCACCTGCTCCCCCGCCTCCTCCAATAAAATCTTCGCGTATTTGGTAGCTGCCCGAGCTAATCGCTTCTACCTGTTGCGCATACGCGAATAGCACTCCTATTGCAAGCAGTATGGCACCTATCATTTTTCCGGCATTGATGGCAAACACAGCCCGTACCATGCCGCTATTGTAAGCGACTTATCCCGCTCATGCTACAATGCAACCATGTATATGTTGTTGGAGCGAGGGGTAAAAGGTCTTTTAATTGTTGGTTTGACGGCTTATTTTTGCCTGCCCCAGCCGGCGTACGCCGAGGCGCTCCATGCGGTTGTGCCTTCGCCGCCGCCAACGACTCCCCCAACCATTACTTCACCCGATCCAGGCACGACTACTATTGAAAAGAATATGCATATTAAGGGTGGCTGCGCGGTTGGGTTAATAGTAAAAATCTTCCGCAATGCGGTGTTTGCAGGCTCTACTACTTGCCTTGCTGATAGCACCTATGAATTGCAGATTGATCTAGAAGAGGGTAAGAATACGCTGATAGCCCGACAATATGATGCAGTGAATCAGCCAAGCCCGGAATCTGATCCGCTCCTTGTTTTTTATACGCCGCCCATTGCCCCTACTATTGAAGGCAGTCAGCCAGAGGGGGTGGATACAACTGGGCCGCGCATTGCCAAATTCGAACTTAAACTTGACTATGACTACACCCTACAAAGTGCGTTTATTAATCAAACGTTCCGGCTGCCAATACGCTTTGCCGGTGGTACGCCGCCGTATGCAGTTAGCGTTGATTGGGGTGATGGCGAAACATCGCTCGTAAGCCGTCAAACGGCAGTTCTGTTTATTGCCGAACATTTATTTACTAAGCCTGGGACGCATCAAATCAAGATTAAGATATCAGACAAAGACGGCACCGAGGCTTTCTTGCAATTCGTGGTGGTAGTGAACGGTTCGCCAGATACGGTGAATATTAGGACGCCCTTTGGCGAGGTGCGCACAAGCGTCTCTATGCCTGCGCTTGTGTTTATGACGTCAGCAATCGCACTGCCTTCTATAGGCATCGGTACATTTGTGGGATGGTTTTTGTGGAAAAAGCGATTGACAAAATAGCCATTACCCCATTGCCTCGAAGCCACTTGCCTGTATACTTAAACCATAAGCGTAAAAGCAAACAATGAGAGGCGTGATACTTACTAAATTTGGCAAATATATTGCTCAGCGCGGCCGCATAGGCGGCCTTTTTGCTTTATGGGGAATTGTAAGTTTGTTAAGCATTTCGTTTTCGACCATGCCAGCGAGTGCTACGACGGGGGTTAACGAGCAGGTAAACTACCAGGCGCGCTTACTCGACAGTACAGGCGCGTTGGTGCCCGATGGCACCTACAACATGGAATTTAAAATCTACCAAGATGGTACTGGCTGTGAAGCGGGCGGCTCCTCGCCTTGCGGTGGCACGCTTAAATGGACAGAAACACGCACCGGCTCTAGCAAGGTGACCGTCACCAACGGATATTTTTCTGTCCAGCTGGGTTCGGTGACGCCATTTAGTACAAATGTCGATTGGAATCAGGATACCTTGTGGCTGTCACTCAATATTGGCGGTACAGGGACGCCAAGCTGGGATGGTGAAATGCTACCCTTCCGTCGGCTGGCTGCAACTCCGTACGCTTTAAATGCCAAACAGCTGGGCGGCCTAGACTGGAGTAGGTTCGTACAAGTTGCCCCCACTGCGGTGCAAACTGATAGCAGCACGCTCAGCACGCTCTTTTTAAACAAGACAGGCGCGAGCGGCAACATTTTACAACTCCAAAAGAACGGCGCAAATGTGGTAGTTGTAGGCAATGACGGTTTGGTGACCTTGGCGGGCGGGCTGACAAAAGATATAACAACGGCCGACACAACCACTGCCGCGGCCTTGACGTTTCAGCCGGGCACGTCGTCTGGCGCTTCGTCTAATGGTGCAGCTCTTACTTTGAAGGGCGGTGACGGCAGTGGCACGACTACTGTCGTGGGCGGGGCGATCGTTATACAGGGTGGCGCGGCGACTGGGGGCTCAGGCTCGCGGACCGGCGGCGATGTAAATATAGATGCCGGCACTGGCGCCTCGTCTAACGGCGCAGTGAATATCGCTACGAGTAACAGCGCCGCCGTGAATATTGGCGCCACAACCGGTGGTTCTGCAATTACTATTGGTCGTTCAAACGGCAGCTTTACCCTCTCCCTAGCAAATACGGCGCCAAGCAGCACCAACACTCAAACCGTTAATATTGCAAGCGCCGCGAGTGGCCAGAGTTCGGCCAGTACCCTCAACGTTAACTTGTTGTCTGGCGGCGCAGGGAGCAATGGTACAGCAACGCTCAAGATTGCTAATTATGACCGTGTTAACCAAGTTGATATAGGTAACATTGTTGCGGATGCCGCTCGCACGTTCAACTTATTCACCGGTGATTCGACGGCGGTGGACACTCTAAACATTGGCACTGGTAACACTACTGCGGCCGGCGGTAAGACAATTAATATCGGTACTGGCACCCCTACCGGGAGTGGCTCTAACCTTGTGACTATCGGATCAACAGCGCTGGCTAGCGCGACAACGCTGCAGAGCGGTTCGGGAAATATTGGCTTGAATGTTTCGGGCACAACGCGTTTGTCGGTCACTTCGAGCGGCGCGGCGGTAACTGGTAATCTAACAGCAACTACTATAAGCGGCAATACATTTAGCTCAAGCGCCCTTACCTTTAGTAACGCAAGCACCGCCGTTATTCAACCTGCGACCAGTCAGGCATTAACTATTACTGCGCACGCCACAAGTACATGGAGCACAGATTCGGGTGATCTTTCGGTGCAGGCTGCCACCAACTTAAATTTGGGTAATGGTGGCGGCACCGTTATAAACATTGGCACCAACAACGCTGCGCACACTATCGGTATTGGCAACACGGGTGCTACTGGTACACAGGCTATTACTATTGGTGGCAGCGGTAACTCGGCAAATACAGTAACGCTTGAGGCGGGTACGGGGGCTGGCAGTATTGCCATCGGTAATGGCAATACTGCTCACAGCATACAAATTGGTACGGCGAGTGGCTCGGCACAGTCGGTGACTGTTGGTTCAACGAATGCTTCAAGCTCGCTGACGCTACAAGGTAACTCAGTCACCATTAATAGTGCTACTATCCAGCGTACTGCAGCCGGCACGACAACCCTTAACTTGATAGACGGCTCAAACACCCTCCTTAGCGTTACTAACACCGGCGCCGGTTCCGCGTTTATTAATGTAGATGGTGGCTATCAGGTTGGCGGCGTCTCTGGTGCTACAACAACGTGCTCTGGCGGACAGTTCTTGCAAAATCAGGTAGTCACTGGCGGGATAATTACTGGCGGTACGTGCGCATCGGCCGGTGGAGGCGGGTCGCAGACGCCCTGGACGCAAGATATAGATGCCGATGGCTTTGATGTGGCTGATCTCAGTAACATCCTTTTCCGCGAAAGCACCGGCGTTCCGGCAAGTACTGACGTTGCCATATTCAGGGACAATGCCGGCGATCTTTCATTAAATGTGCTGACGGGCAAGAACGTTAACGTTCAGGTGAATGGTAGTGATGAATACGGTTTTTCTTCGACAGCACTTGATTTCAACGGTAATAATATTACTGATCTTGGTGGCATAACGGCTGCGGGTGCCTTGACTGTTGCTTCGAGCGGTGCGGGCAATGACATTGTTATAGACGGTGCCGATATACTAGACGTGCAAGACGCAACTACCTTTGCTAGTAGTATCACAACATCAAACCAAGGTATCGAGTTCACCGAATCCGACACTAACCCTACTTGTTCCTCTGGTAATTACAGCATTTTTGCCGATCTTTCAGAGACGAAGCTTAAGAAATGTGTCAATGGTGTCGTCTCTGACATAGGTGCGGGCGACAAGTATGAAACGTTCACCACTAGCGGTACCTACACTAAGCCGAACGATGCTGCCCTTATCATTGTTGACATGTGGGGCGGCGGCGCCGGCGGTGGTGGCGGCGCGGGCGGCTCGAATGCCGCAGCCCGTACGGGCGGCGGTGGCGGCGGTGGCGGCGCTTTTGTGACAAATACGTTTTTAGCGGCGAATATCGGTAGTTCGGCAGAAGTAACCATTGGCAGTGGTGGCACTGCTGGGACCGCTGGCAATAACGCTGTGGGCGGTAATGGTGGCGCTGGTGGGAACAGCTGTTTCACTACGGCCGCGAGTTGCGGCGGTACTGTGTATTTGCGAGCTTTTGGCGGCGGTTTTGGCGCAGGCGCAGGCGCAGCTGGTAATGGCGGTGGCGGCGGTGGCGGTAGTCAGAGCGCCGGTAGTAACGCCAGCTCTGCCACATTTGGTGGCGGCGGGAACCCGCTGCATGCGGCGGCTTCTAGTGCACTTGCCAACTCTGGTTTTGGCGGCGGTAGCGGTGGCACGGCCGGTACCGGTACTGTGGCGGGAGGCCAGGCGAACTTTGGCGGCGGTGGCGGTGCACCTTCTACGACTGCTGGCGGTGCCAACAGTGGTGCTGGCGGTGCCAGTGCTCGCGGCGGCGGCGCTGGTGGCGGCGGCGGGAGCTGTGCCGTCACTACATGTACCGTTCGAACAGGTGGCGCCGGCGGCGCGACAAATGGCGGCGCTATTAACGGCGGTGCGGCCGGTACTGGTTCGGGTGGCGCCGGCGGCGCGGGTAATGTAGGTAATTCGGCGGGCGGTTCCGGTGGCGGTGGCGGTGCGAGTAACGCAAGCGGTGCAGGTGGCGCTGGCGGTACGGGGGGCACACCTGGTGGTGGTGGCGGTGGCGGTGGCGCAGCCCACACTGGCAGTACGGTGGGTGGCGCTGGTGGCGCTGGAGCGCGCGGCGAGGTACGTGTTTGGACGGTACGCGGTTCCGGGGCGGATCTTGCGGAAGTGTACGGTACGAAAGAAGACCTGCAGCCCGGTGATGTCGTGTGCCTCGACGCAACCTTGCAGGCGGGCGTTAAGAAGTGTACTAAAGCATATGATTCACAGGCGGTCGGCATTATTACAACTACGCCAGGGTTAGTCATTGGAGCGGTTGAAGATAAGAATGTAAAATCGGCGCCCGTTGTGCTGGCTGGACGCACCCCTGTTGCTGTGTCCGTAGAGAATGGACCAATCAAGGCCGGTGACTTACTCGCCCCTTCCTCTACGCCTGGTGTTGCTATGAAAGCGACCAAAGCCGGACAAATTATTGGCCAGGCTATGGCGGCTTTCGATGGGCCTGGCCAAGGTATGACGGTTGTGTTTGTGAAAACTAATGTTGCCCTTGGCGGCACTTCAGGGGTTACTGGCGATACCCTCAGCACTTCCCTTCTCGCCTATTTAATGAGTGAAAAAGAAGCCCTTAAAACCGAACAAGATCTTTCTGAGGTGTTCACTGACCGCATAGTTGCGGGCCTCGAAATTACCGCACCCCAGGTGACAACTGATACGTTAGCTACTCATTCTATTGAGTCGGCAGATGGCGGTGATATCAGCCTTAAACTCTCGCCGGCTGGCAAAGTTCTTGGCCTTACCAATGAAGGTAAAGAAGCATTTAGCTTCGATGCGAGCGGTAATGGTCGCGTCGCCCTCGACCTACGCGTCGGTGGTGGTCTAAAAGTGGGCGGTGATAGCGAATTTCAGGGTAACGCCCTGTTCTATGGCCTGGTTACATTTGTGGAGAAGGTCGTCTTTAAGAACGACATAACCCTCCAAGGCCATGTTGCCACCGCCGGCGCAGCACCGAAAGCAACGGCCGAGTCTGCCGCAGGCATTACTGCCGAACACGCCATTCAACTAGATGGCAATGACACTACGGGCCGCATTACTCTGAAAGTTGGACAGGATGTAGCAGCTGGCAAAGCGTTGACAGTAAGCTTTGCCAGGCCATTCGGCAAGGCGCCCAAAGTACAACTTACTCCCAGCAGCCAGGCAGCTGCAGATCTTAAATATTACGTTGAAAGCACGCCAAGTGGTTTTGCAATCACTTTTGCCGCTCCCCCGCCTCCAGAGGCGAGCATCACTTTTAATTATTGGGTTGTCGAGTAGTCAAGTTCGCTTTGGCGACATAGTCATTCGTCATTTCAGCTATCTTTTGTATATGTTTATTAGCAGTTTGCGCGTCGGTGTCGAGCATAATGCACAATATGTAGCGCCGGTTGGTGAGATAGACAATGCCACAATCGCTTTGCGTGACATTGCTAAACGAGCCGATTTTATGGATTACCTCGGTATCTTTGGACACGCCAGCCCTGATGCGTGTGGTATCGGTTGTCTTTGAGAGGTCGCTCAGTATCTGTTCAGAGTGATCACGCGACAAAAAACAGGAATAATAGAGGCACTTCAAGAAAGAAGAATACGAGCGAGCGCCAATAAGCGCATATTTGCCTTTGTCGCTTTCGCCAATTTGTGTCTCTACATCAAGATTATTGATTGCCTGATCCTCAGGCGCGAGCAAATGTTGTGTCGCTTGGAATACTATATATGCTGCCGTGTTGTCCGATTCAGTCAACGCAATTCTGGCGGCATCGCGTAAGCTAATTTGATCGCCCGGCTTTAGATGTTGCTGGTTGCCAAATTCGGTATCATTGTTTACTGATTCTTTGTCGACGGTCACCTTTTTGTTGATATCTATCTTGTTCTGTTCGGCCGCCTTGTACAGGTCCATAACCACTGGAATTTTCATGAGTGATGCGCCCACGAGCTTGTTGCTGTCGCCCGCGCGAATATTCGAACCCGTAAATAAGTACTCAAAATAAAAACTATAGGTTAAACCAGTGTCGGTAAGGTATTTGCGTACGTTTTGCCGTAATGGTTCTAGGTTTATGAGAACGTCGTTGGGATCTTCTAGGAATAATCGTTTCGCGAGGTGTGGGTATTTGGTGCTCTCGTTTTTTGTCGAGCTTTGATAGTACAGTACGCCCAAAAGAATACTCAATGCCATAAAAAACAATGTCGTAAACAGCAAAAAACGGCGCTTCACTGATTCTATTGTATGGCTACGAGCGGTTATTTACTAGTGACTTGTCTGATGTGGGCTAAGTCGGCTACACTCAATATTATATGCAGGACATAGATGGCATAAAACGCCCGGCCAATAAGGTCGCCCCACTCGCTGACACAAGGAAGAAAAGTGGTATTGTGGACTTTGTGGGACGGCACACTCGTGTGGGCATTGTGGTTGCCGGTATTGTTGTTCTTGGTGCGTTTGCCTGGTTATATGTTGATGCACGGAACCAAATTGCCCGTCTCTCCGACCCAGCGCTAGCAGGTGCGCTCGAAGGTGAGGATATTGTAAAAGAGATTGGGCAGCGGCTTGAGCTGCCGAATGAGAAGCCAACGCTTGCTACCGTAAATGACGTCACGAAGCTCCAAGGCCAAGACTTCTTTAAGCAGGCGAAAGATGGCGACAAGGTGCTCATTTTTCCTAAGGCCGGCCGTGCGCTACTCTACCGGCCTACAACCCATAAAGTTATAGAGTATTCCAAGGTAAACCTCGGAGATGACGTAAAGCAATAGCATAAGCTCTCTTGCCAGGCAGGGCTCCTATTGTCATACTGAGGGCATAGTGAAAGTAAAAGTCGATATCGATACAAAAACTTTTGTTCGGTTCCTCCTGGTAGTGACCGGTTTTGTAGCAGTCATTCTTGCTATCTGGAAGCTTTGGACTGCGCTCATGATTGTGGCAATCGCTGCCTTCCTGGCGCTCGCCCTCAACCCTCCCGTGAGCGCTTTGGCAAGCCGCCTTCCCGGCCATAGCCGCGTGCTGGCAACAGCTGTTGCCTATGTGTTTATGTTGGCTGTTATTGGCGTGTTCATATACATAGCATTGCCGCCAATTATAAATGAGACAAATCGGTTCATTGCATCTCTACCGGAGTATATTCAAGACTTGAGCAACAAAAAGGGGGTGATTGCGAACCTCATAAACACGTATAATTTGCAGCCGCAACTAGATCAATTAGTTGCAGGCGCGCAGACGCAGGCGGCAAGTTTGGCGCAGGGCGTCGGTAGCTCGCTCGTGACAGGCATATCTTCTATCCTTAGTGGTTTCGTCACTATGCTAACTGTCTTGGTGCTCACATTCCTTATGCTCATCGAGGGGCCGGTTTGGATGGAGCGGCTTTGGAGTCTCTATCGAGACGCCGCCAAGTTAGTCCGCCACCAAAAATTGGCAATAAAAATGTACAAGGTGGTTACTAGTTATGTGAATGGTCAGGTGCTGGTTGCTTCAATTGCCGCAGCAGCGGGCCTCACTGTTTTGTTATTGCTCACCTATTTCTTCCCACAACTGCCCGCTAGTGCGGCCATCCCGCTTACTGGTCTTATCTTTATCACTGATCTGATTCCCATGATTGGCGCAACTATCGGCGCTGTTATTGTGACTGCTGTGATTGCACTGAATGATTTTGGCGCGGCCATTGTGTTTGTTATCTACTTTGTTATTTATCAGCAAATTGAGAATAATTTTATTCAGCCCTTGGTGCAGTCGCGCACGGTGGCGCTCAGCGCTCTTTCGGTGCTTGTGTCGGTCATTGTGGGCATTAGTTTGCTTGGGTTGGTCGGTGGTATTGTGGCAATTCCTGTTGCCGGTTGCATACGCGTTATTCTTATTGATTACATGGAGCATCGCCGTCGCAAGCCAGAGCCCTCAAAACAAAGGCTCTGGCATAAGCTGGTCGCCAAGGCGGCAGCCAACGATTAGGCTGTCCGGCTCCAAATGGTGCCAAGCGGCGTATCGCGCACCGCAAGATGATTTGCGTCGAGCGCTAGGCGAATTTGGTCTGCTTTTGCAAAATCCTTATTGCGCCGGGCTTCCTCACGCTCACGGATAAGCTGTTTTTGCTCGCTCGTTATGTCGCTGCTGGCAAGTAGCTGTAGGCCCAGGGTGGCGTCTACGAAATCCAGGAACTCCACAAAGGCAGCGTGGGCATTGGCACTTACCAGGTTTGTTTCGCCGGCCGTAACGAGGTCACTGAGAGCTGCTAGCGCTTCTGGTGTGTGAAGATCTTCTTTAAGTTCTTCGAGCATGACAGCCTTGGTTTGCTCAAAGGCTGCAGCATCTAACTCGCCGCCATCTATTGTTTGGAACCGAAGATCGGCGAATGCCTGCAGCGCGAGCCGACGTTGGCGTGCAGCCTGCAGGGCCCCATGGGTGAAGTTGGCCTGGGTGCGATAGTGGCTTTGCAGCAGTAGCATGCGCACGTCGAGTGGGGTAAATCCTTGCTCGGCCAGATGGTGCAGTAAGATGCCATTGCCCGCGCTTTTTGCGATCTTTGTATTTTCCACCAAAAGATGATTGCAGTGCAGCCAGAACCGCGAAAACTGCTTGCCGGTAGCCGCCTCGCTTTGAGCGATCTCGTTTATATGATGAACGGGAATATGGTCGATGCCGCCAGTGTGGATATCGAGCGTTTCGCCAAGGTACTTCATGCTCATCGCCGAGCACTCAAGATGCCAGCCAGGGAATCCTTTCCCCCAAGGGCTATCCCATTCCATGTCACGTTTTTGGCCGGTTGGCGTAAGCTTCCAGAGGGCAAAGTCGGTTGCGCCTCGTTTTTGTGGGTTCAGTTCTACCCGCGCGCCAGCTTGCAAACCGGCAAGATCAAGCCGGGCGAGCTTGCCGTAATCTTTTGACTTGCTAGTGTCGAAATATACGCCGTCGTCGATGGTATAGGTGTACCCTTTTTGCTCAAGCGTCTTAACGAGCTCTATCTGCTCTGCAATGTGGTCCGTTGCTCGCACGATATGGGTCGGTGTTTGTATGTTGAGCGCTGTGAGGCCGAGCATAAAATCGTCCATGTAAAATTTGGCAATGTCCCACGCGCTTTTGCCTTCGCGCTTTGCGCCTTTTTCTAGTTTGTCCTCGCCCTCATCCGCATCGCTGACTAGGTGACCGACATCGGTAATATTCATGACCCAATGTACATCGTAACCGCTAGCTTGCAGTACGCGCACAAGCGTGTCCCAGCGCACATAAGCGCTGTAATTGCCAATATGCTGATAGTCGTACACGGTTGGACCGCAAGTGTAGAGTTTTACGTCTTCTGGGTCGGTGGGTTCAAATTGTTCAAGCTTACGAGTGAGAGTGTTATATAGTTGCATGCCTGTGCTCCGTTACTTTTATAGTAGCAAAGAAGGCGTCAACAAGGCTCGGTGGCGGTGATTGTTTTATTGTAGGTCACTGAGTGCCTTTTGGGCTGCGCCGATGAGTTCTAATTTTATTTTTTCGTAGTCTCTGTCGTAAATCTTAAAGCCCGCGGTGTACCCGTGGCCGCCGCCACCAAAGTAGCCGGCAATGATTTCGGCAATTTTTGCATCGGGGTTAGTGCGGATCTTGCCCGTGAGCCGACCGTCGGGATAGGTTTTTATGGCAACGGCAACGCGCACCCCTTCGACCAGCCGCATTTCATCGAGCACGAGCACGCTCGGATTATATTGGTCGCTATATTCTTTAATTTCGTCCCAGGGTATGTGCACGATAGCTAACTGGTTGTCGAGGTGGTACTCGATGCGTTGCAGTAAACGGCCTTTATACTCGAGGATCTCTGGGCTTTTGCGCATGAATTCCCGGCGGCGGTTTTCTATATCGCTGACTCGAGCGCCGTGCTCAACAAGTTCAGCAAGAGTGTGAATGCTGTGGGCAGTGGTTGTTTCGGTGACGAGCCCAAGTGAGTCTGCCAAAATTGATAAGGCTAAGTTTTCGGCGGCATCTGCTGGTACTGGCCATTTCTGTTTTTTAGCGAGATCGTAAATTACTTCGCCAGTGGCGACTGCCTTGCTGTTGTTGACAAAAGCAAACTCAAACGGCAGATCACTTTTGGTAAGGTGGTGGTCGATAACCACAATTGGGTGCGCAGTAAGGGCGGCAAGTTGGGCGGGTACGAATGTTTTTTCTAGCAAGGCGCTACTTGCGGTATCAACAATAATGCTGGCGTCGAATGTTTTCGGGAAGTCAGATGTGACACGATCCCAGCCCACGGCGTAGCGTAAGTACTTAGGAATTTCTATGGCGCAATATAGCGTCACTTTTTTACCGAGCTCATCTAGCATAGCCTCGAGCGCAAGCGCGCTTCCCAGACTGTCGCCGTCAGGATTTTCGGCCTGGATAACGACAATATGCGAAGCCTCATCGATTATGTTTTGGGCTTGTTCGTAGGCTGCTGTACTCATTCGTTATATTCTAACAGGTTTACACCTGGTTTAAAGCTTGGACGTGCGCGGCCGCACCGATTCGCCGCTGGGGCGTTCGGCGCGGCCGCGTAGAACGGGATCAGATGTTCCGCATGACGCCGTCCACGTTGCACGTCTTGCCATTGACCTTGGGGCACACGATGGTGTGCTTGGTTCCCTGGCTCGGCGCGAAGAGCGGCAGCGTCTCGAAGCCGTACTCCCACTCGTGGTCCGCCCCCTTGACGTAACCGCAGCCGAAGCTGATCTTGTACGACTCGGTGGGCAGGACGGTGTGCAAGACGGTCAGTCGGTTGCGCTGGTTGTCCCAGATGTCCAGGTCGCCGTACGGCGGCTTGTCCTCGCTACCGTTGCCCTCCACGAACACGCCGCTCACCGGCAGTCCCTTGGGGCACTGCACCGTGGTGATGGCGGTCATGTGGGAGGAGCCACCGGCGTCCGGGTTCGTGGCGTCGATGGTGGCACTGGCCGCCGGTGTGGTGGTCGGTGCGGACGACGGCGAGTCGGACTCGGGGGTGGTGGGAGCGGTCTCGGGCGCGTCCGTGGTCACGGTGACCTCGGGCGCGCTGGTTGCGCTCGTGGGGCTGCCTGCGAAGGCCGTCGGCTTGTTGTCCTTACCGCCGGTCTGGCAGCCCATGAGGGCCAGCAGGGCGGCGACTACGGCAGTCGCGCTGAGACCCGCGCGACGCGGGGTGGTGCGGATTCCGAACATCTCGGATCTATCCTTCCGTTCGATGTGATACCAGGCAACGCCCGGCTACAAAAACCCACTCTGTAGACAGATGGGTTTACTGAAGTGTGATTATACAATAAAAGTAATGTTTTTACAATATTAAACTTGCTGGCGGCCCTCAAGGGCATGAGAAAGGGTAATCTGGTCTGCATACTCAAGGTCAACTCCCACAGGCAGTCCGCGCGCCAAGCGTGTCACATTCACCCCAGGCTTGTCGCTTATGCGTTTTTGCAAGTACAGCGCTGTTGATTCGCCTTCCACGCTCGCGTTCGTTGCCAAGATAACTTCTTTCACGTTGTCAGTGTCTATGCGATCAAGCAGCTCTTGTATGTGCAACTGCTCTGGCCCTATCCCATCAATTGGAGAAATAACCCCGCCCAGCACGTGGTAGGTGCCCTTAAATTGGCCGGTACGCTCGAGTGCTACAACGTCGAGCGGTTCCTCGACTACGGCAACCAGCGTCTTGTCCCGCTCTGGATCGGTGTATAACGGTGAGACGTCTTGCTCCTTTTCTATGAGGGCGAATGTTTTAGGACAGTACTTTACGCCGGCATGCAAATGAGAGATAGCGTCGGCTACTCTAGTTGCAATACTGGGATCGCGGCGCAGTAAATCATAAGCGTAGCGCTCAGCTGTGCGCGGGCCAACACCTGGTAATTTGCCAAGCTCGTCAATCAAATGCAATAGTGCCTTTGGGAGGATTGTCGCCACGGCTCGGCCTGCTTACAACCCTAATTTGCCAAGGCTGCCCATCAGGGGCTTCATTTTTTCCGCGGCTACTTGTTGCGAACGATTAATAGCTTCTTTAACGGCCGTTTCAATCCAGCGCTCGAGTTCGTGGATGTCGTTTAGGTCGACTTGCTCTGGGTCAATCTCTATATTCTTAATTTTCTGCTCGCCGGTTATCCGCACTACTACGGCGCCGTCGCCAGCTTCGACTTCAATAATTTCGTTGGCGAGCTCTTTTTGGGCTTTCTTAATCTTCATGAGCATTTTTGCTTGGTCAAACATGTAAGGTCTCCTTGTATGGGATTATTATAACAGATATGCGTCTACCGTTCGTGAACGGTCAAACGTAGGGCATCGGCTTTTTGGTCGGTGACAAGCAATTTACTGGGCGCGCCAACTTTTTGCGCCACGGTATTATACTGCGAGTTTTGCACAATCCAGGTACCCGCCCTGTCACTGGCTGTTTCGCCTGTTTCAACGGCTGTAGATGGCCGTCGGCCGGCAAGAACGTTATATAGCGCTTCATTCTCAGGTGCGACCACAAAAGTCACCGGCCGGGCTTTATCTATATTCATTAATTCTTTTTGCGCAAGGAACGCATCTTGGTTAAATGTCTGACCGGCTTGCTTGCTATAAATCATGCCGAAGGTATAGCGTTGATAATTGAGCTGCACAATGCTTATCACTAGAATCGTTAGCGGCACTAAGCCAAACAATCTGGCGTATGGATTGCGGGGAAACAAGCGGTACCAATAGCGGATAATTTGGTTCAAGCCAATAGCGACAACTAGCATGGTAGGCACCAAAAGTGCGGTAAGTTGCGTTGGGTTGAAGGCAACAATCGGCACGAGTAACGCAGCCCACAGTAATAGTACGTGGGCACGCACGGAGTGAAAGTCACGCAGTAGTCTTGCGCCACCAGTCAGGAGTAGGGCGCAGGTGACGATACCAAGGGTGGGCGTGATCATTTCAGTGGCAGCAAGGTTGTAGGGGTTAATCACATTACTAATCGCATGCCACAAGCCTTTGGCAAACTGCAGCGGGTCTGGCAGCGCCGCTGGAATGGCGAGCAAGTCACGGATGACGCCAGGCTCTTTGTAGATTCCCCACCCCAATGGCACAAGAAGTAATATGAAGAAGAAACCACCGATAAACAGGTTGACCCTATTGCTTTCACGCAACAAGTACCGTAAATGTGGCTGGGCAATGGTTGCCAAAGCTGCTGCAATAAAGAAGTACGCCATAAATGGCGTGTACATAGACAGCGCGGCTGCCATGGCGAACGCAACGCGCCACCATTTCCAGGCCTTCGTTTGTTGCGACACATACGTTGCGGTTAACAAGAGTATGCTCGTCCAGAGAGGAATCATAATAAACGGTGCGCCAAGTCTGGCGACGCTTAAAAACCACGTTGACGTCACAAATATAAGGCTGACTGCCAGTGCAATATTCGTTTTAAACCAGCGTCGCAACAGCAGTGCCATGCAGAGCGCGGTCAGCCCGCCAAATACAAGCGACGGTAATCGTACGCCCAGCGGTGTTACGCCCAACCATTCCACACTTAGCTTTTGCAAAACATGAAACGGCAGATCGACAATATTAGTTGGTGGTTCTTTAAAACTAATAGCGGCAGAGCTGACGATGCTTTGTTTTTCGGTCGGGCCAAGGCCGGGCGGTGCAATATCTAAATAGAATGCAAGGAGCGCGGCGGTGATTATCGCCAGCAGTACATACGCTAGCAAAAAGCGCATGCGGTATAAGGTCCACTCGTTCACTGGGCGAATGTTCATATGGTTACTTGTAGTATATCAAAAACACGCCATATCGGCGTGCCTTACGGTCTTGGGGTGTTCCCGCGGCCGGGTGCCGGCCGCGGGGAACGCCACGTGTTCAGAGGAGCTGGTTCGTGAGGGTGTCGATGACCGTCATCCATGGGCCGTACATGCCCCAGGACTTGCAGCTGACGCTCATGGGAGGGGCCTCGGGCATGGTGATGAGCTCCTTGAGCGCACCGATTGTGCCGTGAATGGCCTGCTGGAGCGCCAGTAGATCCTTGCCCGTGTGCGTATCCTTCGCCCAGATGATCTGGTAGTTGGCGTAGGCGGCCCGGCACAGCATGAGCCACTGGTCTGGAGTGAGCTTGGGCAGTTCGAGCTCCGCGTAGCGGGTCCCGAACACCCGGGTTGCCTCAGCCAGTGCTTCCTGGCGGAGCCAGTAGTGCAGGTTGCTGAGTTGCTCGTTGTAGCCGACCGGGGTTCGTCCGCCTGTGGTTGGGAAGTCGTCGGTGAGGGTTTCGACCGCCCTGAAGACAGTCATCATTTCCTCGAACGACAGCGGCCGCTGGATGGGGTTGAGCGGCCAGACCGCCTCGTGCAGCGCGGTCAGACCGTCGCGGACCTGCTCGCGTTCCATCGGGTTGCCGGCGATGCGCGAGGGGTAGAGTTTGTGGGTGGTCGGGACGAAAGCCGTGAACGGTGTCACGTCAGCCTCCATTGAACAGGTGGTGTGCGTCGTCGGCGAGTCTACGCCGTACGTTGACTCTATTATATAATTATTCGTGATGTTTGTCTAGTGTCATAAACTTTAGTCGTTCAGGATGGAAGTAAAGCTCCACGTTACCTACGGGCCCGTTACGATGTTTCTTGATCATAAGGTCGGTAACGTGCGCGCGGTCGGTCTCCGGATTGTAATAATCTTCGCGGTACAGGAACATGACGATATCGGCGTCTTGCTCAATAGAGCCTGATTCGCGCAGGTCAGATAGTTGCGGGTGGGGTGGGTTGCGGCTTTCTACGGAACGGCTTAACTGACTGAGCGCGATCACTGGCACGTTTAACTCGCGGGCTACAAGTTTTAAGCCGCGTGATATCTCTGAAATTTCTTGCACGCGGTTATCGCCACCGGTGCGGCTACCGCTCATAAGCTGCAGGTAGTCGACGACGATAAGGCCAAGCGGCCGGTCATGCGCCGCCCGGCGGGCTTTAGTACGTAGCTCAAGCACACTTAAGCCAGGGGTGTCATCTATATAAATAGGCGCTTCGGCAAGGACGCCCATGGCGTGGCTGAGTTTTTCGAAATCCTCGTCGCTAAGGTTGCCGGTGCGAATATTCCAGGCGTCCACCCCTGCTTCGTCGGCGAGCATGCGGTCAACTAACTGCTCTTTGCTCATCTCAAGACTGAACACAAGCACAGAGTGTTTAGCTCCCACCGCCACATTGTGCGCCAAGTTAAGAGCAAACGTGGATTTACCCATGGCAGGGCGGGCGGCAAGAATAATAAGGTCGCTGCGCTGCAGGCCGGCCATCATGTTATCCATATCGCGGTAGCCGGTTGGAATACCGCGCATTTTGGACTTGTCCCGATGGAGTTCTTCCATGCGGTCGAAGCTTTCGGTTAGGATTTGCTCAAGACTGGTCAGGTCTTGGCGCAGTGTTTGGTCGGAGACGGCAAACAGTTGGGCCTCGGCATTGGAGAGGAGCTCTTGGGCGCTTTGTGACTCATCAAACCCGAGCTCGGCAATTGCCCCACTGGCAGTAATGAGCCGGCGGCGCATGCCATTTTGCGTAATGATGTCGGCGTAGCCTTCGGCGTGAGCGGCGGTTGGCACCTGATTGGTAAGCTCTGATAAATAGTCAGAGCCCCCGGCGTCGTCAAGTTCGCTGCGTTTTTTGAGCTCATCGGCCAGGGTAAGGAGGTCGACTGGCTTGTGGTGCTCGTACAAGCTAATCATGGCCGCAAAGATGAGTTGGTGGCGGCGATCGTAAAAGTCGTCGGCGACCACTTTATCGCTAATGCGTGTCAGGACATTCTCGTCAATAAGCACTGCGCCGAGCAGGCTGGTCTCGGCGTCGAGGTTTTGCGGTGGCAGCTTTGCGCCAGCCGGTTTACTGGGCTGGTTCGGCTTTCTGTCAGACGTTTTCGGCATGTATAATTTCCCCTCCACCCATAATAGCAGCAACGTTGGCAAGGGTTGGATCGGCGGGAGGTGGTGGCGGAGGTGTGGCGTCCTTGTTGACATTTGTGGCTATACTTGGCGCGCCACCAAGAATGGTATTCATGAGGCTCACAAGCGCAGCTTTATGCTTAGGGTCGTCAAGTTTCTTGCGATGCAGCTGGTATTTAAAGTGAAGTGTGAGCGCTTGTTTTTCTGCATCAAACTCGGGTTGGGCTTGTTTGGCAACGCTATAAAGCGGTGGGTTGTTCGCTTTGAGTTGGGCGAGTACGGTATGCCAGTCTTCGAGGCTAAAACTCTCTAGTGGGGTACTGCTCTGTAAGGCTGCTTCGGTAGGTGGCTCTGCTGTTTTCTGTGTGGGAGCTTCAGATTTAATAGTGACGGGTGCGGTTCGTTTTGGCGCAACTTCGGCAATAGTTACGGTTGGGGCCGTAACGGTGGCAGGGGCGCTTTTTGGCTCAGCTTTGACGCTCGGCGCGGTTGCGCGCATGAGGACAGTTAGGAGTTTCAGCTCTGGGTTGTAAGCGCGGGGCACATCGAGCAAGCCATCGAGAACCTCGTAAAGTTTTGCCCCCTTTTCTTTATGCGCAGCGTTTGCAACAGCCATACTTAGTTGGCCTACTAAGGTACTGGTACTTGTTCCCTGGGCTGTGAGTTCTCTAAGGGTCTTGGCGATTCCCTCACGGTCCTGGTCTTTGAGGTAGTGGATAAGCAGGTCTATTTGTTTCTTCGGGGCCAGGCCTAGGGTCCTCTCAACATCTCCGGTGTTGATCTCCTCGGCGGAAGAATGGGCTAATTGGTCGAGCAAGCTAATACTGTCGCGGAAACTCCCCTCCCCATGGTCGGCTATGAGCCCTAGCGCCTCATCTGTTATGGCAATCTTTTCTTTGTCGGCGAGTTCGCGTAGGTGCACCATGACTTTCTCACGCGCGACAGGCCTAAACGCAAACCGCTGCGTGCGGCTTACAATGGTCGCAGGCAGTTTATGGGCCTCTGTTGTGGCAAGGATAAATACCACGTGGCTTGGCGGTTCCTCAAGCGTCTTAAGGAGTGCATTAAAACTCTCCCCTGTGAGCATGTGCACTTCGTCTATTATGTATACTTTATATTTACTGCTAACCGGGGCAATGAACACTTTTTCGCGCAAATCGCGAATATCATCTATGCGGCGGTTACTTGCCGCGTCAATTTCTATAATGTCGAGATTCTGGGAATCGCTGTAGGGCAGGCCGTTAATTTCGTGTGCCAGAATACGAGCCACACTTGTTTTACCAACCCCGCGCGGACCGGTAAACAAATACGCATGACTTACCCGCCCTGCCTTCAGAGCCCTGGCCAGTGTCTGCGTAATATGCTCCTGCCCAACGAGCTCATCAAGCGACCTTGAACGGTACTTTCTATATAATGCCTGCCCCATACTTGGTTTAAGTATAGCGCAGACTGTGCGGGCACACTGTAGTATTTTATAACGCTGGGTGCGGGCAAGGAGTAGTGCGGCCGCCGTGAACCGTAGTTTTGAGATAACAAAAAAAGTCTTGGCGATTCAGGCTAAGACTTTTTAGGGAATGTAGCTACAATGCAGCTTCAATCGCCGCCCACTCTGCGTCGCGGTTGTCTTCTGGGACGATGATGCTAATTTGGTCGCCAGTCTTGCACTTAAAGTAGGTCACGCTGGCAAGGAGCACGCGGTATTCGCGGCCGCCGGCTTCTACGTAGTAAGTGCCATCGTGCTGCTGAAGGGTGCCAATGATCTGGCGGCGTGCCACTGGGCCGATTTGCTTGTAAATGAAGCCGCCGTCATCAGCGATGGTGAGCTTAAGGATATCGCCCTCCACCAGTTTAGATTTGCTGGCGTAGTTGGCGGGTACGGGATAGGTTTTGCCGTCTGGGCCAACCATGGTGTTGCCGTCGAATACGCCTTCGATCACCTTGCCTGCCACATCTTCAATAGGAGCAGCATGGTCGCCGGCTTCTTCTCCAACCAAGCTTATGAGTAATTCTTTGGCGGCAGCCAAATTAGTTTCGGCGTCTTGCAGGAGGGATCGCAGCCGTTTGATTTGCTTTTCGGGTAATTCTGCCACTGGTGTAAAGTCCTTATTTGTTTGTTTTCAGGATATTTTTATCCTGATCACATTATGGTGCCAGCATAGCATCGATGTTTTGGTGGGTCAACAGAGTTTTCCACAACTCCGCTACATTTAGCGTTTTCCGACGCCACTGTCCTACTACAGCCTCTGTTGCGGGAGGTGACGCAACCGGTGAGGCTCATATGTTATGAGCGGTTGAGCAAATTGCGCATCACCTTTTTTGGAGCACCAAACAAACGGCGGCCTATGGGCTGGCCGGCACGGTCAAGGGCCGCCTCTTGAATGTACACCCAGATCACCTCGTAAAATTGTACAAGTGAACTACGCAAAATCCATTCATTTTTACTATGGTGTCCGCCGCCGTGGATGTATTCCAGAATAGTCGGAATATTATGGGCCGCAAAGTAGCGGGCGTCGCTAGCCGCGAGCGATTCAACAAATTCGGTCGGCTTGCCAAGTACCTTTGATTGGCATTGTATAAAGGTTTGGACGAGTGGGTTAGACTCATCAAGGTGTACTGCCGAGCCTTCAAGGTGACGGGTCATCGTGAGGCCGAATTTGTCGGCGATATCTTTAATATGGTCCTCGACAGCCAGCAGCTCATTGTCTTCGAAAGCGCGGACATCAATGCGTGCACGTGCCAAGTCGCCCACCTGGGTGAACGAACTGGGGGTATCGATGCCATTAATACTGACAGTTGGCAGGTCGGGCTGGTCATTTTTATAATGCCCCATAATTTCAAGCACAGCGGGCAGTAGCTTAGGCAGCGGGTTAACACCTTCCCAGGGGCGCGAGCCATGGGTACTAGTGCCATGTGAGTCAAGATAAAGCAAATGGAAGCCTTTGGCCCGTTTCTCTATTTTAAAATCGCGTCCGCCATCGGGAATTATGGCAATGTCACATGTCCACCCCTGATCCAAGAATTCCTTGACGCCATGCTCGCCACCGAGCTCTTCATCTGTTGTCACTAGGACGCCAAGGTCATAGGCGCTCAGTTCATCCTGTTGCAAAAGGTCTGTCAGGGCTTCCATGTAACAGGCGAGGGCGAATTTCATATCAAGGACGCCGCGCCCATACAGTTTATCTTCTTCTGTGCGCAAGCTATACTGTTCGTCGCTGTTCGCCATGACAACGTCAAAATGGGCATGTAGCAATACTCGCACATGTTTTGTGTCGCGCGTCGTAGCCATAACCCAAGGGTGGTTGCTTTGGTGAACGGTAGTTTTAAAACCGAGAGTGTTCAGTTCCGCCGTTATGGTCTGTATTGCCTCTTTGCAAGCTGTGGCGTCGCTAGAGACGGTGGGCATGGCAACGTATCTGGCGAGCCGTTGCTCGAGGCGTTGCTGTATGGTGGTGCTAGATGTTTTCATAGGTTTGGCCTTCTGCACTAAAAAACCGAGCGGCTGGTCACGGCTCGGCTTGGTGGTTGTTGGAATCACGCTAAACCGACGCCGTTATTGGCGCACAAGCATAAAACCCACAATCATCCATTGTTTTGACATGTCTACAGCCTACTCCCGGCTTGTGGTAAAGTCAAGCATTGCGCACCAAAAACACCCCTGTTGAGGGGTGCTGTTTTGGTACAATATGGTCGAACGTTGACGTGCTTAGGCGACTTCGACGGTAGCGCCAGCTTCTTCCAAAGCTTTCTTTGCAGCGTCGGCTTCGTCTTTGCTGACTTTCTCTTTGATTGGGCTTGGAACGTTGTCGACTAAAGCCTTAGCTTCACCAAGGCCAAGACCGGTCAGGTCTTTAACAGCCTTAATGACAGCGACCTTCTGGCCACCGGCGTCCTTAAGGGTAACGGTGAACTCGGTCTTTTCGTCGGCAGCAGCGGCAGCGCCACCTTCGGCAGGAGCAGCGGCAACAGCTACAGCAGGTGCAGCGGCGCTAACGCCCCAGTATTCTTCAAGGAATTTTACAAATTTGCTGATTTCCAGCGCGCTCATTTTGTCGAGCTCGTCGACGAGTTTCTTAAACTCGGCTGGTACTTCGACAGTCTTCTTTTCTTCGTCTGCCATGATTATTCTCCTTTAAGTGAGATAGATGCTAATTAATTTTCCAAAGCTTCGGCGCGGGCGTTCAAAACGTTCAAAACGCCACGGACATTGCCGGCCATAACATTGACGAAACCGGTAAGCGGTGCGGCAATGGTGCCAACCAGGATACCACGGAGTTGGTCCTTGGTAGGCAGGTTTGCGAGGGCCTTAACGTCGGCTTCGGCCAGCACAGTACCGGTAGCGTCAATGGCGCTGACCAGTTTAAGTGCCTCGTGCTCTTTGGCGAATTTGGCCAGCACTTGGGCTGGGGCAACTTCGTCTTCACTGCTGGCTGCGTAGAGCAGCTGGCCAGTGAGAGCGCTTGTGTCGACGTCTTTTAATGCTTCTGTCTGGCTAAGCGCAACACGCACTAAGCGGTTTTTAACCACTTTAATGGTAACGTTTGCTTCGCGAGCAGCACGACGTAAGCTTTGGAGTTCTTTTACGGTGAGACCCTGGTACTGAGCGCAAACCGTCAGCTTAGCAGCGCCAAGCAGTTCGGCCAGTTCAGCAACCTGAGTTTCCTTTGTCTGGCGTGAAATTGCCATGTGGTAACTCCTTTGTACTTAGTTGTTCGACCAAATTGTAAAGTTTCGGTTGAGATAAAGACAATTAAAAAAAGAGTCTTTGATTCTCGCACTACCAAAGACTCTTGTTCAGGGAGAGAACACGAATTTTTATGTCACTGCCTCGGTAGCATTCTTATCGTCCGTATGGACCGCTACTGTCTGTGGTAATGTTCTATTTTAGTGTACCTAAACATTGTGCGTGTGTCAACAGTTCTTGAGGTTTGAGGGGGTTGCACGCCTCAGGGCGGGGCCTGTTTCAAAAACGGCCCCGCCCTGGTTGGAGCAAACTAGCGCTTGAGCCGATGCCGCCCCCTGGACTGCATATCACGCTCTTGCAGGATTATTTGACCCATCTGATTGGCAACCTTCCAGCCAACCACTCCAATAAACACGCAGACGCCTACGATAACCGCCTTGCAGACGGTGCCAGCATTGCGCGTCATGTGGTGTGCCTTGCCTTTGCGCATCGTCTACCTCCCAAGCCGGGCGTGCAACTTAGCCACTATTGTAAGATTGTGCTTGACTAGGCGCAATGCTTGTGCGTAAATATTATCGTGAATAAAGTTAACCTCTGCACCAGTGCAAACATGCAAGCCAAGCTCCTTGGTCTCATTATTGTGCGCCCGATGCATGGGGTTGACCGCTAGTTTACAACACATACAAAGATTGTAAGAACCGAGCTCAACCCACAGAGGAAGAGCTCGATTTTTTAACAATCAGATGACGCGCCGTAAGCTTGGGATACTGGCCCTCCCAAGCTTACGGGGCCTCGTCTGAAAGGAGGAGGTAACGCCCATAACACAAATACGGTACGGTTTTCGCCTTGAACTAACCGGCCGTCATACGCAAGGAAGCTGGCCTGGCGACCAGCTTGGAACCATCAGAGCGCAGCACCGCTGGAGGCGAACGTGATGACTGCAGAGGACCTCATTGGCGAGGCGCGTAGCGCTGTCGATGAAGCGGCGTCGCTCGGCGACGATGAGCTTTCGCGGATTGACCTGCTCCTTTGTGGAGCGAGGGCGTATCTGCGTGAGGCAATGATCGTGGTGACGCAACGGGAGCTGAGCGTGATCCGCTCACTCTTCCGTCGGATCTCGGAGCTGTACCACAAGCCCAGTCTCCGAGCTTGGGTGGCAACGCAACAGCGCGCCGCTCTTCCTGCGTAATCGCCCATCTACCGGGCGGGCTTGTAGGCCACGGATGGCCTCGTCCGCCCGGTAGGGACTCTAAAAACTTGAATTTATAAATGCAAAACCCCGCTCAAATGTGAGCGGGGTTTTGCATGATAATACGAAGATGTGACAAGCAGATGACAGGATTGGATCCTGATCGCCGCCACACCTTCTTGCAGGTGGAACCTGGGGGTGTGGCTGCGGCTAACGCCCGGTGAACTTGAGGCTGATGTCGAAGCCGTTGTCACAGACCGCGGTGCCGCCAGGGTAGTACTTGGGCAGCAGCTCGAGAACCTTGTTCAGGATGTCCGTGTCCAGCGGCCTGTCGTTTTCGGACGCGCACGCCTCGACACTGACTCTGGCATCGCGCCGTGCGATAGACACGATCAGTTCGATCTCGCAACCTGATTCGAGGGCGATTCGTGCGCGGAAGTCTCGATACTCCTGGTCCGTCTCGCGTGCAGTTTGCACGAGGCCAACGATACCGGTGGCGACGGTGTGCGCCACAATCGCTGTGTGTAGGGAGCGGCCATAGAACGTCTGGTGGCTGTCCATGATACCTCACATCTGCTTGTCGTAGTGCAAACCAGCCGGACGACTGATTGGTATTATTATAACATTTATATTTATTATAGTCAACTATTTGCAATCCCATGTTTGGGTGCGCATAATAATAGTGAATAAGAGGGATTTCTATGTCGCAACCAGATCAACCACCAGTACCAGAAGCAGACGCTTACTACGGCGACGACGATGTTAGTTCTGAAGAACTTGATCTAAGCTTCTTGGATCAAGACGATGACAAACCAGCCGACAGCAAATAAACCACTGCGCATTGCGCTAGTAGTCCCGCATATCTTTTTGCATAAAGAGATTTTGCCGCACGTTATTTTTTCGCCGGGGCGGTTAGCGGTTGACCTGGCGGAGGGGCTGCAGGTGCTTGGCGCGCAGGTAACGCTTTTCTCCCCCGGCCCGGTTGCTACAACCGTTAAAACGGTTGGCGCTGATTTGTCTTATTTTGAGCGTGAGCTTGCGGGCCGCGGTGACTCTTATCTAGATCTCCTAAAAAAGCATCCCTTTACCTTTATTACCCTTGCCCGCCAGGTGCAGGCAGAAATAATTGCCAAAGCATACACAGCCGCCAACGCTGGCGAGTTCGACATTGTTCATATATATACGAACGAAGAAGACACCGCCCTCCCCTTTGCGCAGCTTTGCCAAAAGCCGGTTATATTTACGCATCATGATCCGTTTAATTTTTTGGTGAAGTACAAAAACGTTTTTCCTAAATACCAGCAGCTCAACTGGGTTTCTATGTCGCTGGCGCAGCGCAGCGCTATGCCAAAAGGAACAAACTGGGTGGCGAATATTTACCACGGCCTCAAAAAGGAAGCGTTTGCCTTCGAGCCCAGGCTCACCGCTGATTACGTAGCTTTTATGGGCCGACTCATTGCGCCGAAAGGCGCGCATTTAGCAATTGCAGCGGCAAAGCAAGCCGGTGTGCCGCTCAAAATTGCTGGCAAGCATTATTCTGGCGCCAAAGATTCGTATTGGCAGGAGAGTATTTCGCCTGCGCTTGGCCGCGGTGCCGAATATGTCGGCTTTTTACGCGAGCAATCAGAGCGCCAGGCGTTTTTGGCAAACGCCAGAGCGCTCATTGTTCCCTCGACGTTCGATGAGCCGTTCGGCATGGTCGTTATAGAAGCACTTGCCTGTGGCACGCCGGTTATTGGTATGCGCTCTGGCGCTATCCCAGAGCTTATTGAGGATGGGGTGACTGGATTTGTCGTCGACGATGAAGCCGGTATTGCCGAGGCGATTCGCAGAATCGACGCTATTGACCGCACGGCGTGCCGGAAGGCATTTGAACGGCGTTTTACTCTTAATCGTATGTGCCAGGAACATGCCGCCTTGTATGTCGGGCTTACTTCTTTGTCGCAATAACTTTGGTAAATGCTGAAACTTCGGCGTAAAGTTGCTCTTTGCCTGCTTGCAGCAGCTCGGTAGTGAAGTCCTTTGCGAGTAAGCTGCGCGCATAGTCTTCACTGAAGAAGTGTCTAATGTGGCCGTTGTAGTCGAACATGTCTGGTTCAATTTGGACACCCTGCCCATAGCGGCGGTCGTCGGGTGATTTGCACATAAAGCAGAACTTGCCGCCGGGCTTTAAGACGCGGGCGATTTCTGTGAAAATGCCGCGTGTAGTTGCATTGGTAAAGTAGTGCAGCGATAGGCGCGCATACACAACATCAAATTCGTTAGTGGCGAATTTGAGCGGTTGACTTATGTCCTGTTCAAGAAATGTGAGATTTTTGTGGCTGTAGCGTGATTTGCCTATAGTGAGCAATTCGGGTAAGAAGTCTGTTGCAACCACGGTGTGGCCATTTTCGGCAAAGTAAAAGGCATCGTTTCCTTCGCCCGTGCCAAGATCCAGCACACGGGCGTGTGACGGGAATGTCCTTACGACCTCCTCGGCATACGTCGTGTGGTGGTCGGAATAGCCACCCAGAAGTTTGGTGTGGTTAACCTTCCAGAAATCTTTCTGATTTTTCATGATTTGTCTATGGTATGACACTACCGGTAATTCGTCTAGTTGTGCGTGCGGGGCGGGCCTTGGCGGCCCGCCCGCGCACATCAGCAACTACCTTCGTCGCGGCCTTTGTTGAAAGCCGTCTTCTGTGCCGCTGTTGCCAGTGTTTCCTCGATAGTTGCCACCGACTCTGGCACGTACTTGGCGTCGCGCAGTCCGCCCAGCACCAGTCCGTAGAGGCAGGTGTAGTCGGTGGGCGACTTGCGGTTGTGGAGTTCGACCAGGTAGTTGCGGTAGAGGCTGGCCAGGCTGCCGTACCAGAAGTCGCCGGTCTCGTCGGTCGCGATCGAGTCCTTGTGGTCCTGGAACATCTTCTTGGGACCGTAGGCGATGACCAGCTCGCCGTTGAGCCGGCACGCATGAAAAGCGTTGAAACCTTCGTTGGCCGTCGCCTTGTCGCCCACTTGGAGCGACGTACTGCCGAAGTTGGTCAAGCAGGTGACGGCGTCGTCTACTCTGACGAGCTTCGGCATCGGGTGCGTTAGGTTCCCCTTGGTGAACTTGGCCATGATGCCGAAGTTCACCTTGAGGTTCTCTGGCATCTGGCCGGCGTTTTGCGGCCAAAGGAAACTGACGGGCAGCGTCTGGGGCATCTCGCCGGCCGGGGCATTGACTTTCGCCACCGGAACACTGACTGCGCTTCCTTTGTTGCCGCTGCTTTCACCACAGGCCGCCATGCTGACCGTAAGGACTACGGCCGTCAGTACGGCGAGGACGCGCGAGCGTCGCATAACACATCGCCTCCGTTTGCTGGAGCTTCTACTTAACGGTATTATAACCTTTTACTAAAGAATTACAAGATCTGTCTTGAGGTGAGGGTGTGCCTCGTAGCCTTCGAGCACAAAGTTTTCTTCGGTAAAATCGTCAATGTTCTTTATGTCGCCCACCATGGTTAGCTTGGGGAATGGGTATGGCTTGCGTTTGATCTGCTCCTTGGCTGCCTCTATATGGTTTTTATACAGGTGAGCATTGCCCGCGGAAATGATTAGTTCGCGTGGTTCGGCGCCAATCACATGTGCAACCATATGCAGTAGCATGGCGTACTGGGCAATATTGAACGGCGCTCCTAAGAATACGTCCCAACTTCGCTGATAAAGATGTAGGCGCAATTTGCCTTTGGTCAGGTCAAACTGAAACATGGTGTGGCACGGGGGCAGGCGCATCTCGCCTAATTCACCGGCGTTCCAGGCGTTGACAATGATGCCTTTAGAATCAGGGTTATTTTCGAGTTCATCGATTGCCCATTGTAGTTGGTCGAATTCGGTGCCGTCGGGCCGCCGCCAGTGGCGCCACTGCACCCCGTACACGCGGCCCAGGTCGGTCTCGCCTTCGTGTAAAAAGCCGTCCCAATAATGGATTTTGTGGTCGTGCAGATACTTTACCTCAGAGCTGCCAGATATAAACCACAGCAGTTCGTGTAACAAAATCTTGAAGGGCATCTTTTTGGTCGTGAGCAGCGGAAATCCGTAGCGCATATCGAACCGCACCTGGTATCCAAACAGGTAGCGGATATCATGGATGCCGCGGGTATGTTTGCTTTTGCCGTCTTTTATGATGTCGGCCATCATTTTTAGGTATTGGTATTCTGGATGTGCCATGCTACCTCACAATTCTTGTTACTTTTTTGCCGGCCTTCTCTAACATCTTTACGCCGTAGCCGTCCGAGTGGTCTTCGCGGTAAACGAATTCGGCTATGTCGCTGACCATAAACATACGCGTACACATTGGGCATGGCAGTAAATTAATAAACAATGTCGTGGCGGTCAGGTCAATGCGTTGCTTCTGTGCCTTAATCATAAAATCGACTTCGGCATGAATGGTGTCGTATTGATTGAGATCATGCATGGGAGAGAAGTTGTCCTCGCGCGTCACCCCGTAATGCCAAGCGTAAGTTTGGAATGGTACAACCCTGTTAAATCCCCAGGTTATAAATTCATATTTTTTACCCTTTTGGCGGCCGAGCGTCACCCCGGTCTGAAACCCATTGTCGAACGAATGCGTGGCGGCAAGACTTGCATGTTTCAGCATTTCCTCTGCAGTGAATAAGCCGTTCGCCGGGAGGTTTGGCAAATGGATAGATGTCTCGTACTGACGTGCCTCTTGTTCATCGGTAAAAGGCGAAAGCGTCTCGTACGCCAACTTCCGTTTAACAAACGAATAATAGAGCGGCTGCGAATGAAACAAATATTTCCATGACCCGCGAATAAGCAGCGCTTTGCTAAAATCCAATTTTTCAATGACGTATTTAGCATCACGTTGAAAATAACTAAGCGTTGAAACCGTGTGCTTGAGCCCGGCGCTATTTACCTTTTTTATAATCGGTTCGATACTGCTCAGCGGCAGCGTTCTAAATTGCGGCTGACCTTCAAGCCCTTGCACGTACGCTTCTTTGGCAATACCCACCACAATGTTCCCGTGCGGTAGGTAGGTTTTAATGAGCTGCGTAAACCGCTTAACAGACAGCTCGCGCGGAGCAAGTATAAAAATGGCCCTCAGCTCGTTAATTGGCTTTTTACTGTTAAAGGCGAGATCGTTCCAGTCAAAGTTCATGGTGTCTCCGCATATTTTTCGTCGAACCTGCCAGATAGCCGCTTAATCATTTTGCGCTGCGCCCGCAGTAATTCGGCATTTTCGAACGGCGTATATTTTAGTTTGCGGTAATTCCACACGGTAAGGTCTGGCCCGTCAGACGGCACGCAGTGCATGTGGAAGTGATCTTGTACGGTGCTCCCCACCAAAATGCCACCGTCCCGCAAGACATACTGTACGTCTTGTAGCCCATATACTTTGCGCAATAATTTTTTGGCGATATACATGAGTTTGCGGGTGGTTTGCCATTCCTCTGGCGTGAGTTCTTTGGCGGACTTAAGGTGGCGGCGTGGGATTATCATCATATCGCCATCTATGTAAGCAAACAATGCGACCACTAGGACCATGCCGTTTTCTTCGTGCACAATATATTTATCGCGCAGGTCGCAAAAAACGCATTTGCCAACGGTCTTCCAGATGCCATCGTAATAGCCGCCGGTGCGAGCATCGCGGTAATAGATTTGTTTTTTCTGTTCTTCGGGAGTAAGGTTCATCGTTCTTTCAGCGGATCTTTGCGCAGCTCCATAAAGTCTTTAAAAATGCTTCCAAGCTCACCGCCTATGGCGCGCTGGACAATCTTGGTGGTTGAGAGCGCTGTTGATTGGCGATCAACCACCTTAACTTGGCCTCCGTATTTGGTGACCACTTGGTATTCTTTGGAGTTTTTGTAGTCAGCGGCCCAATCTTCACGAACGGTGATAAAAATGTCAGGTTTAAGCAGCGCGAGCGATGGCACGCAGCTAGGTTCGGGCAAAATAGTGACAAAATCGACGGAGCGCAGGTAGGTTAGCATTTCGGCGCGGATTTTTTCATCGAGGATTGGTTTATTCGGCCCCTTTACTTGACGAATGGCGGCGTTGCTACTGACGCCCACTACCAAAATGTCACCCTCTTTTTTAGCCTCTTCCATATAGCGGCACTGGCCCACGTGCAGTAAGTCCCAGCTGCCAGCAGTGAAGACGATTTTTTTGCCCGATTCCTTTAGTTTTTCGTGCAGCGTCATTAAATCACTCTGTGAAATAAGCCGTTTTTTCCAAGCCGCTGGCGCTGCCATAAGTAATCCCCTCCGTTGTTTTCTCTATTCTATAATGTGTTGGGCCTGCAGTAAATTGCGGGTGCGGGTGAAGTGTTCGTTTTGTGGGAGAGATTCGTATGGATTGTGGCGCAGAAATTTGTAGAAGTCATGGATGAGGAAGAACGTGACTAGCTGTTCAAGTAGCGCCGGCGCGTTTGGCAGGTTTGCTTGGCTGCGTTTCTGGTAGCCGGATAATAAAAAGTATTTGCGAATTTGTTGCTCAGATTTGTACTTGCAATCAACAAGTAGAAACGCCAGGGTGCGCGCAATGTCGAATAGCACATGGCCGCGGGCGGTTTTTTCGAA
This sequence comes from Saccharimonadales bacterium (SeqCode), assembly GCA_035457345.1. GTDB lineage: Bacteria > Patescibacteriota > Saccharimonadia > Saccharimonadales > EFPC-124 > DASTDY01. The sequence continues at coordinate 9,359 of DATIBT010000032.1, read as the reverse complement.
GTCAAGAATGCCGGTTATTATCGGTTCGTCATTGAATAGCAGATTGCCGCGCACAAAATCCATGTGCAGGGCTTGTTGTTGTGGGAGAGCGGCGCACTGTGCGAGCAGCTTGTCGGCGTTGAAGAGCCTAAGGCGCAAGGTAAGTTTGTGCTTGAGCGCTTTTGCCACTTGCGGCTGGGCAAAGTAGCGCTGCATACGGGTGTTAAGCGCAAGGCATTCATGGGCTATGCTCGGCAGATTGCCCTCAAAACCTGTTAGTGCTGCATGCATATCACCCATGGTTTTTCCGAGCTGTTTTAGGTGGTCCATGGTGTAGGCTTCCCAGGGAATGGTGCGGCCGGGCAAGTAATTGTATAGGCTGGCGTACGTCCCGGGCTTAAGTTGCAGGATGCGTGGGTCGGCGGTGTGGCGAGCGGGCAGGTTGTGTGTGGCGACGGCGTTCGAGACTGCGTTGGCGTGCTGTATGCGGGCCAGTATACCCGGCTCAGTCTTGTAAATAACAAGATTCACCATGCTGCCGCTTGGCAGTTGCATGGCAAACGATTTGTTGCGGTACCCTTTCTGCATAGGCAATATGCGCTCTGGCTGTAGGCCGTAGGCGGCAGCGATGGTAGCGATGACTTCCCTGTCCATTGCCACAATCGTATCGTGTATGCCACAATGATTCCAGATGAAAGTATTTATTATCGCCGCCGTAACTGCTGATGGGTTTATAGGCGCAGACAAAACTCATTCGTCACTCGAATGGAGTACCCAGGCCGATAAACGCTTTTTTGTTAAAACTACAAAAGACGCGGGCGTCACGGTCTTTGGCCGTACGACGTTCGAAACATTCAACCGGGCGTTGCCCGGCAGGCGCACTATTGTACTGACAACGCAGCCGCAATCGATTACGCTTGAGGGCATTGAGCCCACTAGTGAATCTCCTGCAGCCCTTGTCTCGCGTTTGCGGGACGAAGGCGTGGAGCAGCTTGCCGTCTGCGGCGGTTCAACAGTGTACGGTCAATTTCTCGAGGCAAACTTAGTTGACGAATTATTCCTGACCGTCCATCCGACCGTTTTTGGTGCAGGCGTGCCGTTATTCAATCAGCCCATTCACCGCAACCTCACTTTGCTCACTTGCAAAGACATTGGCGACCAAACAATATTGCTACACTACAAAGTGATCACATAGCCGCGTAGCTGGGCCGGGCATGGCCGGCGGCGAGGTCGTTCCACATTGTTTCTACGGCAGCTGAAAGCTGTTCGGGACTACCATTGTTAATGACGGTTACGTCTGGTTGTATATTTTCTCGCTCTGCTTCGGTGGGGTCGCTGGTGTGTATTGCGGGGCCGGGGCGCTCCACCCGCAAGATGCGGCCGCCGTGAGCGCGCACCACTTCAGCGTCGCTGGGGTAGCGGACGCCGCTTATAATGACTAGGCTAGTAGTTGGGTTGCGCAGTTGTATGCGGCGCAGGAGCTCATCGTACCATATAGTTTTACTAATTTTGGTCACTAAATAACCGCCAAGCCACTGGAGTATTGGCCGGAATGTTTCTTTTGTCTCTGGCGTAATGCGGGCTGTAAGCAGTTTTGGCTGTTTTTCTATCTGGCGCAAGTAGGTGAGCAGTTTTTCGTACATGTCCGGTTTGGCAATGGCATCATGTTTTGTAAAGGCGAGCTGGTTCCAGACGACATCGTGATGGAGTGATTCGCTAATAGCATCTGGTAGCCATATAAGCACTTGGTTGGCGAGTTCAATGGGATCGTGAGTTGTCTCATAGGCAAGCTCAGCCTTGAGGGCGGCGTTGAATGCGGTGGCAATCTCTGCGACCACATGCCATGTTTCGTACAGCGCATGGTCAGGCTGCATGGTAGCAAAATACTGCGCGACTGTTGACTTGCCGCTGCCGATCGGGCCGGTTATGCCAATAAGCTCACCCATACTTTAAGCATAAAGCAAAAGCCGCTTGTGGTTAAGCGGCTTTTGCATGCTTGGTTGGTGACGGGCTACAAAGAGCTTATATCAACCTTTATGCCAGGACCCATGGTCGTACTGACGGTCACGCCTTTAATGAGCGCGCCCTTAACGCTGGCAGGCTTGTTTGCATTGAGATTATCAATGAACGCTTTGGCGTTGTTTTGTAATTTAGCGCCGCCGAAACTTACTTTGCCAATACCCTGGTGGACAATTGCTTGTTTGTCCACGCGGTATTCAACGCGGCCGGCTTTGGCTTCTTGGACAGCCTTGGCGACATTGGCAGTCACGGTGCCGCTCTTAGGGTTTGGCATAAGGCCGCGTGGCCCCAGCAAGCGAGCGTACTTACCGAGCTTTGGCATATTTTGCGGGGTGCTAATGAGCACGTCGAATTCGAGTTGTTCTTTGTCGAGCTTAGCAAGGACTTCTTCTTCGCCCGCTAGGTCTGCGCCGGCTTTTTTGGCTTTTTCTGCTTCAGCAGCACCAGCGAAAACGGCAACACGAACAGTCTTACCAGTACCTTCAGGCAGGCTGACGGTGCCGCGGACGTTTTGGTCGGCTTGGCGTGGGTCAACATTCAGGTTTAGGTGGATCTCAACGGTGCCGTCAAATTTGCCAACGCTGGTTTTAGTAGCGAGCTCAAGGGCGTCAGTAAGAGCGTAGAGCTTACCCTTTTCAACTTGTTCAGCGACTTTGCGGTAGTTTTTGCCGCGGCGCTCAAGGCGAGAACGGGTTGGGTTTTGCTTTTGTTTGGCCTTAGCCTCTGCGCCTTCTTGCGGAGACGTGTCGCCTTTGGCTTTGCGCTCTTCTTTTTCAGCCTTCTCTTCAGCTTCCTTCAGCGATTTCTCGCTGCGCTTGCCGGCTTTGGCGGCTTTCTTTTCTTCTTTGGGTTCCTCAGCTTCTACAGCTTTTGGCTTCTCGGTAGCTTCGTTAGCTACATTTTCTTCAGCGACTGCTACAGCCACTTCTTCTTTGACTTCTTCAGTCTCTTTGGCTTTTTTAGTTGCCATAATTATTACTCCTTGTGGTGCAATCGGCTTTGCTGGCCTCCCACGGATTATTATTCTACTACTTCAACACCCATGCTGCGGGCGGTGCCGGCGACGGTCTTGGCGGCAGCGTCAACGTCGTTGGCGTTCAGGAAAGCCATTTTCTTTTCGGCGATTTCGCGTACTTGGGCCATGGTGATTTTGCCAACTTTGTCGGTGTGTGGTTTGCCTGAGCCTTTGTCGATTTTGGCGGCTTCGCGGATCATATCGTCCACCGGCTGGCCAATAATCTCAAAATTCATAGTGCGGTTTTCGAACACTTTTACGTGCACGATGACGTCTTTGCCCATCATGTCTTTTGTTTGGTCGTTAAACGCTTGGACAAATTCCATCAGGTTTAGGCCGTGCTGACCAAGAATAGATCCTACCGGAGGGCCTGCGCTGGCGCGGCCAGCGGGAAGACGCATTTTAAGATTTGCTTTTACGGCGAGTGCCATATATTGCTCCTTGTGGTTCCTTCGGCTTTTTGGGCCTCCCACGGTTATGTTATTAGGAGTGCGTAACGGATATGAATTATATCAGTTTTAGCGCGGACTGTACAGTGGTCCGGATAATAGCAAAAGTGGCTCCGGCTACGGCAGCCACTTTTGAGTGGCGGCTGTAGCCGGGGATTAAGCCTCGTGTCGGCAGCTGGATTGGTTAACGACGATACTCCGGGCTAAACCTTTCGGTCAGCTCCAGGAGCTTTTCATCAACCACCGTAACGAGCCGTTCATCGGGTTTGTCTGTTTCCTCCTTTGCGGATGGAGTGTAACGTACTTCATAGGGAAGGATGGTGTAATAACCATCTGTTGTTATATTGACCTCGCGCACTTGGTGCGCGCTACCGCCATGGAGAAAAACTTTGAGCGTGCGTACACCTGATTCTTCTGAGGCTACAAACCAGAATCCCGGGTAGAGATAAGGTTTGTTCAGTTGTATGTCGCTGTCGCCTCTTGGGCAGCTCCAAATCATACGCTCAGCCGTAACGGTGAGCTTTATGGCCCGGTAGCCTATGTCGCCCGCTGAGTCTTGATTGCTCACCTGCCCTCACCTCACGATCGAGACTTATAGCATACTATTATATAATAGAATTAACTTAATTGGTAGTTGTTTATGCAAAAAACCGCCATGAGGGGCGGTTTTTTGTCTTATGCAGTGAGGGGCGAGACAGTGCTATACTTTTTTGACCTGCAAAGCATCCAGCTCAACGGGTGTGTCGCGGCCAAACATACTGACCAGTACCTTGATTTTTCCTTTTTGAGTGTCAATCTCGTTAATGGCGCCATCGAACCCTTTAAATGGTCCGTCAATAATACTGACTACTTCGCCCACGCTAAAGTCAATGCGGTGCTTGGGCTCGTCGACGCCCATGCGCTTCTTGATTTTAGTCATTTCGTCGTCGCTAACCGGGGTTGGCATGCTGCCGCTGCCAACAAAACCGGTCACGCCCGGTGTATTGCGAATAATGTACCAAGCGTCTTCGGTCATCTTCATCTCTACAAGTACGTAGCCCTGGAAGATTTTCTTTTCTACAATTTTGCGTTTGCCGTTTTTAATTTCGATTTGCTTTTCTTTTGGCACCATGACGTCGAAGATTTTGTCGGCCATGTCGACAGAATCAACGCGCTGGCGAATGCTCTCAGCGACCTTTTCTTCGTAGCCACTGTAGGTGTGGATGGCGTACCACAACCGGGTCGAGTCATATCGTTGTGTTGTCATTATAATATTACCTTCTTAAATAGTTGTTCGAATCCGTAGTCGAGCAGTAAGATAACTACTACAAATGCCAGGGTGAACGTGATCACCGCTGCAGTGAGGCTCCATGTTGCTTTGCGATTGGGCCAGCGCACCTGACGTAGCTCGCGCCATGAGCCGCTAAAGTAGCCAAAGAATGCACGCAGCCACTTGGGCATTTTAATGTCACGGCTAAGTTTTGCGTTTTTTGTTAGCTCTACCCTTTTTTTGAGCACACGCGTTGTTGCGCGTGGTGCTTTTTCTTCTTTGCTCGCTTGCTTCTTTGCCACGGGGCATTGCTCTCCTATATAAAAACCTACCATAATCGGTAGGCGTCTGCTGTCAATAGTACGCCTGCAGTCTCGAAACGTCAAGATATCGCGCCCTAGCAGTTTTTGCTACCATAATGGCATGAGCTTTTTCGTAGGGGTTTGGCTGGCGAGTGTGCTTATGGCGGTCGGCACCCTTTTGGTAGTGACGAGGTTACGGCGATTCACAGAGGTTGGAAGCGAACTGGTTATAGCGCTGCTTATTTTTGGCTTCCCTCTTATATATGCGACGCCGTTTAGTCTTTGGACGAAAGTATTGCTGACGGTAGTACACTTGGGGCTATTGGCGCTCCCCTTTCGTTTGTTTGTGGGTAGGTTGGAGCCGCCTTTTTTGCTGGGGAGTACCGGAAAAAACGCGATTATTGGCTATGGGGCAATTGTTGTTTTGTTGGCGCTGGAGTACTGGTTTCCGCGCGACCTCCTAGAGATAACTGGCATTGTCATGCTCATTGGTGCGGTGTGTATAGGGCTCATGTTTCTGGGGCAGCTGCTGTGGAATATGCGCCACTATCGGCTGCCTAAAAAACGCATAGTGCTTAGTGAAATGCCAACGGTAAGTGTGTGTATTCCTGCCCGCAATGAAGACCATGCATTGGCCGATTGCCTGGAAACAGTCTTAACATCTGACTATCCTAAGATTGAGGTCTTAGTGCTCGACGACTGTTCGCAAGATAAAACGAGCGCTATCATCCGTTCTTTTGCCCACGAAGGCGTCCGTTTTGTGCAGGGTGATCAGCCCGCGCTTGGCTGGCTCGGTAAAACGCAGGCAATGCAGACGCTCGTGAGCCATGCTTCGGGCGATTACATACTATTTATGGATGTCGACACCCACATCTCACCCCAGACCATTACCGTCCTTATGCAGTACGCCTCAGGCAACTCATTGCAAATGGTCAGCGTTGCGCCGCAGAACCGGTTGGCACTTGGGGCAAGTACGCTGCTTGGGACGCTTGAGCAGTTCTGGCGTATTGTCCTGCCTATTGGCAAGAGTCGCATGCCTATTTCTAGTCGGTTGTGGCTTGTGAAGCGCTCAGCGCTCGACGCCCTGGGCGAGTTTGGTTCTGTGAGCCGCAAAATTATTCCCGAAGAATCATTCGCACGCCGGCTATTCAACAGTAATGAGTACCGCTTTTTGGTCGGCAACTCAGAGCTTGGCGTTACCACCGCCAAACGCTGGACGAGCCACGTTGCCACCTCTCTCCGATTAGCATATCCCCTTCTTCGTCGTCAGCCATTCTACGCCATTGGCGCCGTGACAGCTTTACTTGCTATGGTGCTTGGGCCACTCGGATTTACTGTCTTTAGCCTTCTAAATGGTCAGACGGGTGTGGCGTTTTGGTTGGCGCTCACTGCAACGGCCTTATTTTTCATCGACTATCTCCTGGTGGTAGTGCGCATTACCCCTAAAATTTGGTTTCTGGCCTGGCTGCTATGGCCATATGTTGTTTTCCAAGAAGCGGTTATTTACGTGGCAAGCATGGTGACGTACGAGTTTTCTGAGGTTAATTGGAAGGGCCGGAATGTTTGCTATCCGGTTTTGACGCCTCAGCCGCTCCAGGGCGAGCGGCCCGTGTGGCGCCGTCCGTAAGTTTGGCAATCTGTTCGGCTGGAATGGTAAGGGTAAACGTTGAGCCGTGATTAAGGCGGCTGGTAAATTCAAGTGACAAGCCAATTTTTTCGGACAGCTTTTTACAGACATACAGTCCAAGGCCGGTACCGCTTGATTCGCGGGTGCGGTAATCTTCGGAACGGTAGAATTTTTCGAACATATGCTTTTGGTCGGATTTGCTAATGCCAATGCCAGTGTCTGTAATTTTAAGGATAACACCTCCACTCTCGCGCTTGCCCCAGATGGTTATTGAGCCTTGTTTGGTGTATTTGATAGCGTTGGTAAGTAAGTTTTGCATGATCTCTTCTATGTATAAGCGGCTCGATACGACATGCGGTAGCTTGGCGACATCTATATTTAGTACCAACCCCTTGGTTTTTGCTTGCTCAACATAATTGGCGTACAGGTCGTGAAGGAGGGTGTTGAGGTCGACGATCTCTATCTCGGCGCCCAAACCCCGTTCGGCGCGGGATAGCGCGCTGAGATCGTTGATTAACTTAGAAAGGTAGAGTATCTGTTCATGGGCGGCTTTGGCGGCGCTTTTGAGCATTTCTGGCGCGGCCCCGCGTTCTTGGAGGAGCACTATATTAGACAGGCCTCCCTCGGCAATGGCGACCGGCGTGCGAAGTTCGTGGCTGACAACCGAAATAAACTCATCACGCTCTTCTTCGAGCGTCTTTTCTTTAGTGATATCTCGCAAAATGAAAATGTAGCCGCTTTCGGCATGGCTGCGGTAGCTTGGCTGAATGGGCGCAACGTTAATGTAGAGTTTGATTGTCTCGCCGTCTTCAAATTTATGTGATAGGTCGGTGCGGCTAAACACGGCGTGGCGCACTTTTGCTTCTTCGGTAATTTTTATGCTTCGGCCGTTATTGTCGTGCAGCCGCAATACTTCATCGATCGTTTTGCCGGTTAAATTGAGGTTAGTGTCGAGCAAATTTAATAATGTCGAGTTATATACTTTTATTACTCCTTGCTCGTCGGTGGCCACAACGGCATCGCCCATGCTGTTAACAAGGGCGAGCAACCGTTCGCGCTGGTAGATTTCTTCTTGGCGGGTTTTGGCGAGCGATAGCCGCTCGCGGTCCGTAATGTTACGAATCTTAGCAATGACAAACCCTATGGCGCCCACTACTATGGCGCCTTGTATAATCTCGTACCTTTCACCTGCGGCTATGTCAGAGTGGGCAATGAGCATAAAAATACCAGCCATGCACAGACCGGCAAAGCTCGCAAAGAACCCGCGGGTGCCAAAGCGTATATCCGTACTAATCATGAGTACAATCCAAACCGACAAGAATGCGCTTAAGAAACCACTGATAAATAGAATGAACAGTAGGGTGAGTACATGAAATACGGCAGTAAAGGCGAGGTCGCCGGCGAGCGACGGTTTAAGGCGCCGTACATACCAGAAATTCAGGACGGACACAACAAGGTAGGCAGCAGAAATGAAGGCAAACACGGCATCGCCCGAGTAGTAGCGGTTATCGGTCAGCCCACTGCGCGCCAAAAAACCGAACGGAATCATAACGAGCGGCATGAACGCGGCAGCATTCTTAAATACAAATAGCAACCGTTCGTAGTAGCCCGTCTTAGTTTTTTTGCGAGTCATCTTAGCTGCTATTATACATAGCCGTTAGCATTTTATAAGTAGGGGCGCTTGGCTTTGAGGGTGCGCCGGAGCTCACGGTAGTTGGGCAAAATTGCTTCGACGAGTGACCAGAACTGGGGTGAGTGATTCATTTGGCGGGTGTGGCAAAGCTCATGCACAATGACATAATCAATAAGGTCGAATGGCAGTTGCATAAGCCAAATGTTCAGGCTGATAGTGCCGCTGGACGAGCAGCTCCCCCACCGCGTGCCGGCGTTGCTAAACCGGACATTTTCGTACCGAAAGCCGTGGCGGTCAGCGAGTTCTTTAAGCCGGCGGCTCAAATATGCCTTGGCCTGCGTACGTAGTGCTTTGAGGGCGAACTCTTTTATATATTCTTGCGCCTTTGGTGATTCGGGTAACACCGCTGGCGGCAATGTCACCTCTATAAAATTGCCGATGAGCCGGCCAGATAACTCATCGCCGTCGCGAATAACAAGCCGGTGCGACTTGCCTATCATATCGCTATTTTGCAGGACAGTGAGCTGGGACTGTGTTTTTTTAAGGCTTTTGCGGACTTGATCGCGCGCTTCGTCTACTAATTGTTTTGCCAAGTAGAGGGGCGCGCGTTTGGGCATAGAAATAACCAGCGAGCCGCGTTCATTGACTTTGAGGCGCAAACTGCGCGCCAATGCAGAGCGGCGAATGGCGATTGCACCGAACTCGGCATCTTGTAATGACGTTGTTGGCATAGGTTATGAGATTAAAACGCTCCGGCGCCCAGGGCGCGCGTCCGGCCGTTCGGGGGCGCGCGGGGTACGGGGCGTTTCGCGGGAGACGGGGGCGGCTTGCTCGCGTTCCTGGGCACGCACAGTCGTAGCCTCTTGGGCATGTGGGGTGGAAAGTTTGCGCAGCACCATTTTTGCTTGCGTGCTGAAAGCGTGTTTGCCGCTAATAACCATGTAGGCTTCTTTGACGGGTTGGGCGAATTGTTTGGCAAGATTCGACCACATATGTTCTGTAAGGCTGACGGGATAAACATCGTCAGGGCTGCGGCGAGGGTTGCGCTTGGTGGCGCGTTGGCGGCATGTTTGCTCGTCGGTCTGT
>DATIBT010000031.1:0-26707 GCA_035457345.1 Saccharimonadales bacterium (SeqCode) | reverse complement strand
AACTGGCTGGGTGCCAAGCGGCCACACAAAAATTGATTCAGGCGCCAGTAGTGCCGCAGCCAGCGGCAACTGCGCATTTGCCGCGGCAGCGCTCGATAACCCGCCAGCATCTGGCGTATCGACAGGCACTGCCACCTTTGCTGACAACTCAATTAACGACGACTACGGCGCAAGCAGCCTGGCCATCAACCCGGCAACAGTAACACCTGCCATGCAGGCGAGCGTTAACTGGGCAAAGTTTAACTCTTCAACCTTAGCAATAGAAAGCCCAAACCCAGGTACCGGGGCGTGCTCGGGGTGGTGCACCAGTTCAGCATACGACCTACCAGAAGCGCGGCGAGGCCATGCCATGGTTGCCTATAACGGATATCTCTACGTCATTGGAGGCTCTGACGGCACCAACCTGGAGAGCACAGTTTTGATTGCAAAACTGGGGGCTAATGGCGAACCTCAACTTTGGCATCCTACTGATACCAACAAAAATAACTGGGTATATTGGTACCAAGATACCGGCCTTAATGGGGGCACGGCGCGTGCCTACCATGCCGCCTATGCCTACAACAACAGAATGTACATAATAGGCGGCGACACTAACACCACAGCCAACTCCGGCGCGGCCACCACGGTTGAAATTGCCGACATCCTTCCTAATGGCAAACTCGGCTCGTGGTCGAGCGGCCAAGCATTGCCAAGCGCCCGCTATGGGCTGTCTGTGCAGGGCTACAACGACTACATCTACATTATTGGCGGCAACAACAACGGCACCATGCAAAACACGGTGTATTACAGCAAACTCAACAGCGATGGCACCATGAACAGCTGGGTGCAGACAACGTCGTTCACTACCGGCAGAAGCGCACAGGGCGGCAGCTTCACGACAGTATGGGGAGCCTATATTTATTTGACTGGCGGATGCACTGCCGTCAATGCAAGCGGCTACTGTACTACTGTGGCCAGCGATACCCAGCTCGGCAGTATCAACGCCGATGGGTCAATATCTGAGTGGGGATCCATTACCAACCTCACCAACCAACGATTTGGGTATTCTATTATTGGCTGGCAAAACGGCTTATACCGCTTGGGAGGCTGTGCGCAACAAAATACCACAACGGGCGAATGTGCCACTACTCTGGCCGACGTTGATTATGGAGTGATTAATCCAGCGGGCGAGGTATCCACTGTTAACATTTCGTCGGCAAGTGGCAGCGGCAACTGTACTGGCGGCACGCCCCATAGCTGCAGCCTGCCACCCGTCGGGGACGACGCTGGCGAAGGCGGACAAATGCTTTCTATGTCGACCATCCTAAACGGCTACCTGTACGTCATTGGCGGCTGCATTGCTTTTACCTGCCAAGGTGCTGACGCAGGCACTGGTGACGATTTCGATGTTACAGGAAATATTTCTTACGTCGCCATAAATTCAAGTGGACAGCTGACCGCCCCAGGCGCCTGCGGGGGTACAAGCTACGGCGCCTGGTGTGTCGATGCGACCAACCGCATAAACGGCACAACCGGTATCGCAGCCGGTGGCGTTACTACTTTTAATAATCGCATTTACATCGTGGGAGGCTTGACGGGTTCAGGTAACACAACCAACATCTATTACAATTCAGTCAACACAAACGGTAGCCTTACCGGTGCGTGGTCAACTGTCGACATGACTACTGCAGGTATCGCTGAAGACCTTTCTTACACCTACGTCTACTCGCGCGCCAATCCGGCATCGGCAGGCACTAACCCTGGGAACCTTTACATATTCGGTGGTTGTGGCACTAATACCGGCGGCGCTGGCTGCGCTGGCAACGACTACGAAACCGAGGTGTATAAATGCAATATCACTACGAGCGGCAGCGTATCGGGCTGCACCACATCGGGCCAATTACAGATTGACTCAACACCAGGGACGGGCGGCATTGACGGACTTGGCATCCATTCGGGTACGGTCTATGCCAACTACATCTTCTTGGTCGGTGGCTTCAGCAACGCGGAGGCCGACAAAGACGATGTCTTATACGCCAAGTTCGACAATAACAACAATGTCGTAGCAGTGTCGGGCAGTACGTGGATTGAGTCCCCAAACAAACTTTCGGTTGGTAGGCGCCGCGGATTTAGCTTCGGATATAACGGCCATATTTACTCGGTAGGTGGGTACGAAGACACCGGGACCACCATTATCCCTTTCATTGAATGGGCGAAAATGAACGTGAGCGATGGTAGCATCGACCCCTTCGCCACTTCCAACGTCACCATTAACCAACGCTGGGGGCTGAGTATGACCGTATCCAATGGCTATGCGTATGTGTTTGGCGGATGTGATGCCGGTGCAAGTCCTGGCGGATGTACAAGTTTTGAGCCTGCCGTGCAAACATTCCAGCTATACAACAACGACAGCGGGGCAATTAATAATTTTACCGCGCAAAGTGACGACACATTTTCGAACGCCGCCACCGAAGACCGCTGGGGCGCCAGCGCAACCGTATACAACGGCTACCTTTACGTGGCGGGCGGATGCATTAGCGCCACGGATTGTACCGATGCCACCAATAGTGTTGAGTATGCGCCCATAAGCACCAGTGATGGTACCGTAGGCACTTGGGCGGCAGGTGGCGCCCTGCCCGCCGATCGCGCTTGGGGCACCTTGGAGGTCGCCGGGGGCACCCTCTACTACATGGGCGGTCAAAACGATGCCGGCACTGGCCAAACCACCGTTTACTACACCTCTGGCATATCATCGGGGAATCCCACCTGGAACGGCACCGCCGCAACCAACGGCCTTCCTTCGGCACGCACCCGTTTTGGCTCTGCTGTATGGAATGACCGGCTCTACGTTGTAGGGGGTGTAGGCTCTGGTGGCACGTGTACCGGCACCGTGTGCGATACGGTGTATGTGAGCCCGCAATTGTCATCGGGCGGCAACATTGCCACAGGCTGGTCAACATCGACCGCGTTCAATGTTGACCGTAGTGGCGCGGCAGTTACTGCGTACGCCAACAACCTCTACTTGTTTGGCGGATTTGACGGTACCAACTATCTCAGCGATTCTCAATTTACCCAAATAAACAGTGACGGTACCGTGGATAGCTGGTCGTATAGCACTAGCTTGCCAGGACCACTCCGTGATGCAACGGCCGTCTCTGCCAACGGTTACATATACATTATTAACGGACGGTCAGCGGCAACAGCCTGCTCACCAAAAACGCTCATCACCCCAGTAAGTGCGAACACCACTATTGCCAGCGGCAATAATCCGACCGGTGTCGGTGAATGGTACGAGACGAATGTTAAGTACACTACCGACCGCTATGGTGCCGCGGTCGCGTACGCCAACGGCAAAATATACACCATGGGCGGCGGCTGTACGGCACCTGCAGACTGTGCCACGGTGCAATGTCATTACTACTCAACTGTTAAATCACAGCCGCAGGTGGCGAAATATTCGCGGCTTATTGACACCGACACCGATGTCTTCCCCAACTCCTGGCTTATGAATGGTATTGACAACTCCATCGGTGCACGCTGGACGCTGCGTTACCGCTCAATGAACGACACCGACGGCGTCGCGACCGACTGTGGCAGTGCCGATATGACCACCTGGGGCCAAGAAACAAACTTTGGCGATGTCCCCTTAGGAGTGGTCGAACCCTACACCCCGAAGGACGGCAGCGGCACCAATATAAACTGCGCGCGTTACTTTTACTTCTTCATTAGCATTGATGCGTCCAAAACGTTTGGCTACCCAGAAGACGTGACCCGCGGCCCAACCATTGCCGACCTCTCCCTCTTCTTTACTAGTGACCCAAGCAAACGCCTGCGTCACGGCAAGACCTTTACTGGCGGCGAACAACAACCGCTTGATACTCCTTGCCGCGTATCTGGCGGCGGCTCTGAGCACGCTAACTGTCCGTTACCCTAGTTTTTTACGAAGTCGTACACTATTTTAGAAATCTCGGCCATCCTGGACTTAGTATCGGGGGTATCATCGCCGCGAAGCATAACGCAGAGCACATAATTACGAGCGGGCATATACACAATCCCACAATCACTCTGTACCTGCGAATTAAATACGCCAATCTTGTGGGCAATGGGAATACTTTTGTCGGCCACCCCCGCGGCAATACGGTCGTTAAACGGCGTCTGGGTAAGGGTTTGTAAAATGGTTTGGGAATCTCCTACCGAGTTATAACACGCAAAATACAAACATTTTAAGAAAGAGCTGTAGGCCCGCGTACCAATATCTATGCCGCCATCCTCGGCGGTGCTTAGTTCAATGTCAAGCGAGGCTAGCGCGCGGTTATCTAAATCTAAATCCTTATTAGCGTCGATAATCACCCTGAGCGCCGTATTGTCCGATTCCTTAAGCATAATATCGGCCGCGTCTTTCAAACTTATTTCATACCCCACGCCCTTTTCGTACAACGTGCCATACCCGGCATTCAACCACTCCTGTTTGAGCTTGACCTTTTTATGTATGTCAATCTTGCCCAACTCATTCGCTTTGTACAGTTCCATGGCAACCGGCAATTTAATGAGCGATGCTGCCCGATACCGGACATCGGGATTAACCCGCACCGACGTGCCGGTCGGCAAATACTCGAAATAAACACTACCCTCAAGCTTGCGGTCGGTAAAATACTTATTGAGGTCTGTACGAAGAGGGCTAAAGTTTATGCGTGTGTCGTTAGGCTTCTCTATAAACAAACGCTTAGCGAGCAAGGGGAAATTCTCGCCCTCATTGCGGGACGCCTCTGGCGTGTGTGCCGCATAACCGGCCACGAATACGGCAGCTACGACAAGCAAACCAAGTATCAGGTGTCGTTTATTCATGTCGGCTATTATCTCACCTCGCCCCAGTTAATAGCAAAGCCGGACAAATGCAGCTAAAATAGGGTAAATGGGGAAGGAAAGGATTGGGCTAGATACCATATCGAGCGGCCGATTTGCGGGACGGCCGATTCAGCGCAGCAATCCCACAATTCCCGACGAACCAAACCAAGTCCCTACGCCCGTCACCTCGACGAAAAAACCCGAATCAGAAGAAGATGCCAAAGCGTACCTGGAAGGCACCCGCTGGCTTTACGATGACGAATCAGATTATAAACGCGCACAGAAAAAGCTTGCAGCCGAAATTGCCCGCGAGAAGCTCAAAAAAGAGTTAGCTAAAAAAGCGCGCATCGAAAAAGCTAAGGACGTTGCTAGCACCCTCAAGCATACCGCCAAAAAGCAGACAAAACGCGTTTTGCCGGTTGCCCGCCTAGCACTTACGAAGGTGAAACACCTAGAACGCAAAAAAATGGCGCTTGTTGGTGGTGCAATTGTTGCAACAATAGTTATCTTTGGTGTATTGCCGCAACTTAACGGAAGCAAAAAACCATCGTCGCAAGTGCTCTCGGGCCAAAACGCCGCGCCATCGTTTACCGTAATATCGCCCAATAGCGATATTAAAAACACCACTAGTGGCAAAGTTGCCTTCGACTCAGGCCGCGGTGTCGCCAGCTACACTGACAACGTAGACGATATAAACATAACTGTCAGCCAACAAGCACTCCCCGAACGGTTTAAAAAGGATCCGCTTGGAGAACTCGGCAAATTCGCCGAGAGCATCTACGCCAAAGACAAAATGGAGCTCGACAGTACAACCGCCTATTCGGGCGTTTCTATCAAAGGCCCACAAACTACCGTGTTCATTAAAAATGATCTGTTAGTGTTCATTATGGCCGAGAAAAAGCTCAGCAGTGAAGCGCTGCGCAATTACATACAATCGCTCAAATAATTAGTGGATGTCTTTGGTGACTTCCAAATCACCCTGCACCATGCCAGATTTGCCATGATGGGCACAGGTGACTTTGACGGGCCACTTACCGAGCGGCGCGGCGGCGTCGACTGTCCAAGCCCAAGTGGCCATGCCGAATTCATCGGCATTCTTTTTTATGAGGCCGGAATCTTTAGCCGGAATCTTATTGTACTCTACTGCAATAGTGCATTCCGCTTCTGGGTAGGTACGGACAGTTATCGAAGCGTTTTCACCTGGAGACGCCGCATTAATGGATTGCACCGAAACGCCAACTGCGGCATTAGGGTCAACCGCCTTTGGTTTGGCTTCTACTTTCTTCACAGTAACCACCGGCTCTTCTGCCATGGCACTCGGTGCCGGGTGCTGGCCCATGTACCACACGTAAGCGATACCACCACCGACCAGCAAAACAAGTAAAACAAGAATACTCGCCAAGGTGATAACCACTGATTTCGGGATGCTGAACTTGGATTGGCGGCGCATTTGCATAGTGATTATGATTATAACAGATGTAATAAGTGGGCGGGCGAAGGCCGCTACCTGCCCATGAGCACAACACCAAGCCGGTGTGGCAATGGCAGCCCGCACTCGCATAAGCTACAGCTCTGAGCGCATGGGCATTTAACAACCTGTTCGCTATACTGCCAATATGGCGGGAAGAAAAAAGCGCAGCAATATAGCAAAGTGGACATTCGGCGTTTACTTTGCCCTTATGTTAACCTGGACGCTCGCCTGGGTTTTAAAAGTCAACCTAGACGCACAAAATGACTGGCTGGCCGCAAGCACAGGAAGCTTTGTGTATTGGACAACCGCAAAAGCTTTTATATGGATAGCGCCCGCCATCGCCCTCATGAGACTATCCGGCAGAAGCCTGCGCGAAGTATGTAACTTTCCAAACTGGAAAAGCTGGTTGAAATGGGGTGGCGGCATCGGCCTGCTCATTGCCCTAAGCGGGTTTATTCCAAAGTATTTACATAATCAACCGCTCTTTCCTACCGACATAAGCTACGCCTTATTTAGCGCCACAATTATTACCCCGCTGTTTGAAGAATTTTTAATGAGAGGGGCGATACTGGGGAACCTTCAATACAGCTACTCCTTTTGGAAGGCAAGCATACTATCATCACTCATGTTCCTTGGGCTGCATCTACCCGGCTGGTTCTTCCTGGGCACACTCACAGAAAACCTCACCAAACCTGCCGGAGGCGCAATTTCAATCTTTCTTTTAGGATTAGCTTTTAGCTATGTGGTGCGTAGGAGTAAATCTTTTATGGGCAGTGCCATTGCACACTCCCTGAACAATTTGTCCTCTTGGCGTTGAGGCGAACCACTGACTCGGTCAGAAATCCATAACGTGGCTACGCGGGATTGGTTGGATCTTCGCCAGCGGCGATACGGCGTTCAACCTCTCGGTACTCTTTTATACCCATCTCGTAAGCATCGTCGTGGATGAAGGAGTGCTTTTCTCGTGCATCTTCATCTATCTCCACCACCGTGCCACTGCCCGCCTCAACCTTAATGCTAACCTCACCATGATCTGTCACCCATTTTAGAGAGCCGCCTCTGCGTTGATCGGGCGCATAATACAGAGGGCCGTAGGGGGAGGGTACAACTTGATCCCCATATTTAACTCCCTCCGGTAGACCTTGTAACTCTTCATTGGTTGCCAATAAACCAGGCAGTTTTTCACCCACTTCTATTTCTGCTGGTTCGTATTCTGGGCCGCGGGCAAATTCACTCATACATAAAAAATACCACCAGGCCCAGTAGTTGGTCAAAAATTGGATCATCCGCGCGCCCGTCGCCAGCCCAAAACCAATCTCAGAGACAAAGAAAAAAGACAGAGATTAAAAACCTCTGTCTTTTTTCTTGGCTCCGGGGGCGAGGCTCGAACTCGCGACCTAGTGGTTAACAGCCACCCGCTCTACCGCTGAGCTACCCCGGAATATAATCCGAGGACGGTAGCGATGGTTCCTCGGAATACTTTGGCTATTATAGCAGCTTATTTACAGAGGTCAATTACCATTAGTTGACGTTCTCTTCGTCATCGCGATTAACCTCGCCTTAAATGACCGTGCTGCATCGGCAAACCCCAGCACATGCAGCGCACCAACAAGCACAAATAAATTGTCTATATATTTTTGCGACTGTGTTGCATTTGACTCTACAGCCACGAAATGAGCCGTTATTTGCTCTATGAGCCACTTTTCTTGCGACTGTGTTGCAACTTTGGGTGCAGCAAAGTCTTTATGAGCGCCTTCAACAACTTCCAACGAACGTGCCGAATAATCACGTTTGCGCAAATGACCTTTTTTAATAAGATTATCCACATGCGTGGCCACAGTTGACACCGACCGGTAGCCAAGCCCGTTCATAATCTCCCTGTAACTAGGGCCATATCCGTGTTGAGAAATAAAGCCGGCAATAAAACTCAGCAGTTCACGTTGTTTTTTAGACGGCCGGTCTTGGGAATTCGTCATAATTTAATGGGTCCTATCTTCTCCCCTGCAAATACCCAATAGGTATTACCTAGGTAAATCCAAAAGAACATAAAGAAGTTAACAATAAACTTACCAATGTACGGGCTTATGCCAAACCATCTTTCCATAGCCCACAGCATAAGAAACGTGATGGCGAGGTTCATGAGCAAAAAGGCAACATAACGAAAGAGGTTGGTCGCCGAATTTTGACGGTCGGCCCCTTTGCGGAACACCCAGTACCTGCTGAGCAAATAGCTCACAATAAGCCCCACAATATACGCGCCCACCGTGGCGATTAATAAACTCTGGCTTAAAACGCTGAATAAATAGGTGAACGTGCCGTAATCGGCGCCGGTTACAACGGCACCCGTAACCATATAGGCAACCAGCTGACCTCTGTCAATTCTGGCATAGACTGGCCCCTGGTAGTACAAGTGGAGGTTCATTGTTATTTCTTTCTCGCCGCTACGTTGCTGCTAAGGTATAGGCCGGCAATTGCCCACCAAGTCATGGCCGTAGGATCATCAGCCCAACCATGCAAGAACAGATTGATAACAGTTATACCAACAAAACTTGCCAGCAACGCCTTGGCCCACGCGTCGCGGCGCCGCTCCCAAAGGAGCGTTATGACCATGCCATTCAGCAGAATAAATAATGCCACGCCGATTACCCCTAGTTCTTGGGCGAGTTGTATAAAGTAATTCTCCGCAATTTTGGGATGATTGTTGGTGTTGTAGTACGATGCCGGGCCCGCCGTGCCTACGCCTTGACCGAATGGGCTACTACTCACATCTATAAGGCCATTTGTGACCTCTGTCCAATGCTTATCGCTCGAACCAGTAGTCAAGGTAGTGCGGTCAATTGTTGAATGAAATACCGCGAGTCTGAGCGCCGGTATGGTAACAGCAGCCCAAAAGAAACCAACCAATACCACCACGCTCGGCAACCACCACCACTTCACCCATTTCAGCACGGTGGCGACCGGAACAAGACTAAAAACGAGCACCGCACATGCCGCCCCAGCACCAAGCCACGCACTGCGCGAGCTGGTCAGGACAAGAGCAACAGCCCCCAACCCCAGACTAATGCCGGCAAAAATATTACGGCGCTGTTTGGCAATAAATACGGCACAGACAGCGAGGCATATCAATAGGTATGCACCGAGCGGATTAGGGCCTCGCAGTGTTGCGAAGGCGCGCAGGGCGTCGGGTTGGTCGTCTAGCACGGTGTAGGGCATGATGGTGCTGGTGCCGTAGCCAAAGTGCGTTAAGAAGTCTTTCGGTAAAAAGGCGACTTGGGCAATCGCCATCAGTGACAACACGATTGTAATGGTAAATATTGCTGGCGGCGCCCATTTCCAAAGCCGTGTCACCCAGGGGTGCTTGCTCGTGGCGATAAGATAGCCTACGACAAACATAGCAAGGAACCGAAGATTCATCATAAGCCCGGCAATCACCGCCGCAAACGATGCCTGCGACCCCCAAGCATACAACAGATGTAGCACAACATATACGGCAATGAGCCGCAGCAGCCAGCTGTCCCATACTTTTTTTGCCACATCTGGTCGAAGTACGCAGTACAAAATAACGACCGGCACAAGGGCGGTCAAAAGCAATTCTTTCCAGCTCTTCCAAATAAGCAGCGGACCAATGCTGGTGCCGCCCCAGGTGGATATAAACGCATGAAATGGCAAGGTGACTACTACTGTCACAAATGCCACAATCAAGATTCGCATTGCCCAATCGGCGACGAGAGTTCTACGCCCTACCATGCATATATCATACGGGATAAAGTGACCTTGTGGTAAGATGTGGGGTATGAAAATGAATGTACTTGTTACAGGTGGGGCCGGTTACATCGGTACGCACACGGTTATTGAGTTAATCCAGGCGGGGCATGATGTTGTTATTGTCGACAATCTCATTAATAGCAGTCGCGAGGCAGTAAAACGTGTCGAAAAAATTGTTGGCAAAGAGCTGGCCTTTTATGAGGTAGACGTTACCAATAAAGAAGCACTGGACACGGTGTTTAGCAAGCATACCATAGATGCCGTGATTCACTTTGCCGGCCTTAAGGCAGTGGGCGAGTCAGTTGCTAAGCCAATCGACTACTACCGTAACAATATCGGAGCGACGCTGGCGCTGGCCGAAGTCATGCAAAAGCATGGCGTTAACAATATTGTGTTCAGCTCGTCAGCTACCGTATACGGACGTCCCGCGCGCTCGCCCATCACCGAGGACTTCCCTTTGAGCGCCACCAACCCTTACGGCCAGACAAAGCTCATGTGTGAACAAATTCTGACCGATATTGCCGTTGCCAACCCAGATTGGAAAGTAACCATACTGCGCTACTTCAACCCAATTGGCGCCCATGCTAGCGGCACTATTGGCGAAAGCCCGAACGGTACGCCGAATAATATCCTGCCCTATATTGCACAGGTAGCCGTAGGTAAACTGCCGCACATAAAAGTGTTCGGCACAGATTACCCCACCCCCGACGGTACGGGCGTACGTGACTATATTCACGTCGTTGATCTCGCCAAGGGGCACATTGCCGCACTTGAGCATAGCCAAGAGCAAAAGGGCGTGGCCACTTACAATCTTGGCAGTGGCAAGGGCACTTCCGTCATGGAGCTTATTGCCGCCTTCGAGAAAGCCTGCGGCAAAAAACTCGAATACACAAAAGAAGCCCGCCGGCCCGGCGATATCGCCGAATGTTATGCTGACCCTAGCAAAGCCAACCGCGAACTGAGTTGGCGCGCCGAAAAAACAGTTGAACAAGCCTGCCAAGACTCTTGGCGCTGGCAATCTGCCAACCCCAACGGTTTTGTAGGCTAACCAGTGTTACAATAGGCATAAGATGCCAAGCCGGTCAGCCAGGTTGTACAGCATAACACTTATTTTGGGCGACTTTTTTGTCCTTCTTTTGGCGTTTACACTGGCATATACCCTGCGGGTAAAGGTAGACACCCGCCCGCTCGTAGACCTAATTGGCGCCGTTGAATTTCTGCAAACCGCCCTCGTGCTCATTCCTTTGTGGATTGCCGTGTTCGCCCTATTGGGATTGTATTCAAACCAAGTGTATTCACGTCGCTTACTTGAATGGGGGCGTTTATTCGTAGGGTCGTTTCTAGGCATTCTGATTGTACTTGGGTACAGCTTCGTCATTGACGAGCCGGTCTTCCCTGCACGGTTGGTCGCAGTATATGCGTTTGCCGGTTCGTTTGTGCTACTGGTAATGGGCCGTGAGATTATGCGCCAAGTGCGGATTATTCTCTTCCGCTACGGCAGAGGAATTAGCCGCGTGCTTGTGGTTGGTAATTCGGACGCCACTCACGATATTGCCGCACAACTCAGCGATACAAAACGGTCTGGGTATAAAATCGTCGCCATCGCCGGGCCAAAATCTGCCCTGCCCAAGGGTTTCCGGGGCGTGCATTACAGCCAGGTGGAGCAGGCCCTCGAGAATCTCCAGCGCCACCACATAACCACCATCATCCAGACGGATCTGTATGACTCTGCTGAGCGCAATCAAAAAATCCTGCATGCCGCTCAGGAACGTCATATTACCTACGGCTTTATTCCTGGCGAACCCGAATTTTATTCCGGCAAAAATGTCGTTGATGTCTTTTTGGGCTACCCAGTTATAACCGTGTATCAAACCCCCCTGACTGGCTGGGGCGTGGTAGTAAAGCGGGTGTTTGATCTTATTGTGACCAGCGGCATTGTCATTATTCTTTCGCCACTGTTCTTGCTCATTGCCTTGCTTCAAAAATTATTTAACCCCGGCCCAATATTTTATGTGAGCACTCGGCTCACCAGGTATTCGACTCCGTTCGGTCTTATTAAATTCCGTACCATGCGCCCGCAGTTCGGCACCCAAGATGCCGCCGACGATTTTAGGCAGATGGGCCGCGAAGATCTCGTTAAAGAATATGAGCAACATCGCAAGGTCAAAAACGATCCGCGCGTGACATGGTTTGGTGCATTCCTTCGAAAAACCTCAATAGATGAGCTGCCGCAATTCTTTAACGTACTACAAGGAAATTTGAGCTTGGTAGGGCCGCGGCCTATATTGCCTCAGGAACTTCACTTGTACCAAGGCAAGAACGCTCTCTTGCATAGCGTAAAGTCTGGTGTCACTGGCCTATGGCAAGTGTCTGGGCGTAATGACCTGCCGTTTCAAAAACGTGTAGAGCTTGAGCTGTACTATGCCCAGAACTGGAGTTTTTGGCTCGACATTAAAATTCTACTAAAAACACTACCCGCCGTATTCCGCAAGACCGGAGCTAGATAGTGACGGCGCCCGCACCAAAAGTTGCTATTGTTTGCGACTGGCTCACTACCTACGCTGGCGCCGAAAAGGTAGTGGTTGCACTGGCAAAGGCCTTCCCTGGCGCGCCAATTTATACCTCTGTTTTTGCAATGAAAGACGAAGCTGGCCGTCACGCATTTGCAAATTTTGACATTCGCACCACATACCTGCAAAAACTGCCTGCCAAACTTCGCGGTCGCCATCAGCTTTTTCCATTGCAACGAGCGAACGCCTTTCGCAAGTTAGACCTAAGCGAATTTGATGTGATTATCTCGTCGGCCAGCGCCGAAGCCAAGGCCGTCCGCAAACGTCCCGACGCTCTCCATATCTGCTACTGCCACACCCCTACTCGCTACTACTGGAGCCACTACAAGGAGTATCTAGCCGAACCAGGCTTTGGAAAAACACTCAATACTGCCGTGCGGGTTGCGTTACCCGCGCTAGTCAAGATAATGCGGCGCATTGATTTGCGAGCCGCAGCTGGCGTTGACTATTTTATTGCCAATTCGTCTGCCGTTGCCGAACGCATTAGAACCTATTACAACCGCGATTCGACCATTATTTATCCGCCCATTACTATGCACCATTTTAAAAACCTCAATGTAAAAGGTGAGCGCCATGGCTTTGTCGCCTCCGGCCGGCAAGTACCCTATAAACGGCACGATCTTGCCATAGCCGCCTGCAACGAACTTAAAGAGCCGCTCACTGTTTTCGGTGAAGGTCCCGAGCACGCAAGGCTTGTTGCCATGGCTGGGCCAACCATCACTTTCAAACCCTACTCCGCCCCTGCGTTCGCCAAAGCACTCAGCCAGGCCGAAGCATTCATGCATCCGCAAGAAGAAGACTTTGGTATTGTACAAATAGAATCACTTGCTGCGGGCACGCCTGTTGTTGCGTATGCCAAAGGCGGCGCCACCGATACCATTAAAGAAGGGGAAACAGGCGTCCTCTTTAACCGGCAAACTGTCTCAAGTATGATCACGGCAATTAAACGCCTACAAGCTACCACGTTCGATTACCAGGCAATCAAAAAACGTGGCGAACACTTTAACGAAGAACGGTTCATTGCCGAAGTCCAAGCCTTTGTCGCGGAAAAAATAGCCGCAGCAAACAAGCCTGCGTAACAGGTTGTTTGCTACTATAGTTGTGCGGGCTAGGGAACGCGGCGGAAACGTCACGCCCCCTAGCCTGTTTGCTTCTCGCTCACTCTCCAATCTCTAGCCTACGTACAACGGCAGCGACGGACTGAGCATGGTTGGATGCCATACGTCGCCGTAGTCTTGCCAATCAGCCCAGAAGGTGTAGATACCGTGGAGGCTGAACCCGCCCGGCACCGTTGCCGTGCAAGTGAACAACGCATTAGACGCCAGCGCCACGCCGTTGCCGCCGCTGCAGGGGACATCTTGCGAGCTGCCATTCGGCGCACGGACAGCGGCAACGAACTTCTTGACCGACAAGCCGCCGGGCGTCATGTTGCGCACCCGATAGGTGAACGTCACTGGCTGGCCGATTGCCACACTGTTACTGGGCGACACGGTGATGTACTGATCGTTGGCGAGCTGTTGCGGTGCCCCAACTCTGAGCGTCAGGTCACCGCTGAGCGCGCCGTGATGCCAGGCGCCATCATTACCGAGCCAGTCGGCCCAAAAGGTGAAGTTGCCAGTGGAGCCGTAGCCATCCATGTTGTAGGCCAGACAGGTCCACTCCTCGAGTGGTCCTATAGTGACGTTCGTACCGTTGTTGCAGGGCACATCCATAGCCCCACCACCCGGTGTCCGCACTGCCACCACGAACCGCTGGACGTTCGTCCATGCACCCGAGGTGTTTTTGACACGGAACGACCAGTACGCCGGTTGGTACATGCCGATGGCACTGGTGGGTCCGACCGAAAGCGCACTCGTGACGGTAAACGCTGGCGCGGGCGTGACATTCAGCAGGGTACCACTGCCACCGAGCTGGCCGGCATGCCAGACATTGGCGTAGTCTTGCCAGTCCGCCCAGAAACTATAGTTGCCCGTTGAACCGTACCCCTGGTTAAGGGAGACATTGCAGACCCATTCGGTACCAGCTTGCAGAGTGACCCCATTCCCGTTATTGCAGGGAACGTCGAGGTTGCTACCGCCTGGGCCCCTGACCGCCACCACGAACCGCTGCACTGACGCTGCCGCACCACTGGTGTTCTTGACGCGGTACGACCAATTGAGCGGCGTATACATCGGCACCTGGCCCGACGGCCCAACCGACACCGGCTGCGTTGCTGTCAGGGCGTAAGGTTGCCCCACGGTGAACGTGTTATTGCCGCTGAGCTGCCCCACGTGCCAAACGTTGTTGTAATCCTGCCAGTCCGCCCAATACGTGTAGGCGGTGGCCGACCCGTATCCTTGCTGCAGGTAGGCCGTGCACGTCCAAGATGTGTTGGCGGGAAGCCCAACACCGTCGCCGTTGTTGCACGGCACATCGAGGTTGCCCCCGGACGAATTGCGCACTGCCACCGTGAACCGCTTGACCGAAACCGCACTGGCGTAGGTACGGACGGTGTAGCTGAAGGTTAGCGGTTCGTACATGTGCGGGCTGGCCGGGGTGACCGCCAGCGGAACTGTCGTGGTAAGCGGGCCGCCAGTGTTGCCACTTCCAGAAGGCGGATTGGTCATGAGCCCGTCGAAGTAGACGAACTTAGTGAAGCCCAGAGCCTTTGGGGTGGCCGTGCGGGTGTGATAGGCGCCGTCGTACGGCGGGCCACCATTGTTGATTGGCCAGTTGTACTCCGACACCTTGATGGTGCCGTCTTTGTTGACCGCTTCGACGTAGGCCACGTGACCCCAGCTACCGGCCGTATTTACTGCGGCCGCGCCGACCTTTGCCGTATCGCCGGTCGGTATACCCTTGGCCGCAGCTTTGGTTGCCCACGCCCCACCATGGCCGAGTCCGCTCACATTGCTCTGCGAAACACCGAGCGAACGGAGCTTCCAGGCAACGTAATCGGTGCAGTTGCGGTAGTTGTAACCATAGGGCGAAAGGCCATTGCCACCACTAGGCGCAGTCCAGAACGAACTGTATGCGTCAGAACCTGGACCATTGTAGCTGGCGTACGGATACCCACCGTCGTCAGCGTACGCCGGTTGAGCCCCGGCGAAGACAGCCGAGATGAGCAAAAACAGGACAGCGACAAACCATGCCGCTCTTCGGTCATGTTTGGTCACAGTACTACTCCCTTTCAGATTGGATGAGGTGCGAGATAAGTGGTCAGATTCCTCTGATGATGCGCCAGTTTTCTATGGCCCGACGCCCACTTGCTTGTTTATTCTTCATAGTCTCGTTGCGATGTAAATAGGATAATTATCCACAGGAATCTCCCTATTTTGGCCTTGAACTCTCAAGGAACTGTCTGTATGCTTTTGCCAATCAGTGATGTAAGGGGGCTTATGAACCAACCGAGACAAAAAGGAAATGTGGCAATATTTGCAGTAATTGCGTTGGTAGTTTTAGCGATTGGTTTTATCGCATGGCGCACATGGGATAGCTCTCAGCAAGCGCCCACAGCTAATAATGAGCCAGCCCACCCTCAAACCGACCCAAACGCCGGCTACATCGTCATTCGTGAATGGGGCGTAAGGTTCAAGCCAGTCGAGGGACTGACTGGAGTGCAATATTTCAAACCGAAAAATGTCACTACAGATGCTATGAGTATCACCACCAAAGAACTTGGCGACCTTGAACCTGAATGCAGCGCCGCATCGGACAGCATGGTGCTAGGCATGATTACAAGGTCAAAGGACCCAGATCCTCAGGCAGGAGGCGTCCTTGCAACAATAGGAGGCTACAACTTCCAATATCGTGTGAGCGGTGCTGCTTGTGCGACGGACAGCAGCCACTTTGGTATAGAGTCACAGACAGTGCAAAAAATTATAGGTTCGCTCAAATCGCTCGAAGCAGCAAAATAAATCAGCTAAAATCCACCATACCCACCACCGTAGCCGTAGTAACTGTATGCGGGCTTGTGGTAGTCAGTAATCTTGAGTGGTTTGTCGGCTGGATGGTCTTTGGCCATTATGTACAGCTCACTGCCATTCTTCGAAAGTAAAAGGTAATTGTCCGAGTACCAGCCGTACTGCTTATACTCGCTAAGGGTGGCGATTTCCCTGCCATTCTTCCCCTCTTTATCACCCAAGAACAGCGTGTTCTTGCCATCGCGCGCCTCCGACCAGAACGTTTCGTTACCAGATGGCGAGTAGAGATATGTCGGCACCTCCTTTTCAAACTCGGCATCAGTGACGGGCCGTTCGGCCAACTTGCCATTTTCATACTCGTAGCTCTTTTGCGGGTTGGCCCCGTTGGTGCGAATAATAATGGCATACGCCTCATTCAACCTATAAGAGTAATCACCTATTTGTGACGCATCTGCCTCGACAATAGTTTTCTTATTTGAGCCGTCGGCCTTTATGCTGTAGATGCCATCTTTCTTACCGTCAAGCTGCGCGTTGTAGCTATGACCCACCCAGGCCTTCTCGTAAACGATTTCATTGCCGAGTAAAATTGGGCCGGGATATACGTAGCTTTGACCAAAATATTTATAGGTAGTGTCGTGGCCGCCCATAAGGCTGTCAACCTTTGCCAACTTGCCATTCTCGGCGTTGTACGTCTTGATTGACTCTTGGCCGTCATCCACCAAACTGTAATCACTCCGGCTCACTTTATAGACAAAGGTATGGTCGGCCCAGCCGAGCAAGCTGAATGTAGCATCGCCTTCGTCGGCAACGCTCATTTTGCCGCTGCCAGTATCAATAATGTATAGCTTGGCCTTATCACTGTCACGTTTGGCCTTCAGCATGAGATAACGCCAATCACGAGAAGCGAGCAATGACGTATCGCCTTGATCCTCACGCCCGGTTCCCTGCACCACAACTTCTGGGTTTGCACCGTCAAGGTCAGATTTCATAACATTGATCTTTCCGGTACGCTTACTCAGGAAGTAAAGCTTGCCTGCGGGTACGGGGCTAAAGGTGTTTTTAGCATCGGATTGTTCCGTGTTAATGACCGTAACCGTAAGGTCGTTGTAGCCGTCTGCAGTCACCTTGCCCTCAAGCGTCGCCTTGTCGGCAGGAAGGATGAGTACAGCTTCACCTTTTTCATCGGTGATAGCAGATGATTCCTGAGCGACAATTTTAGCTTTTTCAAGCACCTGGCCGCTCACTTTGTTAGTAATTTTAATGGGAACTTGGCGACCAGTAGCTTCTACGCTTATTTTTTCTGGCTCTGCAGCCTTTGTTAGCCACACGTTCAATGTTTGCGTCACATCTTTAAAATATTTCTTTTTGATAGTCACCGTTTGCGAACCAACCGGGACGTTCTTGAATGTTATTTTGCCCTGGTTGTCAGACTTAGCAGTTTGCCCAGGCAGATCTGCCTGGGCGTCGCTGACCGGCTTACCGGTTTTGCTATCAATCAGTGTCAATGTCACGTCTTTTTTAATGAACAGCCCAAGCAATCCGTAGCGCGTCGATGGAATAGCAAATACGGCGCCAAGCGTCACTACTACCACACCAATAATTGCCAGTGTTATTTTACCTTTTTTAGAGCGGATGAAAGCCTTGAACTTATTTTGAGATGGCACAGTGGCCGGCGTGGCTTCAGCAACGACAGGCTTTGGCTCTTCCTGGGGCTCTTTTGCTATTTTGGATTCATCTCTTATTTCTTCAGCGGATTCGATTTTTTCGGGGTGGCCAGAAGATGCTTGCTTAGACACAGTATCGTCCGCACCCGACGCTTCCGGTTTTTGCTCTTCTACTTCTTTTTTGTCTTTTTCTTCGGCCATAGTCACAAAGCCCTTTAGGCCCAGGTTACACTAAGCTCGCCGGTACGCGCAATAACCTTACACTTTTTTATCTTGTAATTGCTGGACGGCTTCTTTAACTTTTTGGCTCAGGTCTTTGCGAGCAACCAGCAAGCCGTGCGGCGTGTTCACCACCACTACGTTATCCAGGCCAATCACCGCGATCGGTTTATCAGCCTCTTCGTTATGAACAAAGGAATTCTCGACTTCAATCGCACCAATAGCGTCACCATGCAGATGATTACCTTGTTCGTCGCTTTCTACGGCATCGTGGGCGTCTTTAAAGTTTCCAACGTCCATCCAGTCGAAACTCGCAGGAACAACTAAGAAAGTACGCTCGGCAACCTTCTCGGAAAGTGCGTAGTCAATGGTATCTGTTTCAAATGCCAGGTATGTTTCTTTATAATCAGCTTCGCCTTTGGTAGCAAGCAGCTTTTCATAATCTTGTTTGAGGGTAGGTGCAAACTTTTCCATGGTTTCCACGAATGTATTGACCGACCCAACAAAATAGCTGCAGTTCCATAAATAATTACCGCTATGAACATATTCTTTGGCAGTATCGAATGGCGGCTTCTCTTTAAAAGCAACGACTTCGTACACAAGGCCGCCATCTTTGATAATGCCATCTTTGTGGATGTACCCAAGGCCGGTGTTCGGGTAGGTCGGCTCAATGCCAACCAACACAACTTTGCCGTGTTCTTTAGATGCCTCGCCAGCAATCTTGAAGGATTCAACAAAGCCGCGGGTGTCGCGAATGTAGTGGTCAGCGGCAATAAACGCAATTGGCTCGTCTTTGTCGTGGCGAGATTGCACATAATGTAAACCAGCAAGCAAGCAATTCACCGTGCCTCGGCGACCCGGCTCAATGATAAATTTGTCGTCAGTCAGTTCTGGAACTTGTTCTTTTACCAGATGCGCGTGGCTGATTTCGGTGATGACATATATGTCGTCAGTCAGCTCTTTAGCGCGCCGGTACGTGCCTTGCAGCAGCGATTCGTCGCCAGTCAGGTTAAGTAAATGTTTTGGGCGTTCTGGAGTTGAAAGGGGCCACAGGCGAGTGCCCGAGCCACCAGCGATGATGATGACTATCATAGGTCAATTATACAAGACTTATTGCACATTAATGTTGTAGTAATGCCCTGGGTCGTTAAACCACTGGAGTCCCTCCGCAACCAAACTTACCCGCTCGGTCCATGGCCCCGGCGAGCTCGGAGTACGGGCCGCGAAGCTAAAGGTACCTTCCTGGCCCGGCTGCACAACATCTTCAATAAGACCGGCGGGGCGGATATCGTTAACCCAACTTGGGCTGTAAAATGCACTGCCACGGTTGAGCGGGGCTGCAGTGCCAAGCCGTACTGGGTAAGCATCGGTTTTCTTCCAGGCCATTTCGCCCGTGTTACGCACACGCATAGTGACAGTGAAGTTGGTGTTACGCGGAATATTGATATTGCCCGTGCTAATAGAGGTCCATATTGGTTTCCAACCATACGTTGCACCATGCAGGTAAAGGGTCAGTCCGGGGTCGTTAAGCCAAGCCTGCCCTTCGGCGACAAGGTTAAATCGCTCGTAATAATCACCTGAAGTCGGCATACGCACCCTAAATTGGAAACCCGCTACCTGGCCAGGCGCTACCGTAGCTTCATTCATATCAACCACGCGCACATCACTCATCCAATCGCTTGCACGGACGGCACTTGGCCGCTGTGGCTGCCACGTCCCAACTCTTACCGGTACTGGACCAAATTTATCCCACGTCGCAGTGCCAACATTTTTGGCTTTAACGGTTATCAACTGTGTCGCAGTGGGCTCCATGAGGCCAGTGCCTTTTTCGTAGATAACATCTGTCAGCTGCCATGCGTAGGGTCCAGTACCGTATATGGTCGGGCTAAGGCCAGGCCATGGCATCCACTGTTGATTTTCGACGACAAGGTTAAGTGACTCAACATATGCCCTTGCCTGCTGCGGTGCAACTTGGAACGAAAATGTACCAATCTGCGTCGGCTGCACCACGCTTTCCTGCATTGTAGCCGGACGAGCGGGTGCAACCCACGTGCCGTTTGCAAGTTCGCTCTGTCTGCCAGGCCCCCAGGTTCCGAGCCGCACCGGGCTGTCACCATGGTTGTACCAGGGGAGCCGGCCGGTGTTACGAGTTTTGAGGGTGATAGTTTCGGTCTGGTTGGTGCCAATAATATTATCGCCGCCGGAATATATTAAGTCTTCTATTGCCCACTGGTACGGCCCGCCAGTTGTGGCTCCAAACCAATCGCTAAAAATGCGCCAAAAATTTCGGTTGCCATACGAACTGCATCCGTCTCCTGATCCATACAAGTTATTCAACGCTGCCTGGTTGGGTTGATAGGGTGTATAGATATAAAGGTTGGCTGTGGCTTGGGTTTGAATGTACACATTCGAGCTGCCACAACTCCCGCCCGGCTTATAGAGAATATCGTTGTTCTGGTACGCCCTGTAGCGGTATTGCGATGGATTGTTTGCGTAGTATCTAAACCGTGAGGCAGCGTTCATGACCTGGTTGTAAAAACCGGCGTATTGCGGGTCGCACGGCGCGCTGTCTGGGCAGCCAGCGCCCATAGGGTTGGTGTATTGATTCCAAAATGGCCACGCGTCAGTCACCAGGGCGCCAATGGATTCTTTTTGCATGGTAGCCAGTAGGACTTGCGGATTAACACTGTAGGTAACGGCGGCAGTGGCGATAATCTGTGCAGCGCTTATACCCCCAGAGGGAATGGCGCGGCCCTGCAAATTATTTTCATGAGTTTGTGGATTTTCGTAATAATCCCTCAAACAGACATACGGTGGCGGATAGCCGCGGGCGGTGCCGTACTGTGCGCGGGTACCCCCGCCGAGCTCCGACGTCTGCGTACCGTTCGTGTCACACACCGGCACTTTAGCGTTCAAAAACTGCTGGATTGTCGTGGTGTTCAAAGTGTTAGGGTTATTGAATACCGAATCGTCTATAATCCTGCCGGCCTGCCAGTCAGCTCCGGTTACGGCCATAACAGGCAAGGGAACAGTAGTGAGAGCGAGCAAGACGGCAATAGTACTAAGCAGGATTCGTTTCATGGTATGAGTTATTTAATTGTGATTGTCTTGGCAGACGATACTGCCTTCCCACCTCCAGTATAAACCGTAAGCGTTACGCTCCAATTCCCAAGATAAGCAAAATCGGCGGCAGGCAGCGTGATAGGACCACATTTTGTATTGTTGTCTACTAGTTTTGCCTCACCATTCACGGGGTTGTCCATGGGGGTGGTGAATTCTGCCACGCACGTAGCGCCATCGGCCGCACCGGTAACATCACCCTCAATAATCACCTCATTACCTTTTTGCTCCAGGCGGACAATGGTGACAGTAGCATCTTTTTTATCTGGTACCTTATCGGAGCTGGGGACGGTTTGATGGTCGGGCAGCGAGGTTTTATCCGAGCCACCTTGAGTCGAGGCGTCTGGCGCCCGAACCGGCGCCTTTGGTTGCGATTGCTGGTACCACACATACCCACCCGCCCCAATCAGGACGACCCCAAGCAGAGCAAGTAGCCATTTGGTTTTGGTTGACAGTTTGCGGGCAAGAGGCATCATGACTACAGAACGTTTATATAAATACTATAGCCGTCGTCGTCGAACCATGTCAGACCTTCGGCCACCGGCCGAAAGCGTTCAACCCACGGACCCGGCGAGTTTGGCGTATGGACCGTAAAGGTGAAAGTGCCTTCCTGGCCTGGGGCAACGCTATTTTCTACTAACCCGGCTACACGGATATCGTTAATCCAACTTGGGGCATAGAATGCACTGCCGCGATTGAGCGGTGCTGCAGTGCCAATTCGCACGGGGTAGTCAGAGGAACGTTTCCAGGTAAAATCGCCAGTGTTTTTGGCGCGAACGGTTATAGTCACATCTTTATTGCGGGGAATACTGGTGGTACCTGGGCCATACGATGTCCAAAGCGGCTGCCAGGCGTAATTGCCGCCACGGACATATAAGGTGAGGCCAGGGTCGTTCAACCAAGTTTGGCCTTCGGCAACCAGATTAAAGCGTTCGTAATAATTGCCGCTGACAGGGGTGGTGATCCAGAATTGGAAGCCAGCAACCTGGCCCGGCGCAACGGTTGTTTCATTCATATCTGTTACCCGCACTGCGCTCATCCAGCCCGGGCCCTTAAGCCCACTCGGGCGGTCAGGCTGCCATGTGCCAAGCCGCACCGGTGAACCGCCGAGCTTATTCCAAGTGGTCGAGCCAGTATTCTTAGCCTTCAGGGTCACGAGCTGCGTACTGCCCGGCTCCATAAGCCCTGTGCCCTTTTCGTAAATGACATCTTGAATTTGCCAAGCGTAGGCGCCAGTAAATTCTATAGTCGGGCTAAAACCGGGCCAGCGCATCCACTGTTGGTTTTCTACCACTAAGTTGAGCGCCTCAACCACCTTGCCCGCCTGATTAGCCGTGACCTGGAAGCTAAAGGTACCAACATTACCCGGCATAACAACGCTCTCTGTTAAATTAGCGGGTCGGATAGCGGCAGGCCATGCCGGATTTGCAAGCGTACTTGCCCGGTTGGCTGGATCCCAGGTGGCCAAACGCACTGGCCCGTCACCGTGGTTGTACCAAGGATTTTTACCCGTATTGCGAGCTTTAAGGGTGAGCGTTTCAGTTTGGCCCTGGCCAATATTATTGTCGCCGCCAGAGAAGGTGAAGGTGTCGATGGCCCAAGCATAGGGCGACCACATGGACTGCCAGTACGCTTCGCTGCGCAAGCGAGCATATAAGGTAAACGCGCCGTACCGCGTATCGGTGCCGTCGATTGGACCAAAATCGCGGGTGATCATGGGCATGCGCGCACGGTCGCAGTCGAACCTATTCATAACATATGGCGAGCCCTCGTATGGCTGAACAGTGGGGTTGTATCCCCACTGCGTCCCCTGATTGGCGTAGGCGCTGGAGCGACCGTTGTAGCTGTACAGTGTATCTTTAACAATGACTTCATTTGGCTCGTTAGGGATAAGCTTGCGGCGCTCACGCGGAATACTGCCCCGCCACACATAATCGCTTTGCAACCGGTTGGCCATGAAGGTGAGTTGGCGCACAAATTCGCCGTCGCTCACCGGACCTGTGGAGTACGGGCCGCCGTCGCCATTTACGAACTGGAAGATACCCTGGCCATTGCTCGGATTGGTATGACTAAAATTTGTCTCGCGGTAGTGAATTGCCGCCAGCAGCTCCCAGGGCACGCCCGTCGCATCTTGCGCCTGTAAGTAAAACGCTTTGTTGGTTGCCACGCCAGTTTGCACAAAGCTACTGAGCGGCGTGTAGACATCGCTGCAATCCACGCTTGCGGCGGCAACCGGACGAGTAGGCACTACCGCCAGCAGCGCTACCGCGTTAACCGCAGCCAACGCCATGAACACTACTCTTTTATAAATTCGCGGCTTCAGCTGGTTCATACGTTATCTTTGCTTTTGTTACGTCTACGTTTTGTTTTTTGAGATAATCGAGCGCGTGTTGTTTGTACTCTTTTAGCTGGTCATTGTAGGTACTGTACTGGCTGGAGTTATTGACGATGGGATAGAGGGTAATAAGATAGCCGCCGTTTTGATCCTTACGGATTTTATACTCTTCATTCTCTGTTACAAGCGTGTAGTTCTTGACTGCATCTTGCGGCGTGGTCTCGGGAACGGGGAAATTGCTGCCCTCACTTTCAGCCGGGCGAGTTGGCTCGGTCGTGGGCGTTTTATTTTCTGGTTGCGATTGCGAACCTTGGTTAGCCGCCACATTTTGTGCATTCTGTTTGTTTTGATACAGCCAGTATATAGAAACTCCCGCCATGACAAGCAGCGCAACTACCCCTGTAATTACGAATAGCCTGCGTTTTGGCGTTTGGTTTTTTGCTGGCACATTCAGCATAAGCATATTATATCCTCGAAATTGTTTGACAACAAGTAACCGCACCCCTATTCATAAAAATAACAACAGCGTAAGCATTATGATATAATGACCGTAATAAAAGGTGTGAGAGCCTTGGGGATTAACATAAACATGCGTAAAAGAATAGTAACTACTGTTATTTCGTTTGCTTTCCTGGCACTGGCTGGGGTGTTTTTATTTGCGTACACTAACCACACTAAAACTGGGCAGCCGAATGAGCCGGCTATAAAGAGCGGTGACGTATCGGCGCTCGGCACTGGCAATCTGCCAAAAATTATCAAATTAGAGGACAACGAGCAGACCAAAACCATTGCATCCCCGGCCATGCGCGCCAACTTTGGGTTTAATGCTATTGCACCCCACTTTAAAGAAATACCGGGCGACACAGGATACGAGGAGCACCGTCACCTTAAAATTCGTGTCTCGGATGATGGCCGCAACTGGGGTGAGTGGACCGATGTCCACACCGACGGCGGAGCGCGCGACAACGATCCGCATCCAGACGAACAATTCCCCGAAACCCCCATCTTCGCGGAAGGCAAGTACTTTCAATTTAGTGTAACGCTCGAGCGACCCGCACCAAACGCAAAAGCGTCGCAAATTTCAGATTTAATTGTCACCTATATTGATTCGCGCGAAAGCAGCGCCCAAAAAATATCACGCGTTATGCAAAAAGCCCTTACGCCACGGGCTGCCGTGGCTGACAGTCCCCAAGGGCCGAACATTGTGAGCCGGGCGCAATGGGGCAGCCCAGACCCATATGGTACGGCCTTCCGTGGCAGCAACCTAGAATGGTTCCCAAGCTATGTCCCCGTCACCCAAACCTTTATTCACCATACTGTCAACAGCAATTATTCGTCAGATTTTAACTCGGTCGTTCGAGGCATTTGGCAGTTCCAAACGTACACACGCGGCTGGGGTGATATTGGCTACAATTATTTAGTAGATAGTAATGGTACCGTATACGAGGGCCGTTTCGGCGGCGACAACGTGGTAGGCGGACACGCGCTCGGCTACAACCGGGGGAGCATGGGAGTAGCACTTATTGGCTGCTTCCAGAGCGGTGGTGAATGCCGCAGCTTCAACGGCGGTGACGTTGGGCCCAACTGGCCCATGCTCAACAGCTTATACAACTTACTTGGATACAAGCTTAAAGGCTACGAAATTGACCCCACCGGCAGCCACACATTTTGTGGCAACCAAGATGTAAACTACGCCTGCAAAGGGCTCATGAATATTGCTGGGCACCGCGACGCTAACGACACCAGCTGTCCGGGCAATCTTACCTACGACCAACTGAGCGCCATCCGCGCCGGTGCCGCCAGCCGCAAGGACAACCTCTTCCCCTACGCCGCAAAGCAATTAAGCTACGATACGGTTGCTACCGTGGACGGGCAAAAACAAGTTACGTTGCAGTTCAAGAACACCGGCACGGCTACGTGGAGTAACAGCTCACCGCGCTTCTTCCTTAAAACTGCCGCGCCCGATGATCGCACCAGCACCTACCAAGGCGACGACTGGATCACCAGCCAACACGCCGCCTTATTAAACGAAACGAGCGTAGCGCCTGGCCAAGTCGGCAGCTTTACCTTTAATATGAATGGTTCGGGTGCGCCGCCCGGTAGTTACTCGTACGAAGGCTTTAGATTAGTAGTAGAAGGCGTAACAGAACTAAAAAGCTATTACACCGTCGAAACGCTCGCCCCCACCCTGGAATGGCAGCATGTGTCAACTTCTTACGGCTCCGGCAGCTCGCTCATGTCACCAGGCCAAACACAAACGGTGACCGTTACCGCCAAAAACACCGGTACTGCAACCTGGCACAATAGCGGCGACTTTCCTATGCGCATAAGTACCTCGCCGCAAGGCGCCAGTAGCCCGTTCTACCATAGCAGTTGGTTGTCTGGGACCCGCATGGCGACCATGAACCAAAGCACTGTGGCCCCTGGGCAAAACGCAACATTCACATTCACCGTACGGGCGCCGGGCAAAGGCGAATACGCTCAGCGAATAAACCTAGTGGCAGAAAACAGGCGCGTTGCAGACGATAACGGGGCGAGCATTTACTTTAGGGTGGCCAACCAATACGAATGGACGCCCGTGTCGCTTAGCCACAGCACCGGCACCGCACAAATGAGTTTAGGTGATACCCAAACCATAACCCTCGTCGCCAAAAACACCGGCATGGCAACCTGGAGCAACAGCGGGTCGAATCCTATACGACTCGGGACTTGGGAACCAAACCGTCAGAGCGGCGCATACGATACAACTTGGCCTGCCTATAACCGGCCGGCAGACATGCAGGAATCGAGCGTAGCGCCAGGCCAAAACGGCACCTTCACCTTTACCGTCAAGCCCT
>DATIBT010000030.1:0-9865 GCA_035457345.1 Saccharimonadales bacterium (SeqCode) | reverse complement strand
AGTACATGATGCCGATTTTCTTGGGGTCAACAGAGGTTAGCCATTCGGTCCACAGCCATTTCCAGCGTTTCAAGTAGGTAATGATAAGCACGGCAACTAACAGGAGTCCCATGAGCGCAACCGTTCCGCCAATGGTGAACCATTCGTGCGGCAATGCGTGCCAATCTAGTTTACCGAGAAGTAGCTCTTTCATTCTTGACCCTCATGTGTGGTTGCTGGTTGGCTAGTGTGATTGTGCCCGCCAGTATATTTCATAAGCACTTTATCATACAGGCCTTCTTCTACCATAGAGTAATAGGCTTCCTGATTATTCTCGCTAGGCTTCACTAACTTTTCGTAGGCTGGCGAGTCAAGCGGATTTCCCACTTGCTGTACCTCTTGCACCCAGCGGTTGAAGTCTCCTGCCGAGCTGGCACGCGCGGTGAATTTCATGCCCGCAAATCCGGCGCCGTTTATCTCTGCCGAGCTACCTGGGTAGTTCCCTGGCTTGTCGGCTACTAGGTGTAGTTTGTTCGCATGGCCTGTCATAGCGTATAGCTGGCCGCCAAGGTGAGGTATCCAGAATGAGCTCATTGGCGCTTCATCTGCGGTGAGAGTAAATTCCACTTGTGTCCCTATCGGCACCTGCACCAGATTGACGGTGGCAATATTTTGTTCGGGGTAAATGAATAGCCATTTCCAGCGCATTGCGACCACTTGAATGGCGAGCGGCTTAGAGCCAGGGTCTATTGGTTTTATGGGCTCAAGTTTATGGGTTGCTGGCCACATAACCAGTGCTAGCACAAGCATAAACGCCGTGGGAATTCCCCAAGCAGCGATTACAAATAACTTGCCACCGTGACGGGCGTTGGGAGTGTGTTCGGCTTTCTCATTAGATTCTCTGTATTTCCAGGCGAAGAAGTATAAGAGGATTACCGTAGGGACGGCAACGATAAGTAAGAGGGTAAGCGAGAAAAGGAACAGGTTTAGCTGCTCTTGGGCTATTGCCCCGCTCGAGTTAAATAGCCGGAAGTCTGCGCCGCGCAGCAGCATCGCAAGGATTAACCCAAAGGCGGCTAAGCCCAAAAACAGAAGCAAGACAACTCTGCTTGGGGTTCGTTTATTTCTTTGCGCCATTACTGCAGCTCCGGACTATGCGTAACCATTATCATAAATATAGCATGTAAACATGATACAAATAAGTAATGCTTACTAGTCCTTGCCCCGTTTGCGGCCACTACAATCTCAAACGCGACGACA
Source organism: Saccharimonadales bacterium (SeqCode) (assembly GCA_035457345.1). Taxonomy (GTDB): domain Bacteria; phylum Patescibacteriota; class Saccharimonadia; order Saccharimonadales; family EFPC-124; genus DASTDY01. The sequence goes on along the minus strand of DATIBT010000030.1, from coordinate 8,626 downwards.
GGTACGTGTACTGTACGAACTGTCATGCTTACCGTGTCCGCATAAAATGGTTTTTACGGCCAGCAGTATGGACGATGCGCCGCACTGGTTGGTGGTGGCGCCTGCCGATCCTTGCGATGTTCGCCTACTTTTTATGGCAGAATTGGCAAGATCCTCAGTTTGCGCTACATCGGTTTGCTAATCCGTTCTCGGCCGTCGATCTTGGCATTCATGAAATAGGGCATTTTGTCTTCATGCCGCTTGGTGAGTTCATGCACATATTGGGGGGCAGCTTGTTTCAATGCCTTGTGCCGTTAATTGCCATGGCCGGCTTTTTGCAGATAAGAATGTATTTTGCTGCGGCAATGACGTGGTGTTGGCTTGGCCTTAATTTTTTTGACGTTGCTACTTACATTGCGGACGCTGAAATGCGGATATTGCCTTTGGTTGGTCCTGGCAGCTTGGGGGTGGGGGAGGATACGAATGCTGCGCTCGACCAAGGCCACGATTGGTACCAGATACTCAGCCGCATAGGTCATCTAAATGACGATTTGGTTATAGCCGCCTCTTTGCGCGACGCTGCGACTGTCGTCACGTGTATTGGCCTTGCTCTTGGAGCTCTGATTGTCATGGGTATGTTTATTGCCATGCTGCGTAAAATAATTTCTCGAGCTCACGCCATCAAGGGTTAATGATGTGTATGATATGATGCAGCAAGTGATTGAGGAGGGAGGGTATTGGTGCTAAAAGATTATTATTGGCTGGCTAAGCCCGGAATTATATACGGCAACGCAATTGCAGCCATAGCCGGCTACTTTTTAGCAGCAGGGACAAACGTTAATTTTGTAACCTTTTTGGTTATGCTTGTGGGCCTATGTTTGGTGATAGGTTCAGCATGTGTGGTCAATAACGTCATGGACCGCGACATGGACAAAAAAATGAAACGCACACAGTGGCGGGGGACTGCTAACGGGAAAATATCAGTCCGTGCAGCCCTCATATATGCCGTCGCGCTTGGCGTGGCCGGTTTTGGATTGTTGGCGCTTACTACCTGGTACGCAGTTATCGCGGCGGTTGTTGGTGTCGTGTTTTATGTTGCTTTGTATAGTCCCGCCAAACGCCAAACCGTCTATGCCGCGGTCATCGGTAGTGTCGCGGGCGCGGTGCCGCCGGTTGTCGGATACACCGCAGCAAGTAACAGCTTTGACACTGGCGCACTATTACTGTTTATTATTATGGCAATTTGGCAGATGCCTCATTTTTACGCAATTGCAATCTTCCGCATGAAAGATTATGCGGCAGCTTCTGTGCCTGTATTGCCGCGTAAGATAGGTATGAAGAATACCAAGATACAGATAGCTGTATATGTTGCAGCCTATCTTATTGCCGCCTTGTTGCTCACGGTGTTTGGCTACACGGGCTATGTATACGCGGTAATCATGGGCGTGCTGTCGCTCGTATGGCTGCAGAAGGCCCTCCGGGGCTTTAAGGCCGCAGATGATACCAAGTGGGCGCGTCAACTCTTTCATTTTTCTCTTTATGTGCTCATGACCTTCTGCGTTACCATTTCTCTCGATATGGTGTTGCCGTAGTAAATGGGTTATGCTTAATGCATGGTATTACTACACGCACTCATAGCGATCGCCGGCTTAGCGGTCACGACATTTGCATATTTTAGGCCGTCAAAAGCGAGCCTGCGTTCGGCATACGGCCTTGCCGTCTCAACCCTCGTTACGGGTACGTACTTAGTAATAGTTTCACCTTCGCATCTGATGGAAGCATGTGTCGCTGGTCTAGTGTATTTTGCGTTTGTAGGTTTTGGTATTATTGCCGCGCACAAGAAGTTGGCGGTTGTCCGCATTACGAACGAGTAGGCTTAGTCGGGTCGTCGAGGATGACATCTTGCGGTGTTTTTTCGCGGCGCGCAAGAATAGCAAAAGGCAGTGCGATTATCTGTATAACCGAGCTCGCCACAAACGACGTCGCATAACTGTAGGCGTCGGCTACCTTGCCTAAGACTGGCTGCGATACGACACCACCAGCCGAGCTAAACAATGAATCAAATGAAAGTACCGTGGCCCGTTGGTCCGAGCTAATAAGTCCGTTCAAGTAGGCTTGCCGTACTGGCACAACGGCAGCATATAACAAGCCCCAGATGGTTAATGCGGCCAATGCAAACCAAAAATTGTGGACAAGCCCAAGGCTAAGTAAAATAACGGCACTGATGCCAACATTGGCAATAATGAAGCTAGTTCGGCGCTTAAATAGGCGACCGAGCCTTGGCCCCATGAGCCCACCCACAATTTGTGCCCCTGCCACAATAGCCGCTGCAAGACCGGCCACGCCATAAGCGGTGCTGTCGCCGTACAGTTCCAGTAGGTAGGGCTGAGTGGCATAAAATGCGTACACGCTTACGCCAGAAGTAAACAAACCAGCAAGCATAATCCATCGGATTGGCCGCCGCTTAAATCCGTGTTCTACCGAGTTATGTACTATATGCTTGACTTCTTTCAGTGGCTGTTTGCTGCCGAGTGGCGTAAACCCAAGGTCCTTCATCCACCAAAAGGCCAAAATAAATGTTATGGCTAGTAAGATCGCACGACCAATATAAGGAGCGCCCAAGTTGCCAATCTGTGCAATAAACCCACCTGCCACCGAGCCACTAAGCATTGCAAACCCTTGTACTGCTTGGCCTTTTGCAAATACAGATTCGAGCTTACCCTTATAGCCCGTGTAATGCAGGGCGTCTACGAGCCACGCCTCGACAGAGCCCGAGAAGAACGTAAACCCAAGACCTAGCAACATTGACGTAACTGCCCAGGCCCAGAATGGCGCGTGCATTTCCCAGGCTACCCAATACAAAATGGTTGCCGCGGCTAGGGTAACAGTGCCAATCAAATAGGATGCTCGGCGGCCTTTCAGGTCGGCTACTACGCCAGTCGGCACTTCGAACAGCACCAGGCCTACCGTATAAAAAGCATTGGCCGCAAAAGCCTCTACGTTGCTCAAGCCAGCATTGAGCAAGAATAGCGTATTAATGCCCCAAATGAGTGACGCTGCCAGCGTATTGAAAAGTAACAGGGTCAAGTAAGTGCGCTGGACTCGGTGCGATGCTTCGTTCATGTGCTTATTGTAACAACTTAGCCGCTAAAACGATTGCCGGCCAAAAAGACGGCGGCAAAGAGGAGCATCGCCAAGCCGCTCACAGACAACAGAACGTACAAAATGGCAGGTTTGTACTTACTAAACCAGAGTACGGCAAATGGCACAATGGGTACTGCAACGAGGGCGTAACGGTGGAGCGAATCTGGTATGCCAGTACTGAGCGGCAGGGCCATTGCCAGACCGGCGAGCACAATGGGCCAATACGCTTTATAGCTGCGCCAGGCAATAATAACTACGCCTAAAAGTACAAATGGTGTCAGCATCCAACAGACGTTAAGCGCATACCCATACATGCCCCCAAAATGGCGTGGATCAAATAAGTGGAAATAATAATCTTTTATAAGACGCGTCCCAAAGAACACCGGACTATTGCGGCCCCATGCCTGTTGGGCATGGTAAAACAGAACTGGATCGCCGAATTTGACCCATAAATAGGTCATAAATGCAAACAAACCCGAGACACCAAGCGAGGTGATGAGCCACTTTTTTACAAGGAGGGTCATGTTCTTATCCTGCCACCACTGCTCAAGCGCAATTATGGCAACGGTTATGACGGCAATAACACCCGTAGATTTACTCGCCGTGGCAACAATTAAGAATGGTACCGTGGCCCAATAGCGCCCGCGAAGCGCAAAATATACCGCACCAACAAAGCCAAGGACTAGCATGGCCTCGGCATAGTACGCTACTAAGAAGTAGCTAGAGGGGAAGGCGAGAAGTGTCAGGGCACTGAGCAGTGCGATAGTGCGTCGTTTTTTATCCGCGCCGTAACGGACCGCTAGTAGTGATGCCAAATTCATGACAGCGTACACTAGGAGGGCCGTGACGAACAGATTAAGTGCAAGGCCTACAATAATGTAGTCGGCATGAAGTGCGCGCGCAATAAGGCCGATTGTTTCTGGGAAGCCCGGAAAGAATGCAACGTTCTCTTGAGTGAGCGGCCCAGGCGTATGGTGATATCCTACATTATTGATATTGAAGTACCATCCACCATCCCAGTTTGCCCAGCGAGCAATGTTCTCAAGGCCGATTGGTTTGTGGTTGATAACTACCTGCGCCGTTTGATTAACAACCTCAAGCAACATACGCCACACACTAACAAGCCCGATCGCCCACCAAACAAAATTATCCTGGTTTATGCGCCGCCAAAGATTAGCTTGCTTGTTTTGCATCGTTGAAGATTACGTATTTGTACAAGAAGAAGTTCCAACTCGCAAAGATAATTTGCGCCAACGGCCTGGCGATTAAGATGGCACTAGCCGGAAACAAACCCACAAAGAATACCGTAAAGCCCCAGTTAAACAGGGTAAGTACGCCAAACAAAAATGCCTGCCAGGTTAGAATGTGCAGTTGCGTGCGCTTGTCGCGAAACGCCACTACCTTTTGGAGGCCAAACGCCAACAATAGGCCCACCCAATATGCGATTGACGTAGAAAGTGGGAGGCTAAAGTGAAGTATATGGTACATAGCAAGCAGACAGCTCATTTCAACCACAAACGACGTGCCGCCCACAAGCAAGTAGCGCACAATGGTTTTGTCGCTGAGCGTCCGTATGTAATGCATTATGCGTCTTCCTGGTCGGAGGTAACTGACTCAATAATATAAAGCGGCCGGTTTTGCACTTCGGTATAAATGCGGCCGATATAGCCGCCAAGCACGCTCAGCATAATAAGTTGAATGCCGCCAATAAGTGATATAGCAATCACGGTAAACGCCCAGCCCGGCACAACATCTTCTGGCACAACAATGCGCACTGCCAAGGCGTATAGTGCGCCAATGAAGGCGAGGGCTGAAATAAAGTATCCCACCCGGCCAATCAATTTAAGCGGCGCCCACGAAAAACTAAAAATGCCGTCCGCGGCAAACCGTATCATCTTTTTGAGTGGGTAGCTAGTAGTGCCGCTATAGCGCTTGTCGCGATCGAAGAGTACGTAGGTTTGCTTGAACCCAACATAACTTACCAGCCCACGCAAAAAGCGGTTGTGTTCGTTAAATTGTTTCAGGGCATCAACCACGCGCCGGCTGACCAATCTGAAATCGCCAGTATCTTGAGGGATGTCTATGTCTGCGAGGCGCCGCAGCAACCAGTAGAATATTTTAGCCGTAGCTCGTTTAAAGAAGCCGTCTTGGCGGGTACGGCGTTTGGCGTATACCACATCCCAGCCTTGTTGCCAGGTTGCAATGAGTTCTGCACTTACCTTTGGTGGATCTTGCAAATCAGCGTCCATAATAATAATGGCATCGCCGCGGGCGTAATCCAGGCCCGCCGTTACTGCTATTTGGTGCCCAAAGTTACGCGCAAAGTTGATGACAACGACACGTGGATCGGTGGCATGCAGTTGCTGGAGCTGTTCCAGTGAGAGGTCGGTACTGCCATCGTTCACAAAAATAAATTCAAAATTGTAGTCTAGGGACTGTGTCGCTTCTGAAAGCGCATGGTAAAGCGGCTGTATATTTCCAGCTTCATTGTGGACCGGCAGCACGTAGCTAATGAGTTGTTTCATAGTAGTGGTGGTAGCTGCGTACATTGTAGCAGAATTTTAAGAGAGCTTTATAGCGATTGAGTTTACAACAAAAACGCCCCGGAAGACCAGGGCGTTTTGCTGTTCAAGGCGAGGGTTAGTTTTGGTACCAGCGAACGTTGTCCACGTACGCAGTGATGCCAGAGTTTGCGGAGATAATCACCTGCAAGCTTGCTTTGGCGACATTTGCTGAGCTTGGCTGGTAGGTGAGGCTGCGGTCACCTGCGCCAGTAGCGGTCACTTCGCTCTTGTATTGGCCGCTGATCCAGTTGCCATTTGCGTCGTATTCGTCAATGTAGAAAGCGATGGCCCCACCAGTGCGTGCCGTAATGTTCAGCCAGGTGGTGACATTGTAGCTGTTGGCGCTTGAGACACTGATCTGTGGACCGAACAGGTGACGCTCCTGGGCAGTTGCAACCATCTTGATTGAGTTAGTGGCGTTTGCTGGGCTGCCGTTGTTGCCGCTGTCAGCGGTGATGCTGGCGCTGTTGGTGGTCCAGCCGTTTGCCAGGCCAGCGTCGAAGGTGCCATTTGCGACCATGTTGGTTGGTTCAACTGGTGGCGTTACCACAACGGTGCCAGGAGCCAGGAACTGCAGGTTGTCCAGGTAGCCAGTGATGCCAGAGTTGCCGGTCAGAATAGTCTGGACGCTGGCTTTTTTGACGTTGGTGCTGCTTGGCTTGTAGTCAAAGCTGATGGTCTCGTTGCCTGCGCTGCGCTTGGCGTAGGCGTATTGGCCGCTGATCCATTGGCCGGCAGTGGTGTATTCGTCGATATAGAAGGCAACTTCGCCGCTCGTCATAGTGGCAATGTTCAGGCCAGCTTTGACGGTGTAGGTGGTTGCTGGGTCAACGGTAAGTGCGGGGGCAAACAGGCTGCTTGCGCTCGTCTTAGAGGTCAGTTTGATCTGGCCGTTTTCTGGAGTGAATGCGGCTGAGTTGTTAGTGCTCCAACCGGTCGACAGGCCAGAGGTGAAGTCACCGCTTGGCAGTAAGTTCGTCATGGTTGGTGCTGGCGTGTTTGAGCTGACGAGTGGGAAGAACTGGAAATTGTCCATGTACGCAGTGATGCCAGAGTTAGCAGTAGTGTACACCTGTAGGCTGGCTTTTTTGACGTTGCTTGACGTCGGCTTGTAGGTGAAGTTCACGTTCTGGACGCTGGCGTTGTAGCGGGCGGTGATCCACCGGCCGCTGATCCAGTCGCCCGTGTTGTTGTATTCGTCAATGTACCAGCCAAGTTCACCGGAGCTGATTGCTTTCAGGTTCATGAAGCTCTTGAACATGTAGGTCTGGGTGCTGTCAACGCTGACTTGCTGAGAGAACAGCGACTGGTTGCTGCTGCCGCCTTTAATAGAAACGGCGTTAGCTGGGTTTGGGTAGGAGCCGTTGTTGGCGCCATCGTACTTGATGTTAGTTGGGGCGTTGGTGGTCCAGGTGTTGAAGCCGTCGGTGAAGCCACCGTTGGTGAACAGGTTGACGTCGCTTTTAACGATACCGTTTTTGACGGTAGGGGCTTTAAGCTGGTTGGCGTCAATTTTGCTCTTAACGTAAGCGGCAATCTGGTTCAGGTTGCTGACGCTGTATTCGTAGTCTTCAGGTTTGTTGCTGGCGTTGGTTTTGATGTCGTGGAAGGTAAGCACTAGCCAGTGGTTGTTGGCAATGGCTGCGTCAATGCGGGCCTTTACATCTGCAACGCTTACACCAGCCTGGACTGGCATGTCATTAATAATGTAGTCGTTGTAGGACCACACGTTGTTGTCTATGTCTTGGAAACCACGCTGTGATTCGTAGTAGCGGGCGATAGAGGCAAGCACGCTGTTGTTGTAGTCGCCATACGGGCTGGCGAAGCTGGTAGCGTCGATGCCATGGGCAGCCAGGGCGGCTTTACTCTGTGACAGCTCCTGTTCAACCTGGGCAGGTGTCAGGACATTTGGCTGGCCATCGCTTGCATCGCTGGTTGCGAGGTATGGGTGAGTTACGGTGTGAGAACCGATATCCCAACCTTCGGCAGCGAGTTGTTCAACCTGCGACCAGGTCATGTAAGCCGTGTCATTGTTTGCGCGGCAAGTGTTAGGGGCGGTAGTCATGCCGATACAGCCGGTGATGACGTACGACGTACCCTTCAGACCGTATTGGTCCAGGGTTGGTTTAACGAGGTTATAGACACTTGCGTCTGAATCATCAAACGTAAAGCTCACCTTGGCGGCTGGCTCTTTCCAGTTAACAGCAGCGGCAAGTGGCGTCATTGGCGCCAGTGCAATGGCTGCGGCTGCGACAAAGGCGGCGGCAACACGGGCTGCTTTTTTGCTAATACGAGCAATGCGGTTCATAGTTTCTCCTTGAAAACCTGATAGGCTCTTTATTGGTGCTAACTTTACCATATTATTGACAATCTTTCAATAGATTTAGAATGCTGCTACTGCGGCGCCACGGCGGGCTGGTGATTTCCAGGTGCCGTCTACCTTTTTGCGCATTACTAATTGAGGGGTGCGGATAAGGCAGCGCAGAGCGGCCCAAAGTTGCACGACATTCATAATGTAGAAGATGAAGTAGGCCAGCGGCGCATAGGTGGCAAGCTTGAAGCGCTGCTTGCGGTCTACGTGTTCGTCTGGCAGAAGATTGAGCAGAATGTAAGCGGTAATGAGCGCATATGAGCCGAGGATAGAGCCAGGGTTGCCCATGACATAGCTCAGATATAACACATAACCCAGAATGAACGGCTCAAGTAACAATAACAGTTCTCCAATGTAGGCCATTGGCAAGCGGTACCAGGTAAGCATGCGGCTGTATTTTTTGCCGGTTTTGCCAATGAGATAGCTATACTTAATGAGGTTTTGCAAGTTGCCGTATTTCCAACGGTAGCGCTGTTTGAGCAGGCCTTTGAAGCTGTCGACGCCTTCAGTGGCGGCTACGACATCGGCGGCATATACCAAGCGATGGGCGCGGTTGCCTAGGGCGGCG
>DATIBT010000029.1:0-9167 GCA_035457345.1 Saccharimonadales bacterium (SeqCode) | reverse complement strand
GATTCCACCTGACTCGGGTGAGCTTGATCGTGCCGGCCAACCTCGTGCTCTTCCCGGTTTTCGTGGAGGTGCTGGGGTGGGGGATTATCGTTTCGCAGGCGATCTGTATCGCTCTGACGATGGTCGTCAACTACTACGCCGGTGACAAGCTCGTCTACGGCACCAAGCTGTTCGGGCTTCTCGCTAAGAAGTTCGGTAAGCCCGCCCTCACCGACAATCCGGCGCTGTGCGCCGATAACGCCAGCACTCGTTAGGGAGAGGCATGTACAACCGTTCACTGTTCCCCGCGGAACTCCCGATGGTTTCCATCGTGGTTCCGGTTCGGAATAGCGAAGGCTCCATCCGCCGTCTTACGGAATCCCTGCTTCGGCAGGATTACGTCAACATGGGTGGGGCCCTGGAGATCATCTACATTGGCAGCATCGGCGACACAACCTGGGCACCGATACGGGACGTCATCGCCGACGGCCGCGTGGTGGCAATCGAGGCTGACATTGTGGCCGATGGCCGCGATGCCAACCCTAAGCGCAACATCGGTCTGCGGCGTGCGCGTGGGCAGATTCTGGCGCTGACCGACAGTGACATGGAGATGCCTGATGATTGGGTGTCCGGCGGCGTACTCCGTCTCCTCCAGAGCGGGCACAAGGTGGTTGCGGGTCCGATGGTTAGCCTCGGTTCGGGGTTTTGGTCGGACTACGTGGACCACAACGAGATTGGCAGCAAGACGCCACGTATGGCCAAGCCCTATGTCATCACTAAGGAGACTCTCGGTAAGCCTGGCTACAAGCTGCCTATTACCGCCAACGTGTTCCTGTGCCGTGAGGTATTTGGACGCGTGGGTGATCTGGATCCTCAGTTTACCCAGACCTACGATGACTATGTGTGGTTCCGTGACATAGTGGTCACGGGCTACAGCATCCTTTGTGACCCCGGCCTGGCGGCCTACCACCGTCACCGCGAGGGGTTCAAGAGCCTGATGCGCGAATACTGGTCGGCGGGGTGCGGGTGCATGGACTACATCGCCCGTCACAAAGCCGACGCGTTCTCGCGTGCCCGGAGCCGGCAGCTCGCAACGCTGCTGTACGGTTCGATCGCCGCAGTCACACTGTTGGCGCTGATGCCGGTTCTGACGGTTGCGATGGGGGTCGCAGGATATGTCCTGCTCGCCGCCATCAGCATCCTCAAGTCGGAGAAGCGTTCGGCCTGGGTCTTCCCGGCCGTGACGTTCGTCCTCGGCTGTTGTTTCATCTACGGCATCATCTATCGCTTCTTCCGGCAGAGCTGGAGAGGTGTGGTGCTGACCGAAATTCGCTACCACTCACTACTGTACATCCACGAGCCCCAGGAGGCCAGCTCATGACTACTACCGCCGCACACCGTTCGGTGGCGCGCACTTATCCGCTGATCGGCCTGCTCCTGCTGCTGGCCGCGGCGTTCGTTCGCCTCTGGCAGATCTCGACCCGTCCTGGGTTCGAGTGGGACGAGCCGGTCTACGAGGTCATCGGTCGCAACGAGGCCGCACACGGCCTCCTCCAGACTAAGACTGAGGTCGTTGCGTCGCCGGAGCCCTACCTGTACCACCCACCGTTCTACTACAAGTTGCTCGGTTGGTGGTTCGAACTGTTCGGCGCCGGCGTCACGCAGGCGCGTGTGCTGGCGGCTATCGGGTCGCTGCTCATGCTCGTCCTGCTGTGGGCGCTCCTGCGCCGGCTCATCGGTAACTGGGCGCTGCTTGCTGTCGCGCTGATCGCGTTCGACGGCTGGATGGTGTTCTCTAACCGTATCTCGTGGATTGAGAACACCATGATGCCCATCGGCGTAGCCGGCCTGTGGCTGTACGTCCGGGCACTCGGGAACCCCAAGGTGCTGAACTTCGCGCTCGCCGGCTTCCTGCTCGGCGCCACCGCGGTGTACAAGCACCTCGGCATCTACTTCCTCGGCGCGGCGGTGATCCACTGGATCGTGATCCGTAGGGAGGGGAGAGGGCACGCCGTGCTACTGGCCGTGGCCGTTTCGGTCATCGTCAGTTACATTGGTTCGATGTTTTTGGTCTTCGGCGACGTCTACGAGCGCGAGTCGGGTGTGCAGGTGCTGCGTAGCCTCGGGCAGGAACTGTCCCGGGGTAGCATCGACAGCCTCGGCGACCTTTTCGGGCCGCTGATGGCGCAGTACAAGATTTTCGTGAGCACGCTCGTGCTCGCGGCAATCGGTGGTGGGCTGCTGATCTACCGCACAGTGCTGATCATCAGGCACAGGGCGGAGATCCGGCGCCTCGGCGCCGACTACGGTCAGACCGTCCTGTACTCCTGGGCCGTGGCCGGTGTCCTGCTGCTGGCGGTGTCGCAGATCAAGCTGCCGCAATACTTTCTGATGGTCATCGTCCCGCTGTATTGCTTCATCGTCAGCGAGGTGCGTACCTTCGTGGCACAGTCGGTGGCGAAGCAGAACCGCAACCAGTTCGGCTACGCGACCCGTCCCCATATCGTGGTGGGTGCGCTGGCCGCCGTGCTGATGCTGGCGGGCCTGGGTGCTTCTGCGCAGCGTATGTACGGCTACCGTGACCGCGCACTTCAGGACGTGGCCACGTGGACGGCGCAGCCGGCGAACATGCCGACCGATGCGATCGTGATCACCGAGGAGTCGGTGGGCACGACCATCAAGCAGCCATACTGTAAGCTGTGGCGGGGTGACACCTGCGCTGGCGCCACGCACATCATCACGTACACGTCGCACACCCAAAAACCGTCGACCGAGAACCGCCTGATGGATCTCGTGGCGACGGCTACTGAGGTGTATCGCGCCTCCGGCTACAAGGAGACGCTGGTGGTCTATCGGCTTCCGCGGCCGGTTCGTTCCACCCAATAGACCCTCACCAGCCTTCGGGCCGGCGGGTTAAGTAGCCCCTTACTGGGGCGCTCGGGGCCCGAAAGGGCCCCCTTTAATTTTTTATGTAATATATTTTGAATTTAGGATACAGAAAGAGCTGTAAATTGTGGTGGCCGGGAGCTTTGCGAGCCCGGCCACCACGCCGCCAGGATTCTACTTGACGTAGAGCTGGGTAGCCGCCTGCTCCACCGCCGAAAGGAGGTTGCTCACTCCCGGCGACAGCCGGATGATGCGCGTTTTCTTCTCCTCCTCGATCAATCCCTCTGTCCGCAGTACGCGCAGGTGGTGGCTGATGGTCGACTGGGTGAGGTTGAGTACCGCCTGAAGCTCGTAGGCGCGGACCTCCTTCACCTGCCTGAGGTGGAAGAGGAGCCTCACACGAGCCTCGATGCTCATGGCTTTCATCATGTGGGCGATCTGCATTGATGTTGCAGCGGTGGGCATACGGGAACCTCCGTAGAGAGCCGTTGTTATCTGGCCAGCTTATAATAATTCTTCCTGCAGGATTGTCAATCCGCAGGAAGCGAGGTTGCTTAAACGGGCAAACTACAGTATAATTACTCCTGTTAACAACTAACCGCGTCCGGCCATGTGCCGTACGCATTCAGCATATGCTGGATTCCACGGGAGGATACTCTAGTGAACCGAGACTACGAGCTCGTTGTATTGCTTCACCCAGACCTCGAAATCGATCTGGAGAAGCCGCTTGCCAAGTTGCGTCAAATTATTGCCGACAACAAGGGTAAGGTAACGAAAGAAGACAGTTGGGGTAAGCGGAAGCTCGCTTACCGCATAAACGGCGAGGATTTTGCCATGTACATGTACCTGGAAGTCGCTTTGCCGGCTGAGTCTGTCAAGAAACTGCAAAGCACTTTAAACATTACCGACGAAGTGCTACGCTACCTGCTAACGGCGGTCGACCCGAAGGCCAAAGCCGCACAGGCTGAGGCTGACGCCAAAGAAAAAGAAGAAGCCAAAGAAGAAGAGTAGACAGTAAGGGTAGATAACAAGAGGGGTATATGAGCAAGAGCATCAACCAAGTCATCCTAATGGGCAATCTAACGCGCGACCCAGAGCTGCGCACTACGCCATCTGGCCAAAGCGTTTGTAGCTTTAGCCTGGCGGTAAACCGCGCCTGGCAAGGCCAAGACGGGCAGACGCAGGAAGCTGTCGATTATTTCGACATTGTGGCCTGGGGTAAACTTGGTGAGCTCGTCAACCAATACCTGCGCAAAGGCCGTAAAGCCTTGGTGCAAGGCCGATTGAGCCAGCGTAGCTGGGAAGCAGAAGGCCAGAAGCGCAGCAAGGTAGAGGTAGTGGCTAACGATGTAACCTTCCTTGACGGTGGCGGTCAAGGCGGCGGTGACTTTGGTGGTGGCGGTTCGGCCCCAGGTGCTCCCAAAAAGAGCACCCGCAAGCCACAAGATGAGCCTTCGGTTGAAGATATCAACGACAAGCCCATCGATTTAAGCGAAATCCCATTCTAAGAGGAGTAGAATTCTATGAAGCGTTTTAAGAACGACGTTAAATATTTTGATTACAAAGACGTAAAGCAGCTGCAGCGCTACGTTAATGTGTACGGCCAAATTGAGCCACGCACCAAGACTGGCCTCAGCCAAAAACAGCAAGCTCAGCTGGCCACCGCTATTAAGCGCGCTCGCCACTTGGCTTTGCTGCCATTCGTTGCCAATAACTAAGGTCTGCCATGTTTGGAATTACAGATCTCAAAAAGGGTGCGCTTATTCAGCTCGACGGCAAACCGTACCGGGTTGTTGAGTATAGCCAAAAAGTAATGGGCCGGGGCGGCAGTATTGTGAACGTACGGCTCAAAAACTTGATTGACGGCAGTGTGATCCCTAAAACCTTCAAGGGGTCGGACAAACTCGAGCCAGCACAGGTAGAAACACGCACTGTCCAGTATTTGTATAGCGATGGTACCAGCTTTCATTTTATGGATGGCACCACGTTCGAACAGTTCGAGCTGCCGTCCGATCTAGTTGAAGACGCTGCGCCCTATCTAAAAGAAGGCAATGAGGTTAATTTACAAATGTTTGATGGCAAAGTTATACATGTTGAATTGCCAAACAACCTCTACCTGGAAGTTACGTATACTGAGAATGTTGTAAAAGGTGACACTACCAGCAGTGTCCTTAAAGACGCTAAACTTGAGACAGGGCTTGTTATAAAAGTACCCGCCTTCATTAAGGTGGGAGATGTAGTGAAGGTGGATACTCGCACCGCTGATTACTTGGAACGCAAGAAGTAACATAGCGTAATTGGTTTCCTGCGAAGGGGCGGTGACTACTATCTGGTCGCCGCCCCTTCTGCGTGCTCACCTTTTGTGGGGTGGTGCAGGCGCCGGGTGGAGTATGAAGTTGAGCGCCTCCACGGCGTACCGGGCAAGGATTTGGTTGGCGGCTGCTATCTGGTAGCCACTATCTTGCGTAGCAACCTCGTCAACCTCTGCTTCGATCTCGTATGCATCAATTGCTTTGGGATGCATTCTGATACCAGACGATCCAAACACCCAGGCATGTGTACGCCAGGCGTTGATGATGCGCAAGCTATGGAACCATCGTTGGAGCCCCATCATAGGGGCGGCGCGCCCTGGCCTCACTCGGATAACGAGCCTGGCGGCGCCACCTTCAGGCAGCAGCCAAACAGTCGCTGAAAGGGCTGCGCCACCACGCGGCCGGAGTATCAGGCCAAGCGCCAGATCGAGATTGTGCGGCAGCCATTTCCGTTCTGGGTGAAGGTACGCCAGCGGGTCGGGCCGGTCTTCGGGTGTGCTCCTTGGTGCATTCAATTGCATGGATAGCGGCGGGTAGTCCTCAACGGATACGCGTATGCCATTTTCTGGCAAATTTGGCATGCCTACGAGCACCAGCGTCAGGTGTGGCTCCTCGCCCCAGGCGTCTGCCTCTGCGCTAACCGCTCGAAGCTCGTTGGCGGGATCGTCAGATGGCGCGTCGCTCAACGTTTTGACCTCCTCAGTCTGTCTTTGGGTGAAGCGAGCTAATTATAGTACTGCCGCGCCACTAGAACAAGCTAGCCTGTTGGGGAGCGTGTAGGTTCGGCTCTTGTACGTCGGTAATTGAAAGCCGGTAACCGGCCATAGCGCCAAGGCTTAACATGAACGGCGTGGCGTCTTGCTCGGCAACGTAGGCGCTGCCGATTAAGCCCAGGTTTCGCCCGGAAATTTTGTGATCATGCAACTGGATAAGGTCAGCCGGAGAGAAGGTGTGGCTGCCAAGATAATAGGTGTCGAGCGCCTCTGGCTGATTGTTGTCTGGGGTTACGCCAATTTCATCTTGGATTCGTTGGCGTACTTGTAGGAGTTCTTGTTTGCCAGCCTCGGCGTCGTAGGCTCGCGAGAGAAGTGAGTATTTTGTTTTAGCCTGCAACGTTTCAGCAATGCCGTTCAATTTTGCAATTTTCTCTTCGTACTGGCGAGCGAGATTAGCACTGGAATACTCCTTAATGACCAACATGCTGCGTGCCCCCTGGTCAAGCAAGCGACGCACCCCACGGTTACTCCAACTTATTCCCACCTTGACCACACCCGGGGCAAAGTGAGCTAGATATAAAAAGTGCGGTGTGGCGTTGCGAGCCTGTTGTTGTTCGGAAACGCTGGAGGCGTTATAAAATGCAGGGTTAAAACCAGTTTTGCGTTGGCAATGCATGCACTGGGAATATTCTGCCGGAAGCGTTGCGGCGTCGGGGCAGGGGAAGCTTTCCCCGGTCGCCAGGTCATGCCATCCGGTACAGAACCGTTGGCTTGGATCAAAGGTAAGCGTGAGAGTCTGGCCGCGAGGCGTTAGATATTCAAGATGATCGCTGCCGTCACGCAACACCGTGAGGCTTGGTGTAATATCTTTACCGCCAAAACCGTAATGGATAAATAGAAAGTCCCCCGACATACCTGTTTATTGTACACGTTCGAGGTTAGACGTTGAACCGGAATTCAACTACATCGCCAGGTTGCATGACGTAGTCTTTGCCCTCGGTACGCATTTTGCCAGCCTGCTTGGCGGCGACTTCTGAGCCTGCGGTGATTAGATCGTTGTAATTGACAACTTGGGCGGCAATAAATCCGCGCTCAAAATCGGTATGAATAACACCGGCAGCTTGCGGCGCAGTGCAACCCTTTTTAATGGTCCAGGCACGGACCTCTTTTGGTCCGGCGGTGAGATAACTCTGCAGGCCAAGGGTATCGTAGGCGGTTTTAATAAGTTGGTTGAGGCCGGGTTCGGTCTGACCGTATTCGGCGAGCATTTCTTTGGCGTCTGCTTCGTCTAACTCACGGAGCTCTTCTTCTAGCTTGGCGCATATAAACACGCTTTTTGCCGGGGCGGCACTTGCGGCAAGTTCCTGCTTGCGGGCATTGTCTGCCAGCGTTTCTTCGTTCACATTAAAAACGTAAATGACCGGTTTAGCGGTCAGCAAATGCATGTCACGGATTGCCTCGTGGTCGAGCGAGGGCAATGAGTGCAAGGGAGTACCCTCTTCTAAATGACGCTTGAGGCTGCCGATATATTCCAAGCCCGCCTTAGCCTTTGGGTTAGCTTTGGCTTCACGCTGCAATTTGGCTACGCGGCCTTCGATGGTTTGGAGGTCGGCCAAGATGAGCTCAGTAGTAATAATTTCAATATCGGCGGTCGGGTCAACCTTGTTGCTCACATGCACCACATTATCATCGGCAAACGCACGAACCACATGAATAATGGCGTCGCATTCGCGGATATTCGCCAGGAATTTGTTGCCCAGGCCTTCACCCTTACTCGCGCCAGCAACTAACCCGGCAATATCTACGAACGTCACGGTTGCGGGAATGACCTTTGTGGCATCATACATTTTTTGGAGGATGCCAAGGCGGTCGTCCGGCACTGGAACGATGCCGGTGTTTGGCTCAATGGTGGCGAATGGATAATTCGCCGCCAAAATCTTGGCGTCCGTTAGGGCATTAAACAGGGTGGACTTGCCAACGTTGGGCAGGCCGACGATACCTATGTGGAGCGAACTCATAGCCACCAGTTTAACAGAGGTGATTTTTATTGACAAATAAAATTTAAGCATGCTAGTATCCGAGTAGTAAAAATAAGAAATAGAAAAACGAGAAAATAGACATGAGCGAAATGGCCTCCAACCCAAGACCAACGGCAATTAACATCCCTGGGGCGCCGGGTGTACGCATTGAACAAACTAGCACTCGTGGTGATGGACGCGTCGAACAAGGGGAGGCGTTTGAACGTGATGGCATAGATTTTTCTCGTGTCACAGACCACTTGCGCATACATACCGACGGAGAGGTGGCGGGCAGTCAGTTCAACGGGGAGCTTTTCCCTCAGCCTGAAGCTGTAGTTGACTTTGTTAAAGGTGCTTTGCCCGAGCGCCTGCACTATGACCAACACGGTAGGGCTGAGCTTACCTTAACCACTGATGATGTGGTGGGTTATTCGGGCGTAAAACCTATTAGCGAGTTAGAAGCTGCCGGCTTGCCTGTCGAGCGAGGTATGAGAATGCCGGGTGGTGAGCCTGGTGAAGTTGAGGGCATCAAGGGCGCTTGGTTCCCTGAAATGGCCCGTAATCCAGAAACGGGTAGGTTCGAAGTCGCAATTGACTCTGAGGGCAGCGTTAAAAATCCCCATGGTAAATTTGAACCGGAAGCTAACATTGTTCACGTAGATAAAGATGACATGGCCTCCGCCCTAGCCACCGAAAAAATGACGGTCATACTACAAAAGAACCCTGAAAGCGAACAACCTACCGCGCTCACTATATTTCCCGGCGAGAATGCACCCGCGTTTCCTGCGAAGATTCAAAGTGCAACGTACCAGGCTGACACATTGCAAACCGGACCGGAAGCCAAATACTGGGCCGAGCATGCATTTATTCAGGCCGCTCGATAAAAATTTAGTAAATTCACCCTAACTAGCGAGCCACTGCTGTGCTTTCGACATGTCGTCGAAGTAGTGCACGCGACCTCCTTTGCCGGTCGCACGCAGGATAAGGTTCGCCCCTAATCGCAGCAGACCACCACCCTTACCGACCATGGCCAATTTGTCATAGGGGAGTTTTTTGGCGAGGTCAACTACCGCATTGCGGGCTGCTTGTTCAACGCTGCCCATTTGGGTAAGGTTGTCCAGAATGAGCGCGCGTTTGCCCTCTGACTTTACCTGTGTAATTAATGCTTCAATTTCATTACCCATAGCTGCTACCGAGGCTTGCGTTTGGTCGCCCACTACATGTACTTCAATGATTTGGTTGGGATTTATATAAAC
>DATIBT010000028.1:0-16780 GCA_035457345.1 Saccharimonadales bacterium (SeqCode) | reverse complement strand
GTACTGGCATCGCCTTCGGTTTGGGTTATGCCATTCCAAGTGTAGGGTTGCCCGGGCTTGGCAGGATAGCTGTAAGGGTGGAAGGCCACGGCGTCATACACTGCAGTGGGCTGTTTTTTCTCATTGTCTCGGAGCGCCTTGTTGACGGCCTTAAGATATGTGGCTGCGGTTTGGGCGCTACCTTCATTTTGGGCGTTCGGCGCCATGCCACCAAAGCCAACCTTGGCATCCTGTAACACCATATGAATAGATTGGCCGGCTAGTGCGAGCATGGTAGCGTATTTTTCCGGGTCAATACTGCCGTAGTTTTGTTCGTTCCATATTTCTATGTAGGCGACGGTCTCTTCAAGGTCGGCTTCGGCTACGTGGTGGGCGAATTCGTTGACGAAATCATTATATGATTCTGGATCTTTGGGGGCGCACGTAAATTCATCACGGCAGGCGTCGTCACGCGCCCATTCAGGGGCGTAGGCTAAGGTGGCCATGACTAATTGGCCGGTCTTTTTGGCGGTGTTTAAGTTACGGTCGACCTCCGTCCAGTTGTACCACCCTTGTTGATTAGGGCGTACGCGGCCCCATTCAACATCAAGTCGTAGGACTTGGCTGCCGATTGTGCGGGCACGTTTGGCCAGGGCTGCTATTTCAGTTTCGGTTTTGTCATTCCAGCCGTCACCAATGGCGAACCCGCGGAGCTCGGCCGTTGGTACGATGCCGGGGGAAGTATTAGGACTAGGGTTAGTTGCGGCAGAACCGCCTTCAACGGAACACCCGGCAAGTACGCCAGCTGTTAAAATACCTGCAACAATTCTTCTGCCTTTCACAAATGCCTACTGTAGCACGCAGCGCGCGGCGAGGCAATTCTGGAAGAAAGAAGGGCAGAGGAGCCGAAGTGGGCGTGGGCCCGATGCAGCCGTTGGGCCGCAACGGGCCCCGACACTTCTTGGTCAGTGCGTGCGGATGGCGTACAACAGTACAGCCAAACCTGAGCCGCCGATACAGCACGCGACCACCGCCAGAACGACGATGAACGTTATGCCAATATTGTTGGCGGTCAGCCAGCTTGGACGTTTGAGCTGCATGGAGTGCTCCCATCTTGTGTCTCACTGCATGTAGTCGCGGCGCTGCATGAACCGCATGAACGAAACTATCATGCCAATGAGGGTGGCTAGGGTGACGATCGTGTAAATAGCCAGGCAGATCAAGAAGATCAAGACCTGCAGCGGGCTGGGGTCCATGCGCGAGGCAAAGAAGGTGAAATACATGGCGAGCATATACATGCCAACCATGCCACCTACCGACCAGCCGAGCCAGCCGATAAATGCCGCCACGAACAGCCAAATCTGCGTTCCGCCCACAAAGGGCGGCCGGTTTGTGCCCTGGGGCTGTTGCCCCGGTGGGCCCTGTTGAGCCACAGCGACTCCTCTGCTAAGGCGGCGTGTTACGGCCGCGTTGTTGGGTGCTACCTCGCGGGTGCACAAGGCACAAGGAGTAGTATACATATTAATAATAATTAGTTATTGAATGTCAATATACTTACCTCTGATCCATTTAGCAAATAAGAATACCTTACGCCTGCTATAATAGAATAATTGTCAGTTCAAACCGAGGAGTTGCCGTGCAAGAATCACATACTAAAAAATCAACACGCATTATTATCTGGGTCATTGCCATTGTTATGGCTGTGGGTGCAGTGGGATCATATTTTGTGATTATTTTGCAGAATAATGATGCGCAGAAACAGCAGAACAACCCTCAAACCAATATAAGCCAACAAACACAGCAACCAACCCCTGTTGATCAGACCGCATTCAAAGTTGAGGGCAAAGTGACTGAGCTGCAAAAGACTGACCTTAAAGAAGGTAATGGCAAAGAAGCTGGCCCTAACGATTTGGTGCGCATGCACTATAAGGGCACCATTGCACAAACGGGCGCCAAGTTCGATAGCAGTTATGATCGCGGCGAGCCGCTTACTTGTACGCTTAAAGGCCTCATTGTGGGCTGGCAGCAAGGTGTGCCGGGTATGAAGGAAGGTGGCAAGCGTCGTCTTGTTATCCCGGCCAGCTTGGCGTACGGTGCTCAGGAGCGTCCGGGCATTCCCGCTAATTCCGACCTCGTGTTTGAGGTTGAGCTCTTGGCCGTCAACCCCGAGGGCGGCGTTGACGCGTGCGCGCAATAAATCACAACATATAGCGTATTGCATAAGCCGTTGTGCGCTATATATACTTAAATAGTCAATTTTGAGGGGTAAAGGGCAATGGCAAAAACAATCACTATATACACGACAAATACCTGCGCGTATTGCGAAATGGTAAAGAAATTTTTGAATACAAAAGGTGTAAGCTATACCGTTGTTAACATGGACGAAGAACCAGCTGAGGTTCGCCAACGTGTCATAGAAATGAGCGGCGCCATGACTGTGCCGGTTGTTGTTGTTGCAGATGAAGAGGACGAGGCGGCGCCCAAAAATATTACCATCGGCTGGAATCCGGCTAAATTAGCCGCGGCCGTACAAGGAATGGCCTAATGACTATGACTGAACGCGAAATCCACGATGTTGTGATGATTGGCGCCGGTCCGTCTGCATTGGCAGCCGCAGTTTATACGACGCGTGAAGACATAGACACGGTCATGTACGAAAAGGGTGTCATCGGCGGCCTTGCCGCTATAACTGACTGGGTAGATAACTACCCTGGTTTTGCCAGAGGTATCAGCGGCTTAGATTTGGCGAACGAACTACAGGCGCAGGCTGAACGGTTCGGCGCCATGATCCGTCTGGGTGAAGTGCAAAGCATTATAGATGAGGGCCAGTACAAGCGTATCGAATCGACCGACGGCACGGTATGGGCCAAAGCGGTGCTCATCACAACTGGTTCGGACTACAAACAGCTCGGTATCCCAGGCGAAAAAGAATTATATGGACGTGGCGTGCACTTTTGTGCCACGTGTGACGGTGCGTTTTACCGCGACAAAAAACTGGTTGTTGTTGGTGGTGGCAACTCTGCCGTCCAGGAGGCATTATTCTTGCTGAAGTACGCCACGCACATTGACATGTTGGTGCGCAGCGACATTAAAGCCTCCGAAATCCTTCAGCACGAGCTCGATAAAAAGGTCAAAGAAGGCAAGGTTACTGTTCACTTGGGTGTAACCCCAACCGAAATCGTGGGCGAACCGAACAAATTTGAAAAAGTAGTCGGCGAGCAGAATGGAAAAAAAGTAGACTTTGCGGCCGATGGCGTATTCGTGTTTATCGGGCTGATCCCAAACACTGGTTTCTTGAAAGAGAATAATGATATCAAACTGGACGAGCGCGGGTTTGTTATAACTGACGCCGGCTTACAAACGAGTATGCCTGGCGTATTTGCTGCCGGCGATGTCCGCAGCGGCGCAACAATGCAGATTGCCAGTGCGGTGGGCGAAGGGGCAACTGCCGCGCTCAAAATCCGTGAGTATTTAGAAACTCAAGAGCGCCACGTTGTGACGCCCGTTGCAGAAAAAGTCTAAGTCCGGCGGCACCGGCCACAGGAAGTCTGTGGCCGGCGCCGTGCCTCAGTTGTTGGGTGTTTTGTCCTCGTGAGTATCGACTTTGTTCCAGTCGATCTGGGGAATGATGCCGTGCTGCACGAGCAGTCCCACCATCAGGGCTTCGACTGGGACGTGCAGCCAGCTGTCGTCCCAGTCGGCGGCCTCGGCGAAGTTGTCGTCGCTGACCAGCATGCGGGGCGGCACCGACCAGGAGTTATTCAGGGACTGGATGGCACAGGCGATAGCGAATGGCCGCGCCTGTCGTCCCTTCAGGGACACGAAGGGCCCTTCGTTGCCAATAGCCACCACCCAGATCATGGCGCCTTGCCCCTGAAGAAGGTGTAGCTCACCAGGGTGTTGCTTGCCGTCCACCAGGACGATGGCATCAACCGGGTCGTCCCAATCGTCGTTACCAGCCAGACCGCTGGTGCGGAGGGCGCTGGTGCGCCTTGCCCACACATCGAAATCCAGCTCCTGCCCGGGCTTACCCTCCATTATTTGGAGGATTGCCTCTTGGACACGATATCCCACGTCATACTCCCATCTGTTGACTGAGTATGTTTATTATGACTTAATCGCGTAGTTCTTGCAATTTTTCAGGGTGGTTGGTAACAATTGCCTTTACGCCGCGCTCTATCAGTTTCTTAGCAATCCTTGGTTTATTAACCGTGTAAGCATAGACTATGAGCTCTCGCAGTTCTGCCTGGTGAATGGCGCGGGTGGGCAGCCGTTTATGGTAGAAGCCTACGGCTTGCACGCGAAGGCCGCGAAGTTTGAGGAATTTATATGGCCGCAAGTAATGGAGGAGCGCAAGGGGAATGCGTGAATTGAGCCGGTGCACCTCACGCAGGCGCGCAACGCTGAATGAACTCACCATAAAGTGCTCATAGGTCAGGCCTTTTTTTACCATGCGTTCAATATTCTGGACGACAGCTTCGGCGCACCCCGCAGTTTTGATTTCAATATTTACTTTGGCTTGGCCGTCAATACTGTTAAGGGCCTCGGCTATGGTGGGAATAGTGTTGCCGCCCTTTAGTTTGACGTTTTTAAGCTTGGCGTACTCGGTGCGCGAAATGATATGCAGCCGTTTGCCGGTGCGCACAGTGTGGGCGTCGTGGCTAAGGACGACTCGGTCATCTTTTGTTTTGCGCACGTCAAATTCAATCCAATCGACACCGGCGTTGATCGCTGCTTTAAAAGAGGCCCGAGTGTTCTCGGGGGCAAGGCCAGCCGCACCCCTATGGCCAATGATTTGCATGTTTACAGTGTACCGCAATGCGGCAAATTAGCATAAATGTTGTGTGCGCAGCCCCGGCCCCATGCAGGGGCCGGGGACTGCGTCGTCAGTTGCTCAGACGGTGGCCGTCAGTCGTGCTTCGGTCTCCGCCGTCTCGTCGACGTATTCGTCGCGGAGATAGCGAAGAATGCGTCCGCGGTGCGGGTAGGGTCCATCTTGGCGAGCGCCACGCCGTTGGCGCAGAGGGTCATGATGCGCCTCTCCTCCTCGCCGAGGTAGTTGCAGTTGGCCAGGTCGTCCAGGACCGTCATCTCGCCGGTCACGGCGTTGACCAGGAGGACGACATGTCCGAACTCCGGGCTTTCCACGGGGAAGACCCGCCACCGGACCGCGTTTGCGGTGGTAGGGCAGGCCACATACACACTCTCCAGGATCTCGTTGGGCTTGCCGCCACTCTGGCAGCGGGTGTCGTGGGCGCGGCAGGCGCGCTCAATCGCATTGCCGCCGCCAGCGACTCGAATGAGTGCGCGCGTAATGCTGACAATCATCCCTGTGCCTCCTTAGGGCTCGGTCTGAGCCTGACTAGTAACCTATCATATACCCAATACTCCGTGTGTCAAGTTGGCAGCTTTGCCATCTGTGCTACACTTGTCATGTAGAAGAATGAAAGGACATGTATGGCTGATTTTAACCAAGTTTTGACCCCGGGCGACATTACGAATGGCATCCTGAATACTGTTGTCGAAATTCCGCAGGGCTCGATGCTTAAAATTGAATGGGACCGCAAGCGGGCCGCATTCATGCTTGACCGCGTAGAGCCGGGCATTTTTGCCAAACCTTGCAACTACGGTTTTATCCCTCAGACACTCGACGACGACGGCGACGAGCTCGACACGCTTATTGTCTGCGACGAACCGCTGCCAACTGGCATCTGGCTTGAGGCGCGTATTATTGGCGTTATGAATTTTGAAGACGATGGCGAGATGGACCACAAAGTTGTGGTAGTGCCGGCCGATGACCGCAACACTGGCGACCGTATTAAAAGCCTTGATGATCTAGGCGACCGCTGGAAGCAACAGGTTGAATTTCACTTCAATCACTACAAAGATCTTAAAAAGCCAGGCACGACCACCGTGACTGGTTGGGGAGATGTTGAGGCTGCTAAAGTGGTTATTACTGAGTGCATTGAGCGCTGGAACAACAAAGGCAAAGAGCACCAAGCTTAGATAAAACCCCTGAAAATGAAAGGCCGCCCCGCGGCCCCTCAATAGTGCAATGTTGCGTGAGGGGCCGGGGGCGGTGACCTTACCAGGGGCGCCGCGTGGGCTGCTGGGGCTGGAAGATGGTTGTGAAGACGCCGAACACGCCGCCGACGCCGTGAGTGAATTCCCGGACCGATCTGGCCAGGAACGCCGCTGCGTCGAATGGCATGCTGTCGACGAACTGCACGTCGGTGAACTCCAGCCCGAACCGTTCGGCCAGAGCGTCGATCACCGCTTGCGCGGCGGACTTCTCGTGCGGGCCGTGTTCGGTACACAGCGAGAAGACCACGTAGGACTTGCCATCCTCCGTCTTGGAAGTGACGCTCTGGATGTGCAGGTCCTGGGTGTCGGATGCCTGGAAGGCTTCCAGTTCGGCCAGCTTGGCATACGGGGCATCGCCCGCGATGCTGATCCACACGTTGACGCGTTCCACACCGTCGGTGAGGAGGCGCTCGGCGAATGCGCTGGCTTGTGTGGTGTTGGGTGCTCCGGTCATTCTGGGGCTCCTTGCCCTAGAGTGGTAGGTCTAAAATACTATATCATAATTATAAACAAAAAGCAATATATTCCCGTCTGTTGCAGACCAAAAACACCTCGGATTGAGGTGTTTTTATGCCGGGGTATGTTCTCCCCAGGCGGCGCGGATGAATGGGCTCCGCGCCGCCTGTAGGGGCAAAGTGTCAGCCGTTGGGAGTGATTCCGTGTGCGGCGATAACCTCATGGATGGTTGGCGTTCTCGCATGGGGTTCACCGTAGAGGTAGACCGCAGGAATTTCAGTCAGACCACGCACGAGCGGTTCGCCGTTTGCGAGAACATGCCAGCCCGTCCGATGATCGCGGGCAACAAGGACGTAGTGGCGAACTAGCGC
Organism: Saccharimonadales bacterium (SeqCode); assembly: GCA_035457345.1. Classification (GTDB taxonomy): domain Bacteria; phylum Patescibacteriota; class Saccharimonadia; order Saccharimonadales; family EFPC-124; genus DASTDY01. The sequence continues at coordinate 9,890 of DATIBT010000028.1, read as the reverse complement.
GTCGCTGACTCTGATGTCTACGTACAACATGGCTACAAGCTTTTTGGGGCCGTTGATACTCAGGTGGGTGTAGGCGCCATAGAGCACACGCTCACCTTTGTTGCTTACGACGATGATCAGGTTGCTCTGCGACTTGTCGGCGATCATGGCGTCGTAAGTGGTTACCAGTGATGCGCTGACCGTGTGACCGTGTTCAATCAGGAAGTGATTGTTGCCGAGTGCCCTGAGCTCGTCACGCGCTTCTCGGGCGATATTGCTCGCCACCATCAGTGAGAGCGCGTCATGAGTTGTTCGTCCATACAGAACCAGCTCACGCGCGATGACCGTACGCAGGAACCCTTGTTCCATGTCTCCTCCCTCTGGTTTGAGACTAAGGAATGATATAATTTTATTGTAACAGTGTCAAATAAAAGATGCGGATATTGCGCCCCTGGTGGCACAGGTACGATACCTGCGCCACCAGCGGGAATCTCAGGAGTAGGAGAGCACAATTCCCTGGGCGGCGGCGATTTCGTCGATGGAAGGGAGGCCGACGCCGGGGTTGTCCGGATGAGCCATCACCGCGGGCATGTCGCCCATTTCCATGCTGAGATATTTGCCGGTTTTCAGGATAGCCCAGCCCCGCGGCTTCTCGATTTTGCCGATCAGCGCGAAGTGCCGGTGGGTTGTGCCTTCATCTTCCAGATCGATGACGAGCTTTACCGTCAGGATTGGTGCGTCGGCGATCGTGTCGCCGAAGTCGACTGACACGAGTTTGTGGCCACTGTAGAAGACTTTGCCCCTTCCGCTAGTGTAGGAGATGAGGTTGTCGTGCAGGTTCACGACGTCTTCCGGGTGACTGAACGCTTCATAGAACGAACTGGCGACGGTCGCGGCGTGGCGGATGAACGGTTTCTCGTCGTTCAGCATGTCCAGCACGCGGCTGTAATGCTGTGACGCGTCGCGAGCTACCAGGTAGTCGATCCGCGCTTGGGTTGCCGTCGACTCCAGGAAAAGCCGTCGGCCAATAGTGGTTACCAGGAACCTTCGTTTCATGTCTGCTCCCTTGGTCTGAGACTAAGGGAGATAATATAATATTAATATAATAATGTCAATAAAATTACAGAGGTGGTCCCTGGCAGCGCGGACATCGTTGTCCGCGCTGCCGTAGGGTGCCGCGATGCGTTAAACCTCGGCGCTCATGAGCGCTTCGGCGACTTCCTCCATCGTGGGAGCCTGGGTGTCGCCGTTGGTGGCGACAACCGCAGGAACCTCCCTGAGGTCGGCGTCGAAGGGCTGCGAAGGCTGGCCGGCGATGTACCAGTGGCCTACGCGTAGGCTCCAGTCCACCAGTGTGTAGTGACGGACCAGTGCTCGCTCGTCGTTGAGCAGGTCCACGGCCAGCAGAACGCGCCAGAACGGGCGGTACTGACTCTCCATCAGCGCGGTGCCGCACAGATGGACGCCCTGTCCCATACCGAGGGTGTAGACGAGAGTGGGGTCGTCGGTGGGATAGTGGATCTTGCTGCCGAGCAGCCTGTGCATACCGCTCAGGTTGTCGGCGGCGTAGCGGAGATCCTCACCCACACCCTGGAACATACCTGCCGCGCGGACAGTTTGGGTGAGCTGCCGCTGCAGGGTGTGGCGCGCCAACGCCTCAGTGTTGTGCGGCGTGGCGAGGTAGAGCGGCGTGGTGATAACACGCTGTGCCAAGGTCAGTCCCATGAATTCCTCCTTGTGCATCGAGACCGGTCTATTATTATAAAACTTAATTAATAATTTGTCTATAATCTGCGTAGTATCTGTTGCCACGCCAGCGAAGCTTCTATACAATAAAAGCAATTAGCTAATGCTTTTAAAAAAAGTGGGGGAGTATGGCAAAAACACGCGTTGCAATTAACGGGTTTGGGCGGATTGGTCGCTGCGCATTTAAGATTGCGTTTGAGCGCAGTGATATTGAAATTGTTGCAATAAACGATTTAACCGACACCAAAACACTTGCGCATTTGCTCAAGCATGACACTTCGTACGGCACCTACCAGCACGAGGTTAAAGCCGACGACGCTGGCATTACGGTGAATGGTCAGCACATTAAAGTCTTAGCAGAAAAAGACCCTGCTGCGTTACCCTGGGGCGCGCACGGTGTTGACGTGGTGATTGAAAGTACTGGCTTTTTTGTTGATCCCGCTAAAGCCCAGGCGCATATAGACCCGGCAGGCGCTAAGAAAGTAGTTATTAGCGCGCCAGCCAAGGGCGAAGGCGCCGACACTATTGTGCTTGGGGTGAACGAAGATAAAATTGAGCACTCGACAGATGTGATTAGTAACGCCAGCTGCACTACCAACTGTATCACCCCAGTAGCCGCGGTTGTTGAGAGTCACTTTGGCATTGAAAAAGCCATGATGACCACTATCCACAGTTATACGGCCAGTCAACGCTTGCAAGATGCTCCGGCTAAAGATTTGCGTGAAGCGCGTGCTGCCGCCGAAAACATCGTGCCAACAACCACAGGCGCCAGCATTGCGGCTGCCAAGGCGCTACCGGCGCTTGAGGGTATCTTTGGCGGTATGAGCATTCGCGTTCCCACTCCTGTGGTAAGTTTGGCTGACTTTACCTTCATAACAAAAAAGAATGTCTCAGTAGAGCAGGTAAACCAGGTCTTCCGTAAAGCAGCCAAAGAGCCATACTACCAAGGTATTTTGGCTGTGACCGAAGAAGAGCTCGTGAGCTCAGACTTTAAAGGCGACAGTCATTCGGCCATTGTTGACCTGCCGCTTACCGCAGTTACTGGCGACAATATGTTGAAGGTTGTTGCTTGGTATGACAACGAGTGGGGCTATAGCAACCGCCTCGTAGAACTAGTGGCCGATGCTGGCAGGGCGCTGCAAAAATGATTATCTACCTCGGCTCGGACCATGCAGGCTATCATCTGAAAGAAAAAGTCGAGGCGCATCTCCTTAAAAACGGCTATGCTGTTGAAGATGTTGGCAATAAAGTACTCGACCCTGCCGACGATTACCCCCAATTTGCGTACGCAGCCGCGACCAAAGTTCTTGGGAGCACCGACAGCGACCCGCGCGCTATCTTGTTGTGCGGAGGCGGCCAGGGTATGGCTATCGCCGCTAATCGCGTGCGTGGCATTCGTGCTGTTGTTATTTGGGACGACGAACAAGCACGCCTGAGCCGCAACGATAACGACGCGAATGTGCTTGCCCTCCCTGCGCGCGTGCTTGAGGACAATCCCAAACAGGCATACTCTATCATTGACACATGGCTTAAAACCCCGTTTTCTAAGGCCGAACGCCATGCGCGCCGGCTAAGAGAGATTGAGGAGATTTACGGGTAATGGCTGTCATTGTCCCCAGTGTTACCGCGGTGGACGCCAAGACGTACCGTGAACAAATGGCAAACGCAGCTACCTTCGCGGCCCGGGTGCACTTAGACTTTAGCGACGGCAAGTTTGCTCCAGTGAAGCTCATCAACCTCGCCCAGGCGTATTGGCCAGAAGGCATGCTTGCCGACCTGCATTTAATGGTCACTGATCCGGCAGCTCATTTCGAGACTGCGGTGAGCCTAAAGCCCCACATGGTCATTGTGCAGGCCGAAGCTGAGGGTAATATTGTGGCCATGATTTTACAGTTACGGGCCCTTGGCATAAAGACAGGTGTTGCATTATTGCAAGACACCTCGCCAAAAGCTGCACACAGCCTTATCGCCGAGGCCGATCACGTACTTATTTTTAGTGGCGATCTTGGGCATTTTGGTGGCACAGCCGACATGGAGCTGCTCAAAAAAATTCCGGAGATCCGGGCTATTAATCCAATTGCCGAGATTGGATGGGATGGTGGTGTTACCTTCGAAAATGCAGCGCAGCTGGCTCTAGGCGGCGTTGAAGTGTTGGTTTCGGGCGGCACTATACAAAAAGCGGCAGACCCCGCCGCTGCATATAAACAATTAGTTGAGCTTGGTAACAAAGGCAGCGAATAGGTGGTGCGTGGGCGTCAATTGGCACATTGACGCCCACAAACGCCCTCATTCCTCGGGATGGCTGAAGTAGTGAATGATCGCTAGCCTGAAGCGGGCGATGAGCTCACATACTTCATGTGGCTCGGGCCGAATGCCATTTGTGGCATCGAACCGCATGAGCAGACTGGACGGGCCTGGCACGGTGGCGGTAAATTGCCGATAGAGCGGTGTGAGCCGTTTTGTCCACTGGGAGCCTTGCTTCCCAAGGACAAGCGTGTGCCAGATGCCTGCCTCGGTCGCATGGCGCAGGGCGGCAAACAGGTCGCCGACCGAAACGTGGCAATCCGGTGCACCCTGAAGCGCAAGTGTCATGCCTGCTTCCGAAACGCGCAGTAAGGTGCCGTTGCTATCTGATCTTGTCATCATCTCCTCGCATCCGTGGAGTTGGCTACAAACTATCAAACCATCAGTGGCAATAAAAAGCAATCGTGGGCCATGCCGCGTATGAATGGTATAATCATAACCAATATGGTGCGACTTACAATTCCCCAGTTGGAAAAGAAAGCCAACGAGATACGGATTGACATTATTAAAATGTTAGAAAAGGCCGGCTCGGGGCATACTGCCGGTCCGCTAGATCTGACGGATATATTTACGGCGCTGTATTTTCATATCCTTGCCCATAATCCCAAAGATCCAGATTGGGACGAGCGCGATATACTTATATTGAGCAATGGCCACACCGTGCCCGTGCGCTACGTTACCATGGCGCATGCTGGCTATTTTCCTAAGTCTGAGCTGGCGACGCTCCGCAAATTTGGTACGCGCTTGCAGGGGCATCCTGAGCGTACTCGGTTGCCGGGTATGGAGACTACCTCTGGTCCGTTGGGGAGCGGTCTAAGCCAGGCTGCGGGCATGGCAAAAGCACTGCAAATTAACGGCGACGACCACCGCTGGGTGTACTGCATAACTGGCGACGGCGAGCTCGACGAAGGCAATAATTGGGAAGCCATAATGTTCGCCGCCAAATACAAGCTTCACAATCTTATTGCTATTGTTGACCGCAATAATATACAGATTGACGGCAATACAGAGAATGTCATGCCACTCGAAAACCTGCGCGCAAAATGGGAGGCGTTTGGCTGGCACGTGCAAGAAATCGACGGGCATAATATGGAAAGTATAATTGACGCCTGTAGCATGGCCCGTGCCATTGTTGAGCGCCCGAGTGTTATCATTGCCCACACTATCCCAGGCAAGGGCGTACCGTTCATGGAATACGATTACCACTGGCACGGCATGATGCACAATCAGCAGGAGGCCAAAGACGCCCTTAAAAAGCTGCGCTCTCTGGGCGGCAAACTGAGCGGAGACCACGACTAATGGACATGTTTTTAGCCTCTCATATAGGCACTAAAGATATTAAGCAAGAATCTAACCGTAAAGGCTTTGGACGTGGTTTATTGAGCGCCGGACAGCAGAACAACCAGGTGGTTGCCCTGTGTGCCGATCTTACTGAATCCACTCAAATGGAGTCCTTTGCCAAGGCATTTCCTGACCGTTATATTGAGGTGGGTATTGCCGAGCAAAACCTTGTCACAGTCGGTAGCGGCATGGCGGCTATGGGCAAGGTGCCTTTTGTGAGCAGCTACGCCGCGTTTTGCCCGGGCCGCTGCTGGGAGCAAATTAGAACAACTATCGCCCTTAATGACCGCCCTGTCAAAATCGTTGGTTCTCACGCCGGTGTAAGTGTGGGGCCGGATGGCGCGACCCACCAGGTCCTTGAAGACATAGCCCTTATGCGCGTTATGCCAAATATGGTGGTTATTGCCCCTGGCGACAGCATAGAAGCAGAGAAAGCCACTGTGGCCCTAGCCAACAACGGCAAGCCAACCTACCTGCGCCTAAGCCGTGCAGATTCAGCAGTATTTACCACGGCCGATACGCCCTTTGAAATTGGCAAGGCGTACGTGCTTCGCGAGGGGGGTGACGTAACAATTATGTCCACCGGTACCATGACCTACCAAGCACTTGTTGCGGCTCATTTACTCGCCTTATCTAATATTCATGCCGAGATTGTGCACGTGCCAACCATTAAGCCGCTCGATATAGAAACTATTATCAACAGTGCCCACAAAACCGGCCGTGTTGTCACGGTAGAAGAAGCTCAGATTGCCGGCGGTTTCGGCAGTGCCATCGCCGAATTGCTATCCGAACAACTTCCCATGCCAGTCATGCGCATTGGCATGCAAGACCGTTTTGGCGAATCGGGTGAGCCCAACCAACTACTTGACCACTTTGGTCTCATGGGTGAACACATTGCCACGGCCACCCATGATTGGATGAAGCACACGCCACAATATCACCGGTAATGAGCAGCGCCATGGACCAGCAACTACCCACACCCACTGCGCACCCCGAGGCACCTGACCATCTGAATATGGTGCCGAATTCGTCTGCGCCGAATGGAGGTAGATCGCTCGCTATTGCCTTGGTTGTGTCCGCGGTGTTTTTACTTGCGGCTGTGGGCATTGCCACCTGGCTTATGCTCAAACCGACCAGTGCAACTACCGTTAACCAACCAACGGGCGATGGCAGCGCCAATGTCACGCACGTATCATTCGTTACCCCTGCCGATTTGCCTGTAGCCTATGCTCGGCGCGACGAAAACACGCATACCACCCAAACCACCTTCTACGACGATAAGGCGAATTTTTGCGGCATAACCACTGCCGTCCTTCCTGCTGCACAGGGAAAATCTGCAAAAGACGTCATGTTGGCAGATGCTGCCGAGTATAAAGATGCAGGCATAACAGTCGCTACTAATGCACCCGCCGGCGATTATGCTATCGCCGATATCGACGGCAACCATACCTACACGTTCAACGCCGAGCAGTTGGACCAAGATATCGCCGTGCCAGGTGTACCCTTTACCAAGCAAACCGCTGCCGTTGCTTATAAGCAGTTCGGCAGTTCTATCGCGACCATTGGGTTTTCCTGTAAGGCGGACGCGTGGGAGGCGAAAAAACCAGAGCTAGAAGCACTCATTAAAACATTTAAGGTAAAAACCGAACGCTAGGGGGCTGTCATGAGTTTAAGTATACGAGAAATCCGGGATAACTGCGTGCGTGCGCGCCACCTTATGATGCGTAGCCGCCAGCAGCATTTTGCCGTTGGTGCGTTCAACGTGGACAACCAAGAAACCCTGATCGCAGTATGCAAAGCCGCCCAGTCGAAGCAAGCGCCCGTGCTAGTCGAGGTGAGTGAGGGGGAGGTAAAAGCGCTCGGGCTTGATAACATTCGTGACATGGTAGATAACTACAAGCTTGAATATGGGCTTGAGATGTATATCAACCTCGATCACAGTCCAAGCGTTGAAGCGGCCAAACGCGGTGTGGACGCCGGTTTTGAGTTCATCCACATAGATGTAAGCCAGGCCAACCACGACGCCACCGACGAAGAAATCATTGAAGCCACCAAAGAAGTGGTGGAATACGCCCAGTTCACCGGCGCGCTTGTTGAAAGTGAGCCGCACTATTTTGGCGGCAGCAGCAATGTGCACACCGAAGCAATCGATTACGAAGAAATTAAAAAAACCTTTAGCACGCCAGAAGGCGCAAAGGCATTTGTGGATGCGACCGGCATTGATACGTTCGCAGCGGCCATTGGTAATCTGCACGGTAAGTATCCGGTGCCAAAGCAGCTGGATCTTGAACTGCTAAAGCGAATTCGCGAAGCGATTGATTGCCAGATTAGCTTGCACGGTGGCAGCGGTACGCCCGGACATTACTTTAGAGAGGCGGCAAAAATCGGCGTCAGTAAAATTAATATTAATTCTGATATGCGCTATGTGTTCCGTACCACGCTCGAGAAAGTATTGGCCGACCACCCCGATGAATACGCAGTAGTTAAACTTATGCCGACCGTATACGAAGCTGTACAGCAGGTGGTCGAAGAAAAAATTGACACCTTCGGCTCAGCCGGAAAGGCAGTGGTCTAATGGCTGAGCATCGGCCAGTCATGCTTGCAATTGGCACAGCGACGCAGGATATTTTTTTGCAAAGCCCCGCCGTTTTTAACCCGCACACGGAGGGGGGCGTCGAATATGAAGTGCTTCCGTTAGGCGCAAAGCTAGACGTAGACACACTTACCTTTTCAACAGGTGGCAATGCCCTTAACGCTGCCGTTACTTTTGCGCGCCAAGGGCTTGAGAGTTATTTCATGGGCACGCTGGGCACTGAGGTATCGGGTGATATTGTTATGAGTGCCATAGACAAAGAGGGCATTAACAATCGCTACGTTCGTCAGGGAGATGTTTACCACACCGGTTACAGTACTATTTTGCTGGCGCCAAATGGCGAACGCACAACTCTTACCTATCACGGTACCAAGCTACGCGCCGATGGCTCAGATATTGACCTAGATGCCATTGCAAAAGCCGACTGGCTGTATGTCTCCTCGGTTGGTTCAGTGGAATTATTAGAGCGAATTGTGGGTGTTGCTGCCAAGCACAAAACCAAGGTGGCTATTAATCCCTCAAGCCGTGAGCTGTCGGAGCCAGATAAACTCAAATCTATCCTCGAAGACGTCTCAGTGCTTATAACTAACAAAGATGAAATGCAGCAATTGGTTGAAGGCAAGACGGGCGAAGAACTGGTGCATCATGCGCTCAATATTACGCCAACTGTGGTGGTTTCAGACGGGCCGCGCGGGGTGTGGGCGTCGGACGGCAAAAAGTTTATTACGGCCGGCATTTATGAGGACGTTAAGGTGATTGACCGTTTGGGCGCGGGCGATGCGTTTGGCTCAGGTTTTGTCGCTATGGTTGCGCAAGGTAAGAGCCTTGAAGAGGCGGTGACGTTTGCCAGTGCCAACTCTACCTCGGTTGTGCAAACCATTGGTGCGACGGTGGGAGTGCTGCACAAGGGCGCACCAGTTCACGACATGCCGCTTACTGTCATCGAACTATAATTTTGCATAAAAAAGAGGCCTTTCGGCCATAGTTGCAAGTTTGTTACCCGGGACCCGTACTCGACTGTGGCGCTTACGCGTCAAAGAAGAAGCACGGGCCCCGGTTTGAGGGTCGCATGTCGCGGGGAGGGCGGGCGTTTCGACGCCCTATTCCTTCCTGTGCCCGCGGGGGCGGTCCCTCAATGTGTGATGCTCGCCAAAAAAGCTGAGGCGAGGGGTGTAGCTAATGTTGCCGTGTGTTGCGCTGCTCTCGCTTAAAGCGGGAGCGGTACCATGCGTGTTGCTGTGTTACAACAGGTGGCCCACAGGCCGTTTTCTGGCAACGCGGAGCCAGGCTCGATACCGCCAACGGGGGAGGTAGCATCGAGCCTGGCGATCCGCATGCGGTTAACGCTACGCATTCCACTCTACGCAGTGTCCACCGCATCCCCATCATGGGGTCTCGGGCAGGTCACACAATGTGCGACCATGCGGCGTAGGCACATCGCCCACACCCAAATTAAACCACATCTCTCCTTTGTGGCTCGGGACTCAGGGCGCATTGCGCCACAAATCCTAGAGCCGCGTGGGAGTAATTGGATAATACAACTGACATATTGCGTTGTCAATAGCAAATCGCCCGCAATGTTTAAGATGCTTATGCTACTATTAAAAGCGATATGTCATTCTTGCGAGACCTGCTCAACGCCGAAGAACCTCTATTTAGTGAAGCGCTCAAACAGCTTGAACGCGCCAGCCACAAACAGGGCGCAGACGTTAAGCTAGTGGGGGATATTCGCACCCTTGCTGCGAGTGCTATGCGCGGTATGGGACTTGACCCGGCCGATACCACTGGGCCCGAACTCTATCATGCCCTTAATGCAAAAGTAAAAGAGCATGATGAGCATTTGGCCAAGAGTATCGGTGGCTCCTATGATATGAGTGTCACACAATTGTTGCCACTTATGAAGGCTGCTGCCGAAAAAGTTACCATG
>DATIBT010000027.1:0-5121 GCA_035457345.1 Saccharimonadales bacterium (SeqCode) | reverse complement strand
GCCTTCAACACCGCCGTCGTTTACAACGGCAATATCAGTTGTACCGCCACCAACATCGGCCAAGATTGCCGTGAAGGTACTGCTGGCGTCGGTCCCAAGCACGCTGCGGCTGACGGCGAACGGCTCGGCAGCAACGGCAATTAAATCGAGGTCGAGCTCTTGGGCTGTACGCTCAAGCGCGCCAATATGTACCATGGGCGCAAAGGCGGTGTAAATCTGAATTGCTACATCCTTTCCCTGGAACCCAATCGGATTACTGACCTTATAGCCGTCTATATGGATGCTCACAATGGCACTGTTGACCAGTTTAATTTCTACGTCCTCATTGCCCGTCTCCCACCCAATCTGTTTTTGCGCTTTAGTGTGGGCACGCTCTTGGACTTTTTCGATGATAAATTCCATCTCACGCATGTCGAGCGGGCGGTCAGGTTGTGGGCGTTTGTAGCGAATGGTGTTGGTTAACCCTTTCACCAGCTCACCAGCAATGCCAATAACCGTTTTTTTGGCCTGCACGCCCGCTTGTTGTTCGGCGTCACTCAGCGCCGCCTCGCAATTGCGGACAACGGCGCCAATGTCAGAAATAGCGCCGGAATGCATGTCGCTCAACCCCTGGTGTTCGCGACCAACGCCGACAATTTTAAGCTCGTCGCCGTCAACTTCGGCAATCAACGCTTTTACATACTCTGTACCAATATCAAGCGCCAGGAGATGCTGCGCACCCCCCTCATTTTTAGGAAGTACTTGTTTGAGTTTATCGAGAATCATCTGCCTAAAAGTATAGCATAAGCACATCAGGCAAGCACAAGCGCCTATCTGGAAAGTTCTGGCTTTTTTTGTACTTTTCTGGTATTGATGGAGTACCTGGAGAAACCAGGATCTGGGAAGGAGGTGAGACGCGTGAAAAAGGCAGCGGGCTGGATATTTCTCGCCGGCGTGATCGCGTTCATCGGCTTCAATCCCAATGACGCTTCTGTCGTGTTTGAGTCACTCGGGAGCACCATTGCGGATATCGCTCGGGGGTTCGGTACGTTCTTTACCAACCTCGCGACGTAAACGAAGCCGGCACAACCCGCCCGCCTGCACCAGCTGCAGCCGGGCGGGTTGCCGTCCCTCCTATAGCCGGTCGAGCACATTGCTCCCGGCTTTTTTCTTACCCAACCGTTGACCGACTACTTGCTAAGTTTATATTTTTATTCTATAATTTATAGGTCGTTGTACGAACGAGCTTTAGGAGAAAAATGCCTCCGCCTCAAGACAAGCCATCCTCGACTGCGCGTATGGCGTGTGTCGGGTTGCTTGTATTCATGACACTCGCAGGGTTGTTGACCGCAGTGCAGTACGCCTACCTCCAGTGGCAAGTGGGCCTGCACTGCATCGACTTCTACGGCAAAGCTCATGCTTACGAAGAACTGGCGCAGTACCCGCTCTACTGTCTCGCCGCCCCCGAGTTGTGGTGGTACAGCCTAATGTATGGAGGGATTCCGCTGGCGTTGACGCTGGTCGGATCTGTCGCGGGATGGCGGTTGTTGATGGTTAGCCGCAGCTACTCACTGGGCTATTTCGCGGGAACATCCATCTGGGTACTCACAGTGATCTCTGGCCTAAGCTGGCTCTGGACAACCTTCTTCGCGAAAGCGTTCTAGCCAAAACGGAGGAAGCAATGACCGCAACAAACCCTAATAGACGCGAGAAATGGCTAGCAGCCCTCACCCTTGGAGGGGTTACGCTAGTCCTGAGCGGCAGCGTATACCTCCACTACCTAGTGTTCCGGCACCTGGAGGAGAAGTACTGCGCAGGCTTCTGGGAGTCGCGCTCTCCAGGAACGCCGGCGTGGACCAAGGAGTGGCCTGGGTACTGCTACCCCATGGGGGACGACCCTATCGGGTATGCGAGCCTGGCTGGCATCATCTTCATGGTGGGACTCATGATGGCAGGGGGAGCGATTGGGGAGGTGATCCTCGCCCGCCGTCAGAAGCGGCGGGTGGTGTGGAAGATTGTCGCCGCGCTCTTGGTGCTCGGCGGCATCATACTCCTCATGTGGAAACATGCCTTCTTCAGCACGGCGCCGTAACGACAAAGGTAGGCGGACGCGGAAACCGCGTCCGCCGCCTTTACGCAACTACTGAATAACCGCTTTTATACGCCGGACGCCAGCACTGCTGGCCTCTTCTTTAATAATCTTGAACCTTTTACCGCCCTCGCTAATTTGGCCAGTGTGCTCAACATGAGGGCCGCCGCAAATTTCACGGCTGTAATTTTCACCGTCTGGGTCACCAATGGTGTAAACCTTTACCGTGTCACCATAGCGATCGCCAAACGCACCAAGCACTTTACCAAGGACATCCTTGGTTTTTTCTTCGCGCCAACTGACTGGCCAATCTTTTTTGATCTGTTCGTTGACCATGTCTTCGATTTGCTTGAGCTGGTCGGGTGTCACCTTGCCGTCGTGCGTAAAGTCAAAACGGGTGCGCTCGGCGGTAATATTACTGCCCCGCTGAATGACATGGTTGCCCAAGATGTTATTAAGCGCTCGGTACATGAGGTGCGTGGCAGTGTGGTACTTGGTCGTAATTTCGCTGTGGTCAGCCAGGCCGCCTTTAAAAGTGCCTTTGCTGGCGGTTTGTGAGCGGGCGCGTTGCTCGGCCATGAGCTTCGCAAAGTCTTCATCGGCTTTGCCGTCCAATGTGGCACCTTGGGTAAATGCCTCTTCTTTAATCAGCTCGACCGGGAAACCGTAGGTATCGTACAGCTTAAATATATCCGCGCCGCTAATAGTGGCGTCTTTACTGCCGCCATGGTGCTCTGACAGTTTGAAGTGCACAATCTTTTCAAATTCACGCTTACCCTGGCGGAGTGTTTGACGAAAGATTTTCTCTTCTTTCACCAACGCGTCAATCACCACCTGGCGGCGTTCGGCAACTTCTGGGAAATCATTTTCATATAGATCAACAATAACCGGAGTTACTTCCTGCAAAAAGTTCTGCTCAATGCCAAGGTCAAATGCTTTGAGCATTGCTCGGCGCAGCAAACGGCGCATCACATAACCTTGCTCTTTGTTGCTTGGCACGACGCCATCTACAGCTAGAAAAGCGGCGCCACGAAGGTGATCGGCAATAACGCGCATGGCGTTGGTATGGCTGTCGTACTTTTTGCCCGATAGTTCTTCGAGCTTTTCAACAATTGGCCACAAGATACTAATTTTGAATACATCAGGACTGTCCAGTGCGGCGGCGGCAATGCGCTCTAAGCCTCCACCGTAGTCGACGTTCTGCTTCGGCAATGGTTCAATGCCCTTGTCGGTTTTTACATAGGCCATAAACACGCTGTTACCGAGTTCAATGTAGCGGCCGCAATCACAGTTTGGGTGGCACTTCTCGCCATATTCCGGATTGTGTTCTACCTCTGGGAAGACATAAAACATTTCGGTTGTCGGACCACCCGGTTCACCCACGGGCATATGTTTAGCCGCACCAGCGCGCGACCACCAGTTTTTATCGCCGTAAAAGAATATGCGCCCGCCCTGCTCACCCACCTTGGCACCATTTTCTTCGGTATCAATATCAACTTCTTTTACGTTAATGCCGGTCTCTTCGAATAACTTTGTCCAGATGGCTGCCGCCTCGGTATCGCGCTCAATGCCAGCGGCTTTATCTCCAATAAAACAAGTCACAAAAATACGATTTGGGTCGAGTTTGATTTCTTTGGTCAAGAATTCCCAGAACCATGGAATTTGCTCTTTCTTAAAGTAGTCGCCCAGACTCCAGTTACCGAGCATTTCAAAAAAGGTAGTATGACGGTTGTCGCCAACTTCTTCGATGTCCTGCGCACGAATACAAGTCTGGCTATCAACCAACCGCGTTCCATCCGGATGCTCCTGACCAAGGAGATAAGGAACGAGTGGTTGCATGCCAGAGCCGGTAAATAAAGTGGTAGGGTCATTTTGCGGCACCAACAAGGCACGCGGAATTACCTTGTGACCACGCTTCTCAAAAAAATCTAAATAGGCTTTGCGTATCTGTTGAGCGTTCATAATGAATCCGATTATATCAGATAAAAGAGGCCTGGGCGTTGTCCCGGCCTCTTTTATGTTGTTAGTTACGAAAGTAAGACCGGGTTATACCTGGCCTGCTGCCGCGTCGTCACCGCCATCTTGCTCTTCATCTGCAGGAGCACCACCTTCGGCTGGAGCTTCAGCGGGGGCGTCGCCGCCCACTTCTGGCGCGTTCATGTCGTTGTCGGTCCCTGGGCCCGATTCCGCTGGCAGGCCGCCCACGTTTTGTGTTTCGTCTGGGGCAGTCGTGCCTTGCTGTTGGTCGTCCTGGACCGGTGTGTTGTTCTCGTCCATGGTGATCCTTTCGATGATTTTTATAGCTTACCGTTTTAGTATAGCAAGTTAATGTGGCGTGACACGAATTATTTGGTCGTCACCACCGTTGTCGGTGCTTACATACAAATTGCCATCGGGGCCCTGTGCAGCTGTACGCAAGCGGCCGAACTGGGCGTCTAGTATCTTTTCTTCGGCAGTAATTTTATTCTGGACAGTGATGGTAAGGATTTTTAAATGTTTTGCCTTAAGCATAGCCACCGCCAAACGGCCGTCCCATGCCTTCCATTGGCTGCCGTGCAGGAAGGCGGCGCCAGAGGGCGCTTGCGTCGGGCTGCCGGAGCTCCATATGGCGTCGATAGCTTCAGGGAAGCGGGTCTTATCAGTCATGGCAATATTCTCAATATAGCCGCCAGGTAAGGGCGCCCAGCCAAAATTACCCTGTTTGAGCAAATCTACTTCGTCGTCAACGCTGCTCCCATGCTCAACGCTTACCCCCAAGACGCCATTTTGCGGTTTCGCAAAGAACGCCAAGCCCTGCACATTGCGGTGCCCGTAACTAAAAATTCGCGGGTCAAAAGGCGCTGCCAGGTTGCCTACGGCCGCCTTGCCGTCGCGGTCAACGCGCAGTATTTTACCCCCAAGGTTTTTAGGTTGAATGCTCGTGTCGCCCTGAGCTGCATCACCCGTGCCCACCCATAGATAGCCGTCTGGGCCAAATGCCAAACGACACCCGGAATGACGGCCGCTTTGGTTTGCAGGGATGTCGCTTATAATATCCGTACGCGCGTCTAACT
>DATIBT010000026.1:0-5481 GCA_035457345.1 Saccharimonadales bacterium (SeqCode) | reverse complement strand
CTTGGCCCGAACAGTAATATCGCGCAGTTCACTGCGATACGTTTGGAGTGCTAGCAGCGCGCCGCTTACCTGAGTGGGCGAGTACATATCCATAGGCAATTGCAGAGGCGCCCCCGACGTCATACTAGTACGTCCTTTTTGATCTGTTCTTTGTGTGTTTCGAGCGTCTGTAAAATGTAGGGCAACTGGGCGCCCAGGTCAACCTGATTGCCGAGAGATTCAGATATGTAGCCCGTAACCACATCGCCAATACGGTCGTTAAAGTGCTGGAGGCGGCGCTCTTTTTCGGCTTCGACTTCGCGCTCAACATGCTCCATGAGCTCTAATTTGCGGTGGTCGAGTTCTTGTTGGATTTTACTGAACTCGCCAATGGTCTGGTCGCGTAGTGCGCTTAAGCTCACCTGGTATTTCTCAAATTCAGCCCTCAGATTGGTGCCTAGGCTATCGGCTATGTTAGAGCTGACAGAATCAACGCTATTATTGAGCGATTTTTGCAAGCGCTGGGCCGCTTCGCCCGCGGCATGCTGTAATTGTTCATTGGCGGCTTTTTGGATAGCGGCGAGATCGACATCGGTAAAGACTTTAGTGCCTTCCAGATGAATCTCGTAAATTTTAGGGGCCGGCTTTTGACGAGCCTTACGGTCTTGAAACGACGCCCATGTAAGTGCAGCTAAATTAATGAGCACAAGCGCCGTGATAATGCCCAGTTGTAATTCATTCACGCTTTTACTGCCCTACCCCTTAGGTTGTTAAGATTAAATATATCGTAATAAACGTAAGCAGTAAAATGGCGACGCCAATACCGCCGATCTGTAACAACCCCTTGCGTACCGAGACTTCTGAGAGTGGGTTGCGGCCGATCGAAATAATGCTTGAACGCACCGACGCATAGAGCAATACGGCAATACTGACGAACGCCAGTAATAGAATAGTAGCGGCTACGAGTACGCGAATAGGTGACACTTCCTTGCCGGCTATTCCTCTGGCAAAGTCACGTAAAAATGACGGAAGGAACGAAGCTGTATCGTCGGCTGTGGCGTAGAACGTAATGTTCACTTGTACCGGAATGGTGCCGACTTTTACATCGACACTTTGGCCGGTGGTATCTTTGACGCTCCTTGAGCTTGTTTTAACGCTCGCCAGATCGGCTTGAGCAATGCCGACAACCATGGTGCTGGTTGTGGCTTTCATGCCGACACCTTCTATGGGGGAGGCGGTGATTTTATCGCCGGTTTTAACATCGCCGTTTATATCGCTGACAAGGGCTGCGGTGACACCGCTTGTCACTACCTGTACAGACTTATTGTTGTCCGTCAGCTCAATTAAGGGATCGGCGCCAACAATGCCTACTAATTGGTCGGCGCGGTCGCGATTAGCGAGCTGCACAGTGTTCGGCTCATCTTTTTTGAGACTCATAATAGCGCCTTGCGCTACACTGGGGTCCTTAGTGGCAAAGCTTTGGCCAATCGCAGCCGCACCAGCACCATGCGCCCAACTTGTACCGCACAAGGCAAGAACAAAAAAGCCACAAATACCGGCATGAAGTATGCGCCAAGTGGTATGTTTCAGATTACGTAACGTGTCTGCCCCCTGACATTAATGGTTATGATTATAGCGTAAGTTTGTTGTACATCATACCTGTCTTTGCCGGAGAGGGAGCATAAATTTTAGGCTTTTGTCATGCCCGCCCGGGCGCCTTTGCAGCGTGCTGCTTCGGCGCCCGGGACGGGCTGTCCTGTCGACGGTTAGGCCGTTTCGGCAGCTGCCGACGCGGGCGGACGCCACCGGTACTCGGGCCTGCGTTGTGCGTTCGGGTCCCTGTCCTTCACCTTGTAGATGGGATTCAGGAGGCCTGTTTTGAGGTAGGCGAGGAGCGTGTCGACGAAAGCCACCACCTCGTCTTGCTTGAACGACGGCGGCATCATGTCGACCACGATCTGATGTTCATCGTTTCGGACCGTCGGATCCCCACCTACCCCCGGCACATTTTCCTTGATGTCGGCGGCGGTGATCTTGAACCAGTCACTGTCAACGTAGGTGAGCTGGATAGTGGTGCCAATGTGCACGCGGTTCGGGTCGCGGTCGACGGTCACCTCGATTCTGGCAGTGCGGATCACTCGCGCCGGAACGAGCTCGTGCAGGTGAGTGATCTGAGGCTGCGTGAAGCGGCCGGTGTCGGCACTGGGTCGCAGCTTCAAGATCAGGTGATCGTCGCCCACCTCGATCTTCTCGAGGTAGATGGGACGATCGTCACCCACCGTGATGTCCTCGTGACACCGGCGGTTCATGTTGGTGAGGATGTACTCAACGATTTGCTTGGCGGCCAGCACGCCCACTCTTGAGTCGAGGTGAATCGTTGCCTGCTCGTTGACAATGAACATCGCTGCCACGTCGTTTTGGTTGGGTTTCACGACGGCAGCTTCATTCGGAGGGACACTCGTTGTCATGCCCAGAACCTTCCTTGGTTCTTCGGTGCGACACCTTTGCGCCACACTTTGTTCAGGACTTGCTGATTATATCATTTTACGGTTTAATCTCTATTTTTTCACCGAGATGTTTTTTGAGCCTTGCTTCTATGCCGCCGGGCTGGCGTTGCAAGAGCGTGCTTAGCTCTTTAAGCCCGGCGCCGTTTTTAAACCGAGCAAGAAGCTGGTCGTCGTCCGCCTTTTTCCAGGGCTTAAATGCATTGGGGTACGTTTTTCGCATCTCGGCTAAGCGGTCGGCCCAGGCGGACTTGGCCGCTGATTTTTTAGGTTGGGCTGCTTCGTCTTTTGCTCGTTTTTTGGCACGTTCCTCTAGATGCTTGAAGGTTTCATAATCTCGTTTAGAACGTGCCTTGAGCAGTTCATTAATTTCGAGCGCGTCACGGCTCACCTGCAATGCCATGCGGTTTATACCAATGAGACTGAGAGCGTCTAGGCGTTTAACGCGGCTGAGCGCCACATATCCCATGCCCTCCACAAACGCTTTGCGCAGGTCAATACGTGCAGCGTCCAGCGTCATGCCCTGGCTTTTGTGCACGGTAATTGCCCATGCAAGGCGCAGCGGCAGCTGGCTAATGCCTGCCCGTTTTTTGGTGCCGTCGCGCAACTCCCATGTCTCTGGGGCAATGAGGACGGTGCGACCGTTGCGCAGCGCAACAATAGGGTAATGCGTGTCTTCGTCGAAATCTTGCACAATACCAAGGCTGCCGTTCACGTATTTTTTATCTGCACTATTTTTGATACACATAACGAGCGCGCCTTTTTTGAGTACTAGTTCCTCGGGGGCTAGGCACGACCGTTTGAGCTGGTCGACATAGTTTTGGGAGCCGGTGGTTTGCATGGTGTACGAGCATTCCGTGCCACCGAGTTGGCGTAGGGCTTGTTCGTTAATACGGTCAACGTCAACGTTCATAGTATGCAGCTCAGTCACTTCGCCCGGGCCTGTTAGCTCTGCGCCAACGCGACCAAGCAGGGCTTCTGCGTGGCGGCGGCGGACGTCGCCATCGCGGATTGCCGTCAGGATTTCAAGAAAATTATCGTCATCTTGGCGGTGCTGTTCTGTTAGATAGCAAATAGTTGGATCGAGCTGCTCCCAAGCACTACTGTGCACTACAAAACCACCCTCGCGGCTATCTTGCCGGTTGACAGGCGGGAGTTGGAAGAAATCGCCGCACAAGATAATCTGCAAACCGCCGAATGGTTGGTTGTTGCCACGCACTGTACGGGCGACTTCGTCTACCATGTCAAGGCGATAATCGTGGAGCATGGAGATTTCATCTATAACAAGGACGTCAGTGCTCAGAATAGTGTCGCGTCGGCCTTTTGGCAGATCGCGCCAGAACTGTTTTGGTAGTTCATCGTACACGCCAATGCCGCTCCAGGCGTGGATGGTGTTGCCGCCGAGGTGCGTTGCCGCGAGTCCTGTCGTGGCGGTCACCGCTACTGTTTTGCCATCGGCTTTGGCGCGTCTTATAAACTCGTTTAATACGAACGTCTTACCTGCACCGGCCTGGCCAGTGAGGAGTACGCTCTTCCCCTCCAACATTATTTCTAATGCTAACGACTGCTTCACAGGCGCGAGTATAGCACGGGCTCGCATTGCTGCGAGCCCGATAAGCGTAAATTACAACCCTTTGTAGATGTAGAAACCAACGTCAGGCGGCGGAATGTTTATAGCAGGTTTTTTAACTGCACGCTTTGGTGCAGCTGCTGTATTTTTCTTTGGCTGTGGTTTGCTACCGTTCTTGTTCATGTCAGGATTCCCCGTACATAGTATAGCAAAAGGCCGAGCAAACCCAGCACCGTAAACACGATAGAAAGCCGGCATAGCCGCCATCGTTTTGCGTTGAGCGCAAGGTTGGTTTCTGTGCCGTAGGTTGCGGTAGATATAAGCTGGATAGTGCGGGCGGGCTCGCTCATCTGCAGGTAACTTGGTAGCTGTTGCGAGTTAATACCGGGTGCTACGTATTTATAATTGAGCGGCCACACAGCAATGGCCGCGAACACGAGCGCTACGAAAAACATCAGGTACATCAGGAACGTCAGCCACCAAATGCCCACATGGAGTTGTGTTTGGGCCATGAAAATAAGGAGCGTAATGTCGGTGGCGACAATCGCAAGTGTTTTAGCGTCAATTGCGGTGGCCTCTTGGAGGGTGATTTCCAGCTGGCTGAGTTGCGTAGCAAGGAGTGATTGGGGATCGTGTGTCGGCACGAGGGGAGTATATCACAGTTGGGTATTCCCTTGTTTATCTACCTCTGTTGTGCTATAGTCGGGCACGTTTATGGAACACAATTTGCCACCGGTAGTGGAGCTTACACCGCCCACCAACCCTGAAGCGCCTAAAAAGAAGGCGCGGTGGAATATTTTCGACGTGTTTAAAAGGGTTGAATCGGAATCGGTGCCGCCAAGTGACCGTGCTGCCGAGACGCAAACGCACCGGAAATTTGGCGCGTCAATTATAGGCCTGTTCCGGGGGGAGACCGGCCTATCGGAAACCCCTGTGTCGTCTGAGGAGGCGCGCCCGCAGCGCGGGGACTGGCAGTTAGCTCGGTCGGCCACCCTGGAACAATCCATTGAACCTTCTATTATGGAACGCGCCCAAGAGATGGGAAGGGGTGTATTACGTTTGGTGCGAAAGGTCAAGGCAGATGTAGCGGCCGCTGACCAACAAGAACGAGTTGCCAAGCTGACCGATACACAGCCGTTGGTCGAAGCAGATGAGCAGGTACGCGCTGCTATGGAGGCCTTAATTGCTCCTATTGAAGCGTATGCCGCTGAGCGGGGTATTACACCATTGACCACCGAACCTGTTACACCGCCAGAGCTAGCAACTCCTGAGATGAGCGTGGATTATGCGCCTAATGCGGGGCACTATTTGCCACCTCAGCACCGCAGTGCCTCGGCACTTGAAATTGCCGCCGCCATTGCTGCCGATACGAGCGAAGCTGTGATTGGCTCCGTGCCAGAACGTGCCGCCGCCCGCCACCAGCGCCTC
>DATIBT010000025.1:0-20654 GCA_035457345.1 Saccharimonadales bacterium (SeqCode) | reverse complement strand
CCCAAACCCAATTTGTACTGCGCTGTAGCCGTCTTTTTCGACAGACTTCACCTGAGTGACAGTACATGGGCCCGCTTGGATAAGAGTTACAGGAACAGTAACACCATCCTCCTGGAGGAGCTGGGTCATACCTAATTTGGTACCGAGTAGCGCTTTCATGCGTTGCTCCCTTATTTTATTAATTCTGTTACCAAGTCTTTATGCACAAAAAAACTCGGTAGTATGCGGTTTCCCCCGTTACGGGCGACGCATTACAGCGCGACACCGACAGGCAGGACCTGCGTACATACCAAGAATTTTGTCTTCACAAAATCCCTTGATAGAAAGATACTTGGGTAGTTTACTACAGGAGTGCCTCTGGCGTCAAGGGGTACATAGCTAATCTCAATGCGCAAAGCTACTTGCTAAATAAAATTAATCATTCTTAGTATTAGCATCCATTACATCGTTGGGAAGCCGTGATTCTCCAAGGCCAAACCATGAATTACCTAGTCCGGAACAACCATTCCCGTCATCTCTTGAACGAGGTTGAGATTGCCTGATTGTTGCGTGGGGTTGAATCTGTGCCTCTTACCCAATGCATCAATACAGCTTATACGAAAACTCTTCACGGGTTTTCGGTACAACTCTACATCACCCAAAAAAAGAATAAACCCACGATAATTCTGTCCAAACCCTACTGGATTGGAATTCTTATATATTAATTTACTCTGGAAATCAGGAATCTGTATTGTCCTCCCGACGCTATCCGTGAATGTATAAGAGGGAATAGTATCTATACCATAGGCGCGTTGCAATCTTATATATCCTTCACCAAAATCAGCCTCCATTTCATAATCAAAAATATGAACTGAATGATTGCGAAGATTAGTAATGTACAAATAGGCTAAGTACGTAGCAAACTCGCCCTCCTGCAATGAGACTCTGCCCATCATGATAGCTAAAGCTCTACCGACTAGCCTAGGACCGGCTGTAAATCTTTCGTAGGCAAATATCGCCCAACCCGACAGCCCAATTAGGGCGGTCAGTAGTGCAATAATCGTTTCAATACTCATAGCTCAATTATAGGCTCCGAGGCCGGTCCTTGGAATTCTCAAAATTATTTTCTAAACAGGCTACGGTTCCCCTTTTGGTATTTACATCCGAGGGAACCTATGGTTCTATAATGCGCACCAAATACTAAGTCCCCGAAAACTGAATTTCGAAAGGAGTATTTCGTGGCTGTTCACGGCATATTCTGTACGTGCAGGAAGTGTCACGGAACAATGCTGGGCGGCAGCAAGCAGAAACTAGGCCGCGCGGCCGTGCAGCATGCAGGGCGGGAGCGTAATCGCACCTCTAGGCGTGAATCGCGCTCATTCCCGTCCAACAATGGCACGGTCAACGGCCAGCCCGCATACGTCCAGCAAACAGCTGACCGGACAACGGCCTATTTCGGCGAAGGCCAGGAAGGGAAAGTTGTCACGAACGACGGTATTACCGCCAGCTATGTCAGAGATGAAGATGGCCATGTTCCTTACGACGATGCCATGAGCGATCCTTCTGCAGGATACAACGCATTCGACGATCCCTACTACAGAGGGCGGTGACATTTGACCTGGGCCAAGTCGCAAAACTGGCCCAATGACAATTTACACTTATAATGGAACTATTATGAAGCAACCACTCTACCTTTATCTACAGAATGACGAAGCCTACAAGGCCAAACTTATTGCGGAGAAAATCTTAGGACCTGACTACATCGCGTATCTTTATGATATACACCATAGTCTGTTCGTTCTAGTTGACGTCGACTATTTCGGAGGGTTGCCGGTAGCTGAAGATATAGCAAAAGCCTTCTCTGTTAGGCTGCTGGGCTGGGTACCACTCAAGAAAGAGGCTAGATCTACCAACGAACTCGTGCCTGTCGAGGAGCTTAATACTTTGGACGGGGGAAACGACATGTCCGACCAAGAGTGGGCCACGATGCACCGGGTTGCTGACATGGATTCGGGCTATAAACATCTATTGGCTAAGGTTGAGAAGATCCAGGAAAAGTAGCCAAAGATTTTCCAAGGACTGGCCTTGGAAAAATCAATACTCATTGCCTAGCTATTTTCTAGGTGGAGCCGATGAGACGGTGGGCACAATGTAGAAGATTATGAAGAAAACTATACAGATACTCTCTGGGACGCTAATTATAGCGAGCGGGCTCATTGCCACATTCATATCTTTTAGTGAACTCTTGAAAGGTCAGTGGCTATGGTTAATCCTTGCCATTGCAGCTATGGCAGTAGCTGCGGCAGGCTGGCGCATCTTACTTGGTCATCGCCTAAAAGATATATTGCATGATTTATTGTTTGTGCTGATCCGCACTAACTAGGAAACAGGGATGCTTTCTGTATGAGAATAGTATTTGAGCCACATTCACAATGTTTGTAGACGCCAGTTTCTTAGCTTACTAAATGCTCCTCAACGTCCACGCTCAACAGGGTGTATTCGTTAATACGCCCCGGCATGAGCTTTGCCGCGTTTTGTAAATAGCGCTCATCTGTTTGTCTCATGTTTAGGGTGCGCACTACGTCGCTTATCGCCCTATTGATGTCGTTATTCGACGTTTGAATGTGCGTTTCGCCATTTTGCCGTCGCATAACCACACCATAAGAATGGACAATTTTGTTTGAAGTGTATTTACCATAGGTTGCGCTGAGCATCCAGCATGTCGAGTGCCAGTTACCAGAGACGTAATCGTTAATTATTTCGACAAGGAGCTGCCAATTATCCGCATTGGAGCCAGGCCTGTCATCCGGGTCAAAATCATCTGCTATGGCAAAAGCTAAATCGGCTACATAATATAACATTGGATGCGCAGATGTATCAAACGGGTAATCGTGATACCTGCTAGGGGCGATTGCTACAGCTGCTCTTTTTAGAGACCAGTCGCCTGCCTTGTGTCTGCGAATAGCTTCCTGACACTTCATGATAAATTCCGCTGGAGTATTCATGGTGATAGGATACTCGACATTGGGTCAGATTAAAACTAGTGGATCTTGGGAATGGTGAAGCTCACTACGAAACTCCACCATCCCCGCGCGTTGTGGCTCTCGCCACCTCCGCTACTCACCTTGCTGTTCGTTGATACGCCGGCGACCTCACCCTGGCCTCCGGATAGCCCAGTTGGGCCATCATATTGCGCCAACGAATGGTGTGCCCCTGGCCGGTCAGAATGTGTGCTAGCTCGTGGGCACGCACCTCGGGATCCTCGAGATTGGCGGGAGTAAGAAAGCACACCCATCCATGGTAGTCGGTTCCGTCGGTATGGGCGTGAGCGTCCTCTTTCATGCGAGGTAGCTCACCAGCCACGCAGCCACCCACGAACACACCTCGCACACCGGCCATGTCGTTTGGAACCGGCTTTTCGCCGAGCTCGTGACCCCGATATATCTCATCAGGCCCAAAAACATATAGGCCATCAGCGATAAATTCCTGCATGTCGCCTCCTCAGGTCCTCAGGCAATGTGAGTGGTATAAATATAAGGCTATGAGATTTTCTATGCAATAGTTTGGCAGCTCTTGGAGGCCCAGTATTGCATTATTAAGTAATTTATTTTATAATTTTATCATCTTTAACAATTTATCTCGCATTAGCGGAGAGCTACTGCGCCGTTATTACTAGTGGTGCGTTAGCTCTCCGGTACTGCTGCGGAGGCATACATCATCAGACAGCAGTTGGGTTAGGAGTGTGGTCTAAGTGACCATTACTGTCATCGTCCCCGCCTGGGGCACCAGTGAGGACATGCAGCCGCGAGTTGCTCGCCGGCAAGAAGAATGAGTTCTGCCTCATACCGGTCGTCTACCCGGAGACTGACGAGACCGAACCCACCACCGCACAGTAGTACCGGGAGCACCGGAGCGGACGAGGGATTACCTCGCTCCGCTCCGGCAGCACCCTGAACCGTCAATTACCAACAGCCTACGAGGCTGTTTTTATTTTGTCCCTTGGTTTGGCTGCCAAAAACATAACTTGTACCCGTCCGGGTCATGGAGGATAAACTCCCGATTCCCCCAAGGCCAATCTTTTGGCTTAGTAGCGCCAGTGAAGCCTTGCGATTCCAGCTCGGTATGCTTGGCGTCTACGTCGTCAACGCGGATATAAATGTAAAGGCCAAGCCCCTTTTCGGCCGCCATAGAGTCTTTTGCAAATGCATCTTCATCGCGCATGCTTATAAAATCGAGTTTAAAACCAGGCAACGCCACTAATGTGTGGTCATCATCTGACTGCTCAATGGTAAAGCCAAGCTTTTTATAAAACTTTTCGGACAGCTTGTTGTCTTGGGACCATAATACTAAGTGCGTAATGTTCATAGGTATTATTTTGATTTTCTGGCAAGGGTTTTCAACGTTTAATCGACAACGACCAGCCCAGCAGAGATTAATGCTGATATACAATATTCCATTATGAGCACCATCCCTGAATCCCGGCGCCCCGGTATTTACACTGCCGAAGGCTTTGAAATGCCTGAGTTCAATAATGACGACGCCGATACTATAGAAGAAGTTTTTACCCTCAAGCGTTACACCTCCGCTCCCCTCATCTCTAAAGCCGAACGAGAAAGAATATTCGGCCATCCTAATCCTCCTGGCGTCGTTGGCCCCTACAGGACCAACGGCTTTGTCATTTATAGCGCCGTACCCATGGACCGAGCGATTGGTGTCGAGGGTATGATTGCTCCTTCGCCTGATATGACTGAAAAGCAGTTCTTAGAGCACTGCCTGAGTAAGCTCACACCTGCAATGCCAACGCGAGAAGACTTTCCTGTGCCTCTTGGGCGTGTTGCCGCCGGTATGTCACGAGTAGGTTTGCGAGCGGTAGCAGGCATGAATATGTCGGTTAGCTCAGAAGACGCTACTATTGCCTTCCCTTCTTTGTTCATCCCGCGCTTATATATGAGCGGCGAGTTCAAGGGGCCTACCGATCCCGAGCCTCGCCATGAGTTCGCAATAAAACTTGCTGCCGTGGTATTTGCCAGCCTAACATTACAACAATTAAAAACACTGGACGCCGAGACGCCGCCTCGCGATAACTAAAGTCGCTCTTATTATTTCTAAATGTCGCGAGATGGCGGAGCCCGAACTGCGAGCCCCGCCATCTATCGTGTCATCTGACCTACCTCGTGCCCGCGAAAGGCTAGAGCGTGTAGGTCGGTTGTGTGCCTGAACCGTAGATCCAGCGCTGGCTGTTTGCGGGTTCCCCCGGGCCGGGCAGCGTCCAGATGCCGACCTTCACCTTGCAGTGGTAGGTCGCGGTCACGTTCCCCGCACCGCCGCCGGCCGGGACGCCGTTGATGGGCAGGTAGGCGGTCTGCGTGGTGTTGGGGAAGGTCTTGTCGCCGTTGATGGACGGGCCCGACGACGTACCGGTGACGACCACCCGCGAGATGCCGAAGACACCACTCGGACAGCGCCACGAGCCAACGCGGAACCCGACCGTCTGGGTCGACGCCATCGCCGCCGAAGGTGCAACCAGCACCCCGCCCAGCGCCATGCAGGCGCCAATGAACATTACCATGAGACGTCTCACGCAAGTCCTCCTTAAGGACTCAGACAACTATGACTCACAGATTATACCTATGCACATTCTGGTTGGCAATGATGAGATATAGGATACGATGATCGCAGGGGCTGCAGAACCGCAATTCACCGCTCTGCAGCCCCTGTTGCAATATGCCGCCTTAGCTTTCTGCCTCTGCCGCTTGCGCTCGCAACCGCTCCTTTTCTAGTGCATCTTGCAGGACGCGCAGATGAGCGGGTACGGCCGGGCGGCGAGCCCAAAGCAGCGGTCGGATGGCTACGCCCTTGTCGTCCTGAACGATGTCCAGGTTTGCGGCGGCAAGCGCCAGGCGCTCTGGATTGCGGATAACAAGGGCTTTGTTGTCTGTGATCTCGACTATCTCAGCCGCAGCCAGCATCCCGGCCGCCCTGCTTATGCGGTTACGAATACTGTTCTTACCTGTTTGCACTGCATGCCGAGGATACCGAGCAGCCCACATACTTGCTAAGTCCGGGCGGCTGAATGCCGCCGACGGGCCTGCCGCCATTTCCTGAAGTATCGACGCCAGCCTACAGGCGTTTTTATCCTCGTAGGCGCGCAACTCGAACCGCAACTTCATACGTACTCCCGTGTCGTTTGGCTGACTACTGCCAGTCGCATTATACACGGTCGGCAGCCAGCCAAAGAGCCCTGCTATTGAAGCGACTTCAGCAGATTGACATAGGCGCGCGCCAGAGCCGTATCTTGGCTGTTGGCAAGCGCTTTGTAGCTGTCACCGAGTGCTCTTACGGTGTCAACGTGCTTGCTTAGCTCGCCTTGTTTAGAAGAAAAGCCATTATAGTCCTTTTTAGTGTAAAGCTCGGGTAGGGCTGCGAGGGTCGCTTGTACATTGCTCACCCTCCCCAGTAAATCGGCGTGGATGGTGGTGGCTGCCTTAGGCGGGCTCAAGGCTTTGAGCTTCGTCAGCATAGCCAGCCAGGCTTCGGCTAGGACTTTTTGCTCCTCTGCATCCTTGCCTGTTTTGTCGGTGATGCTGCCCAGCGTTGCGACCATAGCATGCTCATATTCAAGCACACTCCGAGCTTCATCGGCCGCAGCTTTGAGCGTATCAAGCCGCCCCACAAGAGTTCCTTGCGACTCTCTATCTTCTTTCCCAAGCAGTGGTATCCCGAGTATACTCGGTTCAACTGGCCGATTATTCTTCCATGTGATTGCCGCGGCGGCGAGGTCTTGTAAGGCTTTTACGCGTTTATCGTAATCTGCCGCGTTTTTGAAGGCGCCGTTACCCGTATCGTGCAGCGCTCGAGTAGTGTTTTGGTTGTAAGTGGTTCGGGCGGCTTTATAATCTGTGCCCGCCTTCATGCCTAGGAGCCACCAACCAAGCAGGCCGAGCACTGCAACTGCAATGGCAATACTAGCGCTAAGAATTATGCGTTTTTTATCCAGTTGTGGCCGGCGCAGGGTAATCATATGCCTAGCCTTGTTGACCAAATCTCGCTGTCGAGTGGCCAAGGATTAAATTTGCAGCCGCCGAGATTGATAGATTGTTGCATCATAACCGTTGCCGCTTGCCCAGCACCACTACAAGTCGTGTGACCGTGACCAAGCCAGTGGCCGGTTTCATGGTTCACGACCATATGGCGATAATTGCGCAAATCCCCACCCGCTTGGTTCCACGGCTCGGTTGCACCCAGCCAGCGATCTTGGTTAATAATGACGTAGCGCCCGGTTTGGCAGCTGTAAGAACTATCGCAAGGATAACCAAAGTCGGGCAAGCTGTTCGCTGCTGAAAGAACGAGCGTAAAATCGCCCCCGCTCTCTACCTCTTTAAACGCCACGCCCAACCTGGACCAGCCGCGGCTATCTGTGTATGTTTCGGCGGTCTGTGTTTTAAATTGTGCCAAATCAGCAGTAATGGTACCCCTCGTTTCAATATGATAGGTCACCGTACGAGTAATGGGTTTGCGCACATTGAGTGCCGGCGTAAAAATGGTGGATTCAGGTGGCATAATGAGTGGCACCTGCAGGTTGGTTAGCGCATCGCTTAGCTCGTGTTCGTGTGTTACGGGACAATACAAACTGCTGACTTCATCACAGTTTAGCGTAATTTGCTGTTGCACGCCGGCATGCACTGGCGTTAAAAAAGAAAGTGCCAATCCAAAGAATGCCAGCAAAGGCAACAACCACTTGTGCTTCATATGACAATTCCGGCCGGTAAATAAAACGAAACAATGGTCACAATAATAAGAATGGCATATTCGATCTTGCGGTCAACCTGAAAATGATCATGGCTGGCAAACAACAGGCCAATGACCAAACCAAGCGGGAGGCCATGGATTTGCATGCTGCCAATGAGGAGCGGGCTGCTAAGCTTCAGCCAAAACGAGCCAAGAATAATGTATAGTACTAACTTTAAGAAATAGGTACTATCTTTTTCTGTGGTGGCTGCTCTATTTCTCTTTGCCATACTGCTTTAGGTATTGTACTCCACTCAGCTGGCGACGAGCAACGCTTGCCAAGCATTGGATTTCATTCTAGAATACGTTGCACACTACCCCGTACGCAAAAGGGGTAAGTTGAGCAGGAGGCAACAATGGGCAACCGTGAACCACTCGTGAAGGCTGGCCGGGTCGTTGACCTGGACAATGTCTTGAAAGGCCAGACCGCATACGTCGTCCGGCCGGACTCGAACGGGACCTTCGTGAGCATCGTCCACAGCGGCACGTTCAATGAAAGCCGAGCCGAACTACCGGATGTCAGCAAGGGCCCTCACAAAGGTGCGCTGCCGACCATGACCTACCACGCCAGTACGCAGCCGGTCGACATCTTCCCCGATGTCTTCGGTCTGAGTGGCCGGTGGAGCGGCACCTTCCTGGTCGCCTGTTCGGTTGCGCCCGTCGCAGGCATTACCTTCCACGACGATCGTCCCCAAGCCGAACGCACCGCCCACCCACTTTCGGCCTAAGCAGGCTGAGGCGCGGAGCCGGAACCTCCTGCTCCGTAGCCTAAACGCATAATTGTTGTGCGTTTAGGTTGCGGTAGAACTTAAACCATTCTATACTGTCGTCACCGCCATTACCGGCAACCGACAGGAGGCATATACATGCAAGGGCAAACGTGGCGAGAGCGTCTGGAGCGTGCTGGACTCGTGTTTACGCTGGGCGAGGTAGCCGACGGCTCGTTGTTCTACGTCGTCAACGTAGCACAGCCCCCTGCCCCAAATGGCAAGCCAGAGCTTTTGTTCAGTGGTGCGTTCACCGCCAAGCAGGCTCCGGGCAGCCACCTGCTGTCCGTAACTTTCCATGGAGAAGACGGCATTTTTGAGCGGGATCCGAAAGTACTAGGTATCGGTACGGCCTATCCTTGGCCTTACCTGTGCCTGCATTCACTCATGATGCCTGAAGGCAGGCTCACCCTCACCGACTCACGGCCACCCCTTGCCAAGGCGAAGCACTCTATCGTCCCCCAGTAACACATCTGCTTGGCGGGAAGGTGCCCCGGCCTCCTGTCTCGCAGACAATGCTCACTATTCTATAGCGGTCATTGCCTGCGACATAAAAAACACCCCGAATATACGTGCGGGGTGTTTTTTCTGCGGGTGTTTTTACATGCGAATTTCTGCGTCGCAACCTGCAGGCAATGACAGGTTTTGCAGGCTGTCGATTGTCTTTGGGGTCGGGTTGGTGATGTCAATAAGGCGCTTGTGCACGCGCATTTCGAAGTGTTCACCACCTTTTTTGTACACGTGCGGGCTCTTAACTACAGTGTAGGTGCTTCGGCGAGTTGGCAACGGCACGGGGCCGGCAATGCTGGCGCCGGTGCGCAGAGCGGTGTCGATGATTTGTTTTGCAGATTGGTCGATGACCTTGTGGTCATAGGCCTTTAGGCGGATACGAATCCGTTGTTTGATCTCAGGGGCAGCTGCTGCCATGAGTAACTCCTTATTTTGCGCGCCGTAACCTCCCCTGGTCTAAGCCGTAGCCGCCGGTGAGTTCTCGGTGCAATTTAATATGCAGGTATTATACCATAATGTATAGTATAGTCCTATAGTTCAGATCGAGAGGTGGGGGCTCTTTATAAATTATATTTGGTGCGGGGCCCGGCGGTGCATGCCGCCGGGCCGTCACTTCCGTATGTCAGGTGGCGGGCTTGGGTAGCGGATCACCGTCACCGGGTTCGGCGCCGGGCGGTGGTGTTGCAATGCGGCGATTCCACTCACGCCATCCAGCCCATAGCACAAAACTGGCACCAATGACTGCGGCCTGAGCCTCGGCTTCGATGTCACCTTGAGTCAAGGCGGTATACGAGAGCCAGCCGGCGATACCCACGAGCAGCGCCATGTTGCGCAACTTGGCACCCACCACTGCCCACACCAGCACCATGATCACGATGGTTATAGCGTAGCCGCCTGTCGTTTCGATATCGTCCTGGAATGCATGCGTACCAGCCACAATCACTACTGGCCAGAATATGATGTACAAAATGCGCACACCCCATTCTTCGACCTTTTGAGCTAGCCAGTGGTCACTCAGGTTATGGATGTATAGGGAAAGGAAACCGTACTTGCGGTCCTCACCGCTAAACGCCTGGTCGAGGGCCCGAGCACCACGCTGGAGCCGGCCCCGCAACCAGCGTGATATCACGTAGTACGTACTGTGCCTGAGCCAGTCGTATCGCTTTTCAGCGAGACGCACCACACCGGCGATCACCACGATTGCCGCCCCGGCCCATACAACCGAATGAACAGTAACGTGCCGGGTAGCCCTGAATAGCTCCTTAATATGTTCGCCCCATATGAACCAGAGGCCAAAGAAGGCGCCCAATCCTGCACTGAGGGCACCAACTATGCCAATCAGCTCCTTGAACAACTTTCTAAGCCGCTTGCGCACGTTTACCGCCTTAAAATAGGAAGTTACCCGTAAACTATACCCTAAGCCTTTATGACAACACAACAAAAAAGCCCCGGGCGGGCTTTTTTGTGATTGTTTAGCTAAGAGCTATTTAACGATCTTAGTCACAACACCAGCACCAACAGTGCGGCCACCTTCGCGAATCGCAAAGTGAAGGCCCTGGTCCATGGCGATTGGAGCGAGCAGCTTAACCTTAAAGGTTACGGTGTCGCCTGGCATTACCATTTCTTTGTCGGCTGGGAGTTCAACCTCACCAGTAACATCGGTAGTGCGGAAGTAGAACTGAGGCTTGTAACCCTTGAAGAATGGAGTGTGACGACCACCCTCTTCTTTGGTTAGAACGTAAACTTCTGATTCAAACTCAGTGTGAGGGGTAACGCTGCCTGGTTTAGCGATAACCTGACCGCGCTCGATGTCGTCGCGCTCAATACCGCGGAGCAACAAACCAGCGTTGTCACCGGCCTGACCTTGGTCGAGGTTCTTCTTGAAAGCTTCAATGCCGGTCACAACAGACTTGCGGCTGTCGCGGATACCAACAATTTCAACTTCGTCGTTGATCTTGACGATACCAGTTTCAATACGGCCAGTAGCAACAGTGCCACGACCCTTAATACTGAACACGTCTTCGATAGGCATAAGGAATGGTTTGTCGAGGTCGCGCTTTGGCTCTTCAACGTAGCTGTCCATAGCCTTAACGAGTTCCATAATGGCGTCTTCGTATTGGGCGTCGCCTTCGAGTGCCTTAAGAGCAGAGCCCTTAATGATAGGAGCTTCGCGGTCGAAACCGTTCTTCTCAAGAAGATCGCGGACGTCTTCTTCGACGAGCTCAACGAGGTCAGCGTCGGCCATGTCCATCTTGTTAAGAAAAACAAGAATCTTTGGCACACCTACCTGCTTGGCAAGCAGTACGTGTTCGCGAGTCTGAGGCATTGGGCCGTCAGCGGCGCTTACCACAAGGATAGCACCGTCAACCTGTGCGGCACCGGTGATCATGTTCTTAACATAGTCAGCGTGACCAGGCATGTCGACGTGAGCGTAGTGACGGCTCTCGCTTTCGTATTCCTGGTGAGAGGTAGCGATGGTAATACCACGCGCCTTCTCTTCAGGGGCGTTGTCGATCTTGTCGTAAGCGACTGGCTTGTTTACGTCGCTTGGAAGTTTTTTAGCAAGTACTGTAGTGATAGCAGCAGTCAAAGTGGTCTTGCCGTGGTCGACGTGACCCATAGTACCAACGTTGACGTGAGGCTTGCTTCGGTCAAATTGAGCCATTTGGTCTCCTTAATTATTACAATGTCTTTTTCGCATGAGATAGCAAAGCCACCTCACGACGTATGGGAAAATTATACAAGAGTTAAGCGGTACCTGTAAAGGGTTTTCGCTAAAGTTAGGCAGCGAGGGCGTAATCGTCCGAGCGGTACTCGGCAAAGTCTGTGCGCTCGCTGGCAAACATAATAGCAGCACCAGCAACGTGTCCGCGGGCGCCAGCGCGCCAATCGGCAGTTACGGCCTCAATAGTGGGCAAAAACTCAACTGTTTGCGCCACTTCTTGCGCGGTCGCAACCGGGCGGGCAACTTCCATAGGAGCAAAGGGTCGTTCTTGCATGGCAAACATAGTCGCGAGCGGCCCAATAAAGGCCGTAGTAGCAATGAGCGCTTCGTCACGCTCATCTACACCTAAAAACCGTTCGCCAGCTTGATTGACGAATAGGTTCTGTTCAAAATCGGTATGCAACACATCTGGGCTGCTCATAGCCTCACCATACACCCGAAAGGCCGATTTGACAAGTCAAATCTTTGTCTGCGTACTATACGAAAAGAGGCCCGCCCGAGAAGGGCTGCGAGCGCACGGATGCGCGAGCCTCTTTTCGAACGAGCCAGTTGTTGCCCCGCTTACCTAGCCTTGAAGGTTTTCAGCGCTTGCCAGGCTGGGTCGTCAGGAATGGTGATTGTGGCACCCACGATGTTGTCTCTATCGTAATAGAGCCTACCGTGACCACCTTCCGGATTGAACCGAAAGCCCTCCGGCCCCCGGAAGAGCATGAACTGCCAAAAGTCATAGCCGTAAGCATCCAGCTCTACCTCCACTGTGGGCACGTATTCGAGGATGATGCTGGGCGCCTGACCGGGCTTAGCCGTTTGCCACTTTACGTGTTTTGCCCTGAACTTCAGC
This sequence comes from Saccharimonadales bacterium (SeqCode), assembly GCA_035457345.1. Lineage (GTDB taxonomy): Bacteria > Patescibacteriota > Saccharimonadia > Saccharimonadales > EFPC-124 > DASTDY01. The sequence goes on along the minus strand of DATIBT010000025.1, from coordinate 8,044 downwards.
CAGACGACCTCATTCCCCACGGTGCGTAGCTCGACAGGGGTCCACGATATCGTTTCCCTATCCTCGTATGATTGCTCGAGCCGGAATACAGGAAACTGGTCGGACGCATCATCCAGATCGCGAACCAACGCATAGGGGCCGGTGTGCAGACCGTAGACCTGCGCCATATAGCCCGCGCCCTCCACCCTGCTCTTCGGCAGACCAACACCCGCTGAGGCGTCAAGGTTACCGCTCACGACTGAATATCCAAACGCAGCCAGGAGCCACACTGCAAGCAAAACTAGGAAAGTTTTGGCACCACTCTCCAAGGGACCCATCTGTTTCTTTTCCTGGGGTGTAGCTTCCGTTTCGGTTGCCGGAGCCACTCCAGATTCAGACAAGGATCTTTCCTCTCTACCCGTTGAGCGCTTTGGAATGGTCGGATTCAATGATAAACCAATTCATATACTTGTCAACTACGCAAAAAGCGCCCCTGCATGCGGAGCGCTTTTGCTATGACAACGATTCTACTTACGCTGACTTCTTGGCAATAATGCCCTCAGCCACGTTGTTTGGCACCTCTTCGTAGTTGGCAAGTTCCATGCTGCTACTGGCGCGGCCTTGGGTGGCGCTACGTAGTTCGGTGGTGTAACCGAACATTTCGCCAAGTGGAACCATGGCGGTAATCTCTTTAATGCCGCCGCTTAAGTCTTCCATGCTTTCAATGCGGCCGCGCTTGGCGTTCAGGCCGCCAATGACGTCGCCCATGAAGTCTTCTGGAGTTACTACCACTACCTTCATGACAGGCTCAAGCAGGACTGGGTTGGCGCGTTTCACGCCTTCGCGGGCGGCCAAAGCACCGGCCATTTTAAAGGCCATTTCGTTGGAGTCGACTTCGTGGTAGCTACCGTCGTACAAAGTGGCCCGTACATCGATAACTGGGAAGCCGGCCATCACGCCGCCATTTAATGTTTCTTCAATACCATTTTTAACAGGGGTGCGGTATTCCTGAGGGACAACACCGCCCTTAATTTCGTCGACAAATTCAAAGCCCTTGCCCGGCTCGTTTGGCTCAATACGCAGCCACACATGGCCGTACTGGCCGCGACCGCCGGATTGCTTGATGTATTTACCCTCGACTTCAGTCGACTTTTTGATTGCTTCGCGGTACGCAACCTGCGGCTGGCCAATGTTTGCCTCTACCTTAAACTCGCGCTTCATGCGGTCAACAATGATCTCCAGGTGGAGCTCACCCATACCGCTGATAATAGTCTGGCCGGTTTCTTCATCGGTGTGGACGCGGAAGGTCGGGTCTTCTTCGGCCAGGCGCTGCAAGGCAATGCTCATTTTTTCTTGGTCAGCTTTGGTCTTTGGCTCGATGGCAATGCTCACTGGGGGCTCTGGGAAGTCGATGCTCTCAAGAATGATTGGATGGGCAGGGTCGGCAAGAGTAGTGCCCGTAGTAGTGCCCTTCAGGCCAACGATAGCCGCAATGTCGCCCGCGCCAATTTCGGTAATGTCCTCGCGCTTGTCGGCGTGCATGCGTAGCAGACGGCCAACGCGTTCTTTGTCGCCAGTGGTGGCGTTAAGAATGTAGCTGCCGGCGGTCAATTTACCACTGTAAACACGTACAAAAATCAGCTTACCAACGAACGGATCAGTCGCGACTTTGAAGGCCAACGCTGCCATTGGTTCGCTGTCAGATGGCTTGCGCTCAATTTGGTCGCCGCTTTTAGGATGAGTGCCCCAGATGGCAGCAATGTCGGTTGGGCTTGGCAGGTAGTCAACAACAAGGTCGAGCACCTTTTCTACAATCACGCCGCGACCGTCACCACCGGTGACAATGTAGAACTCGCCAGTCAGGACAGATTTGCGGATGGCAGCCTTCAGCTCGTCTTCGGTAATCGATTCTTCACCGTGCTCAAGGTATTTCTCGAACAATGTGTCGTCGGCTTCAACAGCCGCCTCAACAAGCAGGGTGCGGGCGTTCTTGGCTTTTTCCATCATATCGGCTGGAATGTCGCCTTCGACAAGCGCGTGGTCGGCAAACTCTTTGTAGGTGTAGGCCTTCATGGTAATGAGATCAACAACGCCGTTAACGCTCTGTTCAAAGCCAATTGGCAAGTGGATAGGCAGGGCGCGCTTGCTCAAACGGTTATGGATGCTTTCCAGCGATTTGTAGAAGTCACCACCAGTTGAGTTGATCTTGTTGATGAAGCAGATACGTGGGGTGCCGTACTTGTTAGCCTGGCGCCATACGGTCTCAGTCTGGGCTTCTACGCCCATTTTGCCGTCGAATACAACCACGGCGCCGTCGAGGACGCGGAGGCTGCGCTCAACTTCAGCGGTAAAGTCAATGTGGCCGGGGGTATCGATAATGTTGATCTTGTGTTCTTTCCAGAAACAAGTCACAGCGGCGCTAGTAATAGTGATACCGCGTTCGCGCTCTTGCTCCATCCAGTCGGTTGTGGTTTCGCCTTCGTGCACGGCGCCAATTTTGTGGCTCAGGCCGGTACGGTAAAGGATACCTTCAGTAGTAGTAGTTTTGCCCGCGTCGATGTGCGCGATAATACCGATATTGCGGAATTTATTGAGTGGGATTGTTGCCATAGGTCCTCGTTACTTAATTACATTGGGGCTTTTTTGGGACATCAAAAAAAGCTGTTTCGTTAATTTTATCATATCTCACACCTTGATACTAGAGGTAAGTACATTGACAAATATTAGAAAATATAATATAATTTAACACCGAAGTCAGCAGAGCTACCTCTTGCGACTCGCTCCAGGCCGCCTAAAAACGGCCCCGACAAGACAGGACAGGTAAAGCTATGGTCAAGACCACTGCGATCGCCACGCCACGTTTCGACGCGGAGAAGCTGGCAGCGCGCACCGGGTTGTTCGCGTCCCTCGTGTTCCTCGTGGCGGCTACAATCAAGGGCTTCCTCCTCATGAAGGAGCCGACCTACGTTGGTTGGATCCACGACGACATCACCGGCGCCAACACGTACAGCTACGCAGTACAGCACACGCCCCTAATGGACGTCGTGGACTGTGTGGCATGGGCGTCTTTCGCCGTGGCCGTACTGGGTACGATCGTACGGGCGGTGCTCTTCATCCGAAAGATCAGGCCCACCAGCCGGTAACCCTTGTACCAAGAGCGTTTGTGTGATGGCATGGCGAACCTGTCCTGTCTCACACCCAGAGAAGTAAATATATTTTTTACTTCTGTGGGTGTGACTACCCAGTTGCACTGCCGCTGCCAAAAAGCAGCATTAGACAGGACAGGTGATAATCGTGTTTCATGACACATATCATGAAGTAAGCCAAGTGAACACCCGACACGGCGGCAAAGTGACCGTTCGTCGGCGGCCGCTCACCCCCGGCTGGTGGGTCCTGCCATTGTGACACGGCTACTAGTCCCTACCCTTACGCTCGTAGGCATGGAAACTGCCTGGATTTTCCACCCGCAGCACCGCACCGCCTACCTGACAGTCACCCTCCTGGTGATCGTCGCCGTCATTTTGACATGTCTACCATGGCTGAAGATCAAAGCGTGGTGGACAGGCAAACCCCAGGGCTTGTAGCGACCCGGCTTCGGCCATTGTGTGATGGCGGAAGAACCTGTTCTGTCTCACACCCAGAGAAGTAAATGAACTTTACTTTTGTGGGGGTGTAGACGCTTCCTCTCGACTCTCCATAGGAGGGATTTAATTGACTTTTTATAACACTTATGCTATTATATTAAAAGCTGCGAAGGAGTCATCTCCCAAGCAGGCACCAATCACTGCCGCCACCTAAACAGATGAGCGGCACCGACAGGACAGGGAGTCCATCATGACCACCGGCTTCTCGCGCCCGTTCCGTCCCGTGCACACCGCCTTGATGGCGGGTCTCTTCGGTCTGCTGTTCATCGGCACACTGATCGCGAAAATGGTTCTCATGCGCAACTTCACGCCCCCGGCGACCATCGTCGACGGCGTCACCACCATGACCGGCCCCTACAGCTACGACAACAACGTGATGGACGGCTTTATCGTCGCCTTCATCCTCATCGCCGTCGTACTGGCGATCGTTTCGTTGGCCTGGAGCTGGTTGCGGCCGACCGCGTAACACCACACTAACCGCAAGGTACCATGTGTGATGACACGGCGAGCCTGTCCTGTCTCACACCCAGAGAAGTAAATATATGTTACTTTTGTGGGTGTGACCAACCGGTCGCACACCTGCCGCGAAAACGGCACTAGACAGAATAGGTGATTCCATGTTTGGTTTCATGTACCAGAACCGCTTCGAGGAGAAAATCGTTTCCGTACCTCGCGGCACGGTCACCGTACTGCGACGCGTACCGAAACCCGGCTGGGAGAGTACGCTCGAGGCCGCCCGCTTCCTTGTGGGGGTGGCCTGCATAATCACGCTCGTCACGCTATCCACGCTCTACCCCAACCACGAACGGCTCATTTTGGCCTTCTTCACCGTCGCACTGGGGCTTTTGGTTCTCACGACCGTCCCCTGGTGGCGACTGAGAATCAAGCGTATGGCACGGCGCGGGGCGAGTCTCAAAGAAATGGGCGCCATAAGGCGCACAACACTCATGGACTGAGGCGTAGCGCACTCGCGCAACGTGTGATGGCGGAAGAACCTGTTCTGTCTCACACCCCTAGCAGTAAATACGTTTACTCCTGAGGGCGTGGCAACAAAAAACACTCCAATTACCGGAGTATTTTTGTTGGTTCTGCCTTATTCCGAGTCGACACAATACACCGTGCCATTCTCGAGCGTCACCAGTATCGCGAACATGCGTACATAATAGATATAGTTGGGGTGGTGCATGATGTAAATGTTGTCCCCCGGATTTGTGTCGCAAATATGCGCCTCTACGTACGCCATCTCGCCGGGCGCAGGTGGCGGAATGGCGTCGTGATGCACCCAGTCGTCATAAAACACGAGCGCATAGTCGTTGCCCGTTGATGGGTCTTGGCGCTTAAAATACTTTTCGGTGATTAGTGTTTGTAGCTTTGCGTCGGTGGTGATAGTCGCCCCGGGCTTATTGGTGTGCCACTGCACAGCAGCGTTAAGTAAATCCATTGCCGCACTTTTACGTTGGTTGTCACGCGCGGCAATCTGCGCGCTTCGTATGGCTAGAAAAACGACCAAAAAGATCAAACCGGCAATTGCTAGCACAAGTATAACTTCTATAATGGTAAAGCCTACAGACTTTTTCCGAACGGCTTGTTTGGTCGTCATGCGCCCACCTTTTCATTCATCATACCAAAAAGAGCCGTCGGCAGGACAGCTCTTTTTATGGTCAATACGTCCGATTAGCTACGGGCAAAATGCGCGAATGCGCGGTTTGCTTCGGCCATGCGGTGAGTGTCTTCCTTCTTCTTGTAGGCGGCGCCAGTCTGGTTGATGGCGTCGACCATCTCCATGGCCAGGCGGTCGGCCATTGGCATACCCTTGCGGGCGCGTGCAGCTTGCACGAACCACATGTAAGCAAGGTGCTGCTGGCGGTTGCCCTGCACTGGGAATGGAATCTGGTAGTTCGCACCACCAACACGGCGGCTTTTAACTTCCAGGCTTGGGTAGACGTTCTTGATGGCTTTTTCAAAGACGGCAAGTGGGTCGTCGCTCTTGAGCTTCTTAGCAGCAATAGCCATGGCGTCGTAGACGGCACGTTCAGCAACCTGCTTTTTGCCGTCCAACATGACTTTGTTGATCAGGCGTTGTACGAGGACGCTGTTGTATTTGCGGTCAGGGCTCAACTTGCGCTGAAGAGACTTGGTAGTTTTGCGTGGCATTACTTGCTCTCCTTCTTGGCACCGTACTTGCTACGGGCTTTCTTGCGGTCTTTCACACCTTGCAGGTCGAGGGTGCCACGAACAATGTGGTAGCGCACACCTGGAAGGTCCGGCACGCGGCCACCGCGCACGAGCACGACTGCGTGCTCCTGCAGGTTGTGGCCTTCGCCGCCAATGTACGCCCATACTTCGTGGCCGTTGGTCAGGCGCACGCGGGCAACCTTACGGAGGGCTGAGTTAGGCTTACGGGGGGTTTTGGTCGTTACTTTAATACAAACGCCGCGCTTCAGTGGAGCGTTCATGTCGTAGTAGCGACCGCGCAGGGCATTGTGAATCTTGCCAAGCGCTGGGGCTTTGCTCTTTTTGCCAGCCGTCTTACGAGGCTTGCGAATAAGCTGATTAATAGTTGGCACTTGAGTGCTTCTCCTTGGTTATAGTTTAACCGGATAGCCTGTGGTAAGCAGGGTCTCGCAGTTCTTACTTGTGCAGCGATTTATAAGGGTGTACACGCTCCTTGTAAATCCATGCCAGTGAAACTCGCCTTTTAGCATAACAGATTAGAGCATTCGATTCAACCCGTACATTGACTTATTAGTTTGTTTATCCTATAGTAGCCAGGCCATAGCAACACGCAGATGGAGGTAGTGTGAACATCCTGGAGCAGCGTCTTCCTTCGGACCGGTTCGGCCACCGTGACCTGTTGGTTAGGCTGACCGTCAAGGAAGGCTCGATCATCGAGGCCAAAGAACTCGGCTACGTCACCACTACCGGATCGATGCACTTCTTCGTGGACATCAAGTTGGGCGGCGAAGTCATCATCCGTGAGGACGAGCTGACCGGTGATGAGCCCGAAACCGTGATGGTCCGCAAGACGGTCTACGACTCCTGGGCGACCACCGGTTCGTTCCCTCGCCCGGCCGACAACACAGTGGCCGCGTAGCGACTCCTACAGTTCGGGCTCAACCGTGCCCCTGCGCGTCTGGCAGGGCAACTCACAAGGAGGTAAACGATGGCAAAGCGTCAGACTATCAGCCTTTCGCAGCTCGCCCCCGGCCTGACGATCGTCGTACTGTGCCAGCACGAGAAGCCACTGGCAACTCTGCGACTCGTCGACCGAGTCATTCGCAGAGAAAAGCTTGTGGCCTGGAAGGCTGACCTGCTGCAAGACGGCAGGCCGGATATCAGGGTGCAAGTGCCCAAAGAAGAGCTGACCGGGGGCGACGAGACAGGGCTACGGACGATGGAACGCGAGTCATATCGCGGGTTCAACCCCCCTGTGCCGCGCCGGCAGTCCTGCAGGTGCACCATCGCGCTCGACTGAGTTCCCTACCCTGGCCGGGCTCCCACTCACAACCGTGGGGCCCGGCCGGGCGAACAACAACTACACGATTTTTACACAAAAACACCCCCGTGATTCGGGGGTGTTTTTGCGCTTACGTAGATAGTGTCTACTCTTCTTCTGGCGCCCGCTGCACACCGGTACCTACAGGAATCTTGCGACCGATGATCACGTTTTCCTTCAGACCGTACAAGCTGTCAACGCGGCCACTGGTGGCGGCGTTGATTAGCACGCGGGTTGTGTCCTGGAACGAGGCAGCCGACAGGAAGCTATCGCTCCAAATCGACACCTTAGTGATACCAAGCAGCAATTGAGTGAACTGAGCTGGCGTCTTGCCTTCGTTCGCAAGCTGACGGTTAGTTTCAACCACTGCAGCCTTGCTGACGATGTCGCCGGTAACGAAGAGGCTGTCGCCTGGGTCTTCGATTTGTACACGGCTGAACATCTGACGCACGATGATCTCAAGGTGCTTGTCAGCAATGTTCTGGCCCTGGGCAGCGTAAATGCGGAGCACTTCGTTAATGATGTAACGCTGTGCAGCTTCTACACCCTTCAGGCGCATCAGGTCGTGCAGGTTAATCGAACCGGTAGTCAGACGGTCGCCTGGCTCTACGTGGTCGTTAGCGGCAACAGTAAGTTGCTTAAAGCCTGGGATTTCGTAGCGGGCAGGCGTCTGGTTAATGAGGTTCAGGACAATGTTCGTCTTGGTTACCTCAACCACACCGTCAAACGGAGCGGTCAATGGACGGCTATCGTCTTTGTCGGCTGCGAGCACGTCACCGGCCAGCACTTCGGTGCCAGTCTTAACGTGAGCTTTGCGGCCGTCAAGTTCGAGCTTCTCAGTGCGGCCCTTGTCTGGGGTAATCTGAACGACGTAAGTGTCGCCATCTTCCCAAACATCAACCGTACCGGCGATTTCGCTGAGGTA
>DATIBT010000024.1:0-44030 GCA_035457345.1 Saccharimonadales bacterium (SeqCode) | reverse complement strand
AAACTTATTGACTACCACGTTTGCTTCGCCGCTATTTTCGAGGGCATGAGTCATTTCTAAAAAGGCTGTATGCACGCCATGCCCCTGCACTGTAAAGGTGCTTTCAGAGATCATATTTACTTTTATCATTAGATACAGTGTATCAGAAATGACAAACGGGCCCTGGCTCCCGGCATGGGAGGGGGCCCGGTTTGTCCCTAAATGTGGATCAGTCGCAAGCCGAATAGGAGCATGTGCACAAAGGCTATGGCGAAGGCAATCACTAGCGGCAGTGGCGCAACGCCGTAGGTCCAAACAACACAGATTGCCGCCACAAGCACGCCCAGAGAGAGCGCACCGAACGCAGCAGATTTGTTGTAGGAACTCCACATAATGAACACACTCACAGCGGCAAAGACGATGAGTGCAAGCACTCCCCACCACCAGCGGCCCGCGAACAGGAATGCAGCGCAGGCGCCGAGTCCGAAGGCCCAGTCGCCCAAGACAGCGTCTTCTTCGCCGTGTCGCTCAGTATCGACCAAAAAATGCAAGCCGCTCAATGCACAGGCTGCACCAGTGATGATGAAGCCTAGCTTAGGCTCCCAACTCATAGCCGCATAGCCGATTATGGCAGCCGCGGCAATGACCGATAGCACCATTAGGAACGCTGCGCCGCGTCCCCGTCTCATGTTGTTTGTAGACATAGCACCTCCAGGTGCGGTTGCAGTTGTAATGTTTATACAATAAAAATTTACCTTATACAAATCAAAAGGCCGCTCGCGCCGGGGAAATCCCCATTGTGAGCGGCCATTCGACCATACAGTCAGTGCTTCCACCCTCATGGGCTCAGAGGTCGAAGAGCGGCTTGGGTATGAAACTCCGCCACACATCCGGCCACCAGCCTCCGAACCAGCCACCGTCCAACGGGTGAACATTGGCAAGATTAGGGCGCGGGAGAACGAAGTTATCCAGCACGATTGCGCAGAACACCCAGCCCAGATAGCCCGTCACGGCTAAGACCTTGAGTACAAGCACCCAGCGTGAGTACCTTGTCCGGGCACAGAACAGCGCCGGCCACAATACCCGCATGGTGATGTAGGCCATGAGCGGCACGATGATCGTGTGCGCCAGATGCGTTGGGCTCCAGAACTGGGCCGTTGTGTAGGTAGCCGCACCGTGCGGGTTGGTCCGCATGGCATGCACCTCGGCACCAGTCAACAGGGAGCCCATGCCCAGTGCGACAAGCACACAGAGCACCTTCCACCGCAGACTCTCGTACCAGATAGTACTGCTGGAGTAGTCGAAGTGGTGCGAGACGAGCATGAGCGCGGAGCCCATCCCCAGCCACAGGAACAGGTCGCCGGGAAAAACTCCGGCGTACTGATCCAGGGGATTGATCAGGCGCCCCTCAAGCAGGAGCGCGAGCACGAAAAGCACTCCAAACGTGAGCAGGCCGGGCATGAGCACCAGCAGCCACGGCTGCCGGTTGAGCAGCCAGCCCAGTTCGGGAGCGTCCAGACGCACCGCCGGCGGCAGATACAGCCGCGGCTTGAGACGTTCCATCATGACCTCCGTCGGTCGAACGAGAAAGCACGGATTCGTGCAATCTTAAGAAAATATTATAAAATAAAAATAATATAAATGAAAGAGGTCCCCTCCCGTACTTGCACAGTACGTTCAGGGACCATCTCTCTTCCGGCTAGCTCACCACTGGCCGGCAGGCCCAGCGAACCACTCCTTATAGCGCGGCCAACGCACGGCGACCAACACGACCGCCAGCGTAACCGCGCCGATGTACACCGGCGTGCGGTAGTGTGGGTCAGCGTAGGCCTGAAGCAGAGCAGTCAACGCCACGTAGAGCACGATGTTGGCGTACATCGGATGCAGCCAGAACTGATGACGCTTGAGCCTCGGCATACGGTCGGCGAAGACGCTGATGATCTGGAGGAACACCGCGATGCCCGCCAGCACAATTGCCACCCACAAGGGCCAGTAGCCCTGCAACACCAGCGTGCCCACCACACTAACGCTGAGCGTCAGGCCGGCCAGCGGCTGGAGTTGCTTGTCGCCGAGTTCGGTGTGCTGACTCGTCCAGTTGGCAACCATGCCGTCCAGAACGCACAGGGCCCCGCCAATGAGGCCACAGAGAACGGCGGCGTACATGTCGTCGGCGAACCAACCACGCCACAGCCCCGCCAGGCCGAGCAACAGGGCAATTACCGAAAGAGCATTGGGAAGCGTCGCGATGCGTCGGCTCCGGTGAGGCGCCACGGGGTACAATGTATACCTCCTTGAAATAGTGCGAGTTCCAACTAACATATTATACCATCTAATAATTTCTGTAGCAATTGTGCCATATCTGTAAGATGCGGTACAATGGATGCCAGTTATGGCCAAAAAGCAACCCGAAGCACTGGTAATAAACCGCCGCGCGCGTCACGATTACGACATTCGTGACCAATTTAGCGTGGGCATAGCCCTTACCGGCGCCGAGGTAAAAGCTGCCCGCAGCGGCCAAGTCAGCTTAAAGGGGAGCTACGTCACTATAAAAGCTGGCGAACTATGGCTGATAAATGCATCTTTTTCGGTGCTGCACAGCCGTCCGGGACACAGCGAGCGTACTGTCGATACTGGCGCGCGCAAGCTACTCGCCAAAAAACGCGAAATTGCAATGCTCCAAGAAGCAAAAGACCAGGGACTCACCATTGTGCCGCTCAGCATGACCACCCGCACACGGTTTATAAAACTGACCATTACCACGGCTAAGGGCCGGAAAAAATACGACAAACGCGAAGCAATAAAAAAACGCGACATTGAGCGCGAAAATAAACGGATGCTGGCGACTAGGGCTGGCTGATAGAACCCTCAAGGGGTTATCCTTCTGCTTAAACACCCCCGCCCCGCAGGATTACCCCTCCTTCAGAGACGTTCCGCGACAGGGACAGTCGCTCCACTTAGCCCGGGAAGGGCACACTCTTCAGGAGGGGTAACACCTGGCGAGGCGGCTTCGCAAGTTGCGGAGCTAGTCGTTTGCAGGTGAGACTCCGCATAGCGGTAGCCGCCATGGGTGTTATCCCTTCTTACGAAGGCTGAGCTGGTCCGAAGGACGCGAAGGCCAAGTCACTTTTGTGACCTTGGCCGGCCTGAGTGGAAAGGATAACCCCTTGGAGGGCACGCCTACGAAATCAGCGTCCCGACCTTTTCCCCCGCAACCAACCGCCTAATATTCCCTTCGGCTAGCTCACACACCACAATCGATTTGTGGTTATCAACCGCCAGACCAAGCGCAGCTTTATCCATAACTTTTACGTGAGGGTTCTCGAGTGCTTCTTGCAGGGTCATGCGGTGGAGTTTTTCGGCATCATCGTGCTTGTTTGGGTCTTTGCTGTATACGCCGTCGACTTTAGTAATTTTGCAAACCACATCACAGTCAAGTTCCAGCGCCAGACTAATGGCAACCGTGTCATGCGTAACGAACGGCCGCGCAATACCACCACCAACCACCACTACGCGGCCTTTGCGCAGATGGTGCAGGGCGCGGCGCTGCGTGTAATAGTCGGCGACTTGGTCAACTTTTATGGTTGCGAGCGCATTAGCGGGCACACTGTTTGTGTTGAGTACATCGGCGACCGCCGTGGCGTTCATAACTCCCGAAAGCATGCCCATGTAATCGGCCGTCACGCGGCCTACGCCGCCGCCAGTGAGCTCGGCGCCGCGGACATAGTTGCCACCCCCTACAATTAAAACAACCTCGACACCGAGGTTGACTACTTCAGCTACTTCTTTTGCGATAAAGGCTGCCACGCTGGCGTCGAAACCTCGCCCCGATTCACCGGCTAGCTGCTCACCGGATATCTTCAACAGCACACGTGTATATTCTAGTTTCATCACTCCCAGCGTACCACAGAGAGCGCGATCTTTTGTATACTAAAGTGTATGAAGATTTATTCCTGGAACGTGAACGGCATCCGCGCCGTGATTCGCAAAGAACAGTTCAAGCCATTTTTCGAAAAAGAGAACCCAGATATTGTGTGCCTGCAAGAAACAAAAGCGCAGCAAGGCCAGGCGGTGATTGATCTGCCAGGGTACGAAGAGTACTGGAACTCCGCCCAAAAAGCCGGCTACTCTGGCACGGCCATCTTTACCAAGATAAAGCCAAAGAGCGTAACGAATGGATTCCCGGATGACCTCGCCAAAAAATATAACCTGATTGACGAACTGGAGCGTGATTCCAGCAGCGAAGGCCGCGTCCTGACCGCCGAGTTCGACAAATTCTACGTTGTCACTGTCTACACGCCGAACGCCAAGGACGACCTCAGCCGCATCCCCCTCCGCCACAAACAATGGGACCCAGCATTTTTGGCCTACTGCAAAGAACTTGAAAAAACCAAGCCGGTCATCTTCTGTGGCGACCTGAACGTTGCCCACACTGAGGACGACCTGGCCAACCCCAAGCCCAACCGCGGCAAAAAAGGGTTTACCGACGAAGAGCGCGAAGGCTTCCAAAACTTCCTGGACGCCGGCTTTGTCGACACCTTCCGCATGTTCACCAAAGGTAATGGGCACTACAGTTGGTGGAGCCACTTTGCTAATTCACGCGCCCGGAACGTTGGCTGGCGGATTGACTACTTCTTAGTCAGCAGCGCGCTCAAAGACAAAGTCAAAGAAGCCAAAATCCACACTGACATCATGGGCTCCGACCACTGCCCAGTGAGCATTACGCTCGATATCTAATGTGAAACGTATTGCCTTACTATATGGTGCGAACGAAGGCCCAGCACTGGCCTGGCGACTCACGCCCGCACTAAGGGAGCAGGGCTATGAGATGACGTCATCGCTAGAAGCCGCAGATTGCGTTATTACCCATTCAGGCGGCGTCCTGGAGCTGCCTGCTCGTCTGCCCGACAAGCTTGTGCTAGTTGTTGTGCCGAGCACCGGCTACAACGGTACGCTTGCTGACACTATGCTCCGCAAGGTAATCCTGGATATTTCCCACGCGTGGCGGCAAAAACAAATGGCATTCTGGTTCCGCAAAACCGCAATTAATCTTTTTTACGCGCTTAACCTGCCACGCACAGCCAAACTATTTATCGCAAACCGTAGGTTGGGCAGGGGATTGCCCGCATGCCAGGCGGCAAAAGTTGCCATCATTGTGCAGCCCCGCGACCCATGGTCGCGCGACTTGCCAGAAAAAACCATCACCGCACACGCAGACTATACCTACATAACCATACCCGGCCACCACGATGACATCTGGCAATATCCAGACGCCTATATAAAACTGCTCACCAAAATAGGCGAGCAGCAATAATCGTTTCGGGCCTGACGGCGGCGGTGTGACCCGCGCCGTCAGGCAGCCCTCAAATGTGAATCAGCGGAAGTTGGAAACCCGCCAGCTGGACCAGCAGTGGGATCAGACCCATGAGCAGCGCAAGCGCGCCCAGCATAACCAGCCCCAAACTGATAATTCGAAGCTTGGCCTTGAGATTAAGGCAATACCCAACCACAATGCTGCTGGTCGTCAGCAGGACGAACAGCAGCATCGCCACCCAATCCTGCTGCAACGCATCAATGCCGGCGTCGAATGTAGCCCAGACACTGCCGACGAGCAGCAGTACCGCCAGGATGTAATCCATGGCAGCCGTGCCTGTTTGCGACTTCGATTCATCCGACCGGTACATGCGGCCAAACATGCCTGCGAGCAAAACACAAACAAGTGCGCCCACGCACAGCATAATCATGTCACGCCAATATCCCACGAAACACCTCTCAGATCTTGCGGACTTAACAATATTATACAATAATATTAATAATGAACATGGATTACTGGCACAAACAACAACCGGACAAACCACTATATCCAGACATTGCATGGCAGAAGCCGGAGCAAAAAGCTCTCGCCGGCAAGCTGCTTATTTTGGGTGGCAGCGCTCATGGTTTTGCGGCCGTTGCCCAGGCGTATGCAGATGCTCAAAAAGCAGGCATAGGGGAATGCCGGGTAGTCTTGCCGGATGCTCTCAAAAGAACTATCGACGCCACCGCCTATGACTGTGTATTCGTGCCAACCAACGCCAGTGGCGGCGTAACCAAAGATGGCCTGCCACAATTAAAGGCCGCTACTGCGTGGGCAGATGGCCTCTTACTTATTGGTGACGCCGGACGCAACTCCGAAACGGCAATTGTATACGAAGAGCTACTCGCCACCTTCCCCGACAAGCCTACCCTTATTACCCGCGACGCAGTTGACCTGCTTAAGGGCGCATGGCCGCAGCTGCTCCAGCGCCCGCAAACCATTTTTATTGCCACCTTTGCCCAACTACAAAAAATCTTTCAAGCCGTCTACTACCCCAGAACTATGCTATTTAGCATGCAACTGAGCAACTTAGTAGAGGCACTGCATAAGTTCACTATTACGTATCCGGCTACGCTTGTTACCTTTCACCAAAACCAGATTGTCATTGCCCAGTCGGGGCAGGTCAGCACAACTCCGTGGGAGGAGCCCATGCTTATTTGGCGGGGGAGTGTTGCGGCCAAGGCAGCAGTCTATACCGTACAGCAAACACAGCGGTTCGAAGCGCTGACTGCAAGTTTAGTGGGTGAGTAGCCTATTTCGTCCTTTTGGACTCATCAGCATAGATACACATCTATGGATAGATGGGGGAGGGCGGCAGCTTCAGCGCTGCCAATCCCTCCCCGCTGCACGGGCCGTTCGTGCGGGTGTGCCTTCTGTTACTAGTGCACGTCGCCTGCAAGATGTCATGGTGCTCAACTGCTAGCCATGGACGACCCCGAGGGGTCGTCACCAAAGCGCCGGAGCGCAGCATCTACAAAAGGGCTTGGCCCTGTTACAGAACTCTTGCAGAGTTCTGCCTGTATCGGGACCGTCCGATACGCCGACCACCATCGCTTATGTATGATGATGTTAACATAATAATATATTTATTAAGATTTGTCAATAGTATACTTGTAAGTCTGCCTCTCATGTGATGGTATAGGATAGCAATAAAAAACAGAGGAATGGCCGTAAATGACTGACCATGGTGAAATTTTTGATCCCCAAGAACGGGCGAGAGCCGCGATTTTTGCTTATCACCAGCTTCCGCAAAACAAGGCACCGGGGAGCCAACCGTTTGAAACATATAACAAGCTGCATCGAGACTGCGAAGGCGCACAGCTTACACCTGAGATGGATCTAACCGCCGCCTGGCTCGAAGTAGAACGGTATCTTGCTATGCCGGGCTCAGTAAACCCCCGGACACAAAAACGGTTTCGGCCACACGAAATAAATGCGGCAAAGGCCGATGCAATAAAACGCCTGACAGCGCTGTCGTCGCCAGAAATGCCAACGCACGTTCGTATTGAGGCCACCCTTGCCGCAAAAAGCATGCCATATTACAGCAAACTCATGTCACCATTTCAACCCTGGCCAGAGACAATGGAGCTGTGGGACGTACTACTACAGCACAGCAATGACATTGCGAAAATGGCGGCAGAAAATCTGGACGATATTACGCCGGAACTTGGGGATGAACTTGCTTTATTGGCCCTTATTAATGAAGTAGGGATAAACTATGGCATCATTGCCCTCCCTGCGCCGCCCAGACAGGCAGGGGCCATAAATGGATTTCATGACACCCCAGACGGTATTGCATGGACGCCCATTGATATTGCCGACGAGCCGCGCGACGGTGTTATTACCATTCGGCCTAAAGACATTGGCAATGGCCTGTGGGCAGACATTAAACAGTTGGTTGGCGCAAAGGCAGACGATCTTAGCGGCAGATACGAAGAACTGCCCGCCGGCCGGAACGCGACTCTACAGGCTCTTGCCCTTACGACACCGGGTACGGTGTACGATCTTCACCCTAAATCCGACCTCACGGTCCACGACTTGCAGCTCCAGGTACCAATAAAGCAATTACTTGTACCGCTAGCACACGGCGTCCTGGACGACCTCAACCAAGGAAGGTGGTATGCGCATTTCCCAAGGAATCGAGCAGAGCAAGTGCGTCATGCCAAACACCCCGAACGGCGGGTTACCGAACCGCAGGAAGACGCGCCCACTCCAGAACTGCGCCCCACCCGGCCAGAGGCCCTGTGGTACCTTAGGCAGTCCAGGGGCGACATGGACGACACCACCTACCGCCTCATGCTTATCAACCTTCAAAATCTTACAGAGCAGGAGAGCCAAGAGCAGGGTTTGCTACCGCTTGAGCATTACGCGCTCGGCGGAATGCGCCTGGAACACGCACAGCGCGCAGCCGCTGCTGGCGACTACGAACAGGCAGTCCCTTACTTTAATCTGGCAGCCCAAGCATTTGCCAAAGCCGCTGAAGCATTTATGCTGCTGCCCCAACGCCCAGGCATGGCGTGCGAGTCATTGCTTGCGTATGAAGGCGCGCTTGTCCAGGCTGAAGCCATGACTAATAGTGACCCCGAAGCTATCCAGGAAGAGGTAGTCAATTACACCAAACGGCTTGCCATGCTCTCCCAAAAAATTCGCGAGCACGAGGCTAGTATTGCCACCAACGAAGAAGAAGCGGCCATTTTGCACGCCTGCGCCGAACGCACTACCTTGGCGCTATTATTGCTTGGCGCCACGGACGCCACCCTACGCCACCTTGTACTGCCCGTAAATCCGCGTGGAGTGGGTTATCGTGAGCAACTCACCGCGTACCTATTAGACATGGACGGCAATTATGCAACTAACCAACCGATCGCCATCAGCATTACAGAGGGACAGAATATACACCCTGGCCCCGACCACCTGACTGTTGGCAGGGCACTGCTGGCATCGCCAGACGATAGACTTAGCTTCTTGGAAGAGCTGGCGAACGCGGTCGTGCCCCCACCAGAAAAGCCAAGTGCCCCGCCAATCAGAAAGCCCAAAAAGAAACCACGCGGAGCTGCAAGGAAAGCCAAGCCGGCGCCCATGCCCGCCGAACAAATAGCCGCCCCCGTCATCCATACACGCACCGAAGCTGCCGACGAGCTAAGCGGCGCCATCGCCAACGGCATCGCAGACGCTGCCGATGCAGGCGAAGAAGCACGCTATATAGCTACACTGGGCGCCAACGCGCGCAAGCGCTATTTGCGCGAACGGGGAAGGTAAAAACAAAAACGACCAACCGAAAGGCTGGCCGTTTTTGTTTGGTGGGCGAGGTGGGACTTGAACCCACACGTCCAGAAGGACACAAGATTTTGAGTCTAGCGCGTCTGCCAATTCCGCCACTCGCCCCAATGTGCAGTGGCGTAACGCCACTAACTGCCACAGTATTATATACTATCTATAAGAACAGATCATCTTTTTATGCACAATAATAACAATCTCACGCCAACACCGCACAGCCAGCCCCCCGCGCCCACCGGCCCTACGCAGGAGCATGCGGCAAATGCCGCCCGCGCTGAAGTGGGAAATATTTACACCCGGCAAGACCAAGCAGCCCAGGCAGGAGGCGGGCAAACTGTTCCCGCACCCTACAACCGCACCCACCAAGAAAATTTTGACTGGCGCAACTACCACTCAGCCTGGCAAAACTACTATCAGCAATACTATCAGCGCTACTACTATCAGCAACTACAGGCCAATCAAGAAAAAATAAGGGCTACTGAGGCAGGGGAAGCGGCAAAGCCGCAAAACCACATTGTTGCCGGCACTGATCAAACCAATGTCCGCAAAAAGAAGGTCGAGCAACTCAAAGAAGATATTACCCGCACCGTCAAAGAACAAGCCAAAAAGGCCCGCAAGAGTCACCATTTTGTACCTGTTGCCAGTGCGCTTGCCGTGGGACTTATCTTTCTGTTTTTACAGTTTAATAGCGTGCTTATCGCCCGCGTGCAGGCGTACGTTAGCCCCGGCGCGGTCAGTGGTGACGCCGTGCTTATTGGCCCAAATATCACCGCGCCCGTGGGCCCGGAGCCAAAGCTTATCATCCCCAAAATCAACGTTGAGGTGCCTGTTGACTACGCGGTAAATGATCTGAGCGAATCGCAAATCCAAAACTCACTCCGCGATGGCGCCACGCACTACAAATTGCCTGGGGCCAATGCGCTTCCGGGGCAATTTGGTAATACGGTTATTCTGGGTCACTCAAGTAATGACATCTTTAACCAGGGCAAATATAAATTTGTGTTCGTACTGCTCGACCGGCTGCAGCCCGGCGACACCTTTTACCTTAACTACCAGAGCAAGCGCTACATTTACAAAGTCACCGAGACGAAGGTGATTAAACCAACAGAGGTCAGCGCCCTGCAAATAGGCAACAGCAAGCCCATGGCAACGCTCGTAACATGCACACCGCCCGGTACAGCCCTCAACCGCCTGGTTATTTTTGGCGAGCAGATTAGCCCCGACCCGAGCGGCACCACTCCAGCCCAGCAACCAGCCGCCTCGCAGCCAACAAACGCCACCATCCCGGGCAATGAACCGTCATGGCTAGATAATCTTTGGAGCTTTATTTTCTAGATTGGTGCTAAAATAGAGGCAACAACCATGTCGCCAATCTCTTTGCGCTTAAAATCTAAACGAGCCCAGCTTGCCCTCCGGTTCTTCACCTACGGAGTGATGACACTGGCAACCGTAGTACTGACCACCCTGGCTATTTTTTACGCCATGGGGTTTCGGTTTAATAACGAAACAAACCAGTTTGACCAAGGCGGCCTTATCCAATTTAGATCAACGCCGCCCGGCGCCAACGTTCTTGTAGATGGCAAGCAGCAAACCATCAAGACGCCAGACCGTCTCAATCTGGCAGCCGGCACCCACGATGTAACCATGCGACTTAACGGTTATCGCGAATGGAAACGTACCGTCAGCTTGGCGCCCGGCCAGCTCTTGTGGCTCAATTATACGCGGCTTATTCCTGAATCTATTACCACTACACCACTACGTACCTTCCCAAGTGTTGCAAAAGTTATGACCTCGCCAGACCACCGCTGGATGCTCGTGCAGCAAAAACAAGACGTACCAGCCTTTACGCTCGTAGACGTCAACGACGAAAAGAACCCCGCCTATACCGACTTTACGCTGCCAGAAACAGCCATTCGCAAAGCGGATAACAAATACGGTCAGTTCACCATTGTAGAATGGGACCTGAGCTCGCGCTTCATCCTTATTCACCACCAAAACGGCACGGTGAACGAATGGCTGCGGATAGAACGAAGCAAACCGCAGGAAGCAATAAACCTGTCGCAAGTGTTCGGCCTTGATATTGGCGAAGCGCACTTTGCGGGCAGTAACCCAAACCTGGTATATGCCAAGACGAACGATGTATTACGGCGGCTTGATCTCGGCGCAAATAGCGCATCAGCCGCGCTTGTTAACGGACTCGTCACATTTAGCGTGTACGGGGATGATACCATCTCGTTTGTTGCCCATCGCCAAGGTGCGCCGAATGAAAAACAAGAAGTTATCGGGCTATTCAGGCAAGATAAAGAAACCGTCATTCAAGCATATCCCGCAGGCACATCACTCAAAGTTGCCTACAGTGAATACGACCATCACGGCTATCTGACCATTCATAAAAATGACGGGGCTATACAAGTGTTGCGCGATCCTGGTGCTAACACTAAAGACACATCGCAGTTTGTCTCTATTACGGTCAGCCAACCCCTGAGCTGGCTCATGTTCAGCAACAACGGGCGCATGGTTGTTGGCGGCACCGACACCTCTATGACCACCTACGACATTGAGCTCGACAAAACATTTCAAGCATCACTCGGTTTTATGGGCGGTGCAAACTTGGGCAAGCCGCAGTGGCTCGATGATTATTCGCTCTGGACAGACACCGGCGGACGTCTCCGTATTTTTGAGTACGACGGCCTGAATGACCGCGAGATAACCACCGTCGGTGCGGGGTACGGCGTTAATCTAAGCCAAAGCGGTAAGACGCTGTTCAGTATCGGCAAAAATGCAATTACAAACACCTACTTCCTCCAGGCCTCCAAGTTAGTTCTTGAGTAAAAAGAAGCTATCATCCCAAAACTTCCGGCCTTCATGCAGCACCTCTTGTAGTATGTGCCTGTCCATGGATTTTAGGGATCTATCAGCCTCAAGCTTGTCCACGAGTGAATGAACGTCGAACATACCGGCCTCAAGATGCATAATCACCTGAGCGATAAGGCCGAAGGCGCCCTCAACCGGTACGTTACGTATAGGCTCGCCAGCTATAAATGTCCGCAAGAAGGTTTTAAACTCGGGCACCGTATGAGGTTGTATGCCGTGTAACTGAGCGATGATACCTTCTACGGACGTCTCAATTATCTCCGCCGCTTCCCCGGCAGGCAATTCGCGAGAGCGGCCCATCACATTGCCGAGAGTACTCACCGTATCCCCTAGAGCGGTTGAGTAGGCAACAATTGTTTCAAGTGTCTGCTTATCCCTTACCGAGAAAAATTCAGGGCTCCCCAAATATCCTCGCGCACCTATCTGATCATCACACTCCTTCAGCATTTTGACAAAAAAAGTAACGGCCGCGGGGTCTCGCTCGGCGAGCGCCATTTGTAATCCGATGTTTGCAAAAAGTCCGAGTGCATTATCATCCTCTGCGGCAGCAATCCGCTGGCGCAGGACCTTGAGTGCTTGACGATACTCATCTTGGAAATACAGCCGGTAAATGCCTTCAATTTGCTGGGAGTCATGATCTTCATCTGTTAATTCTATGTCTTCCTGCGAATACGCACAGGCAGCACTGGCCATTTCGGCAAAGTGTAACACCCTATCAGCGCTTCGCACTTTTGTAGCAAGCTTGCGGACAGCCTCGCGCGTCATATGTGGAGCATGGAGCCGGGAATAAATAGTAATTCGAGTAAGATCGGCCGTAACATTGTAAGGAAATAGCTTCTCGAATTCTGCTACATAAGGCAATAGTTGGCGGGGTGAGGGATGTATCTCGGCAATATAGGGGAGGTGGTTGAAAAATTCAAGCGGCGCCAGGTTGGCGTAGCGCTCGGTCACCCGGCTGAAATGTTCACTTCGAAGCTGTGGCATTTGGGGTGCGATCGCGTAGCTGCTTTCCGTCCAAAGAGCAAGTTCCATTGGCGTCGCACCATATGCCCGTAGTTCAGCTTCGGATATAAATACCATTCTGTACTGGGATTCCAAGGCATTAAGGCCAATAGACAGTTGTGTTACATCTCGCTTTAGTTTTTCACTTGATACACCAGGTGAGCGGAGGACGGTACCACTCAGCGACAAGCCCAACATGCCCATGGCACGCTCAATAAACTCTGCCTCCTTATTTCGGGCCTCACGCTGCAAATCAAACTCTCGTAGCCATCCCTTAACAAGCAGCTGCGGGGCAAGGAGCTTACGATCTACGTCATCATTCAGCTCCGCGATAGTCTGAATACCGCCCGTGTTACCAACATTAACTTCGTATAAGTAAGGCTCTTCATCTTCGCCAACAGTTATGTCCAGGCCAGCCACACCCGTAGGCAGCAGGCGGGCAGCGGCATGGCCGGCGTAGAGGAGTGTCTCTGTGAGGCGTGTTGCCGTTTCTTTATCTTCTGTAAATTGCGCCAAGTCCTGCAGCCTAACCATCCTTGCGCCTTGCCCGCGATTAATAGTTTTGCCCCAGCTGTCCATGCGTATATAAAGATCGACCAATTCGCCGTTGCCAACAATCGCCCTGGCGTTCCAGTCCTGACGCACTCGCTCTCCTGTCCGCTCGTCGCGCGCAAACAGTGGCCAACTTGTCACACGATGTTCAATAACTGGCTTGTAGCCATGCTCCGCTAAAAAGTGATAATAATCATTAGCCAGTGCTCGCTGATGAACACCTTTAAACATTTTGACACCACGTCCACCCGAGGCATTAGACGGCTTAATGACATATTCCGCTTGCTCGTCATCTTGCCATAGTTCGTCTGAGCTAAACCGCTGCGGCGTCCGCACCCCTGCGGTCGCCATAGGAGCCAGAGAGCCCTTGTTGTTGTGCTCGGCAGCGAAGGCGGGGCTGTTAAGTGTTGTAATACCCTTATCTGCACATTGCGTAAGGAGCTGCATATTAACTGTTTCTAGAGCGTCAGCAACAACGGGCTCGGGGAAATCTCCCACAAATACCTTGCCGTCCCCGCTGATAGCAATGCCACGTTTTATCTCTAGGCGATGCTCGTCCTGTGCCGTCGTAACAATGTCACCGCAGTCCGTACTGCTGGCAATGAAAATAATGTTGCAGGCGGGCTCATTCTGTAGCCTCAACCGTTGTGCGGCAATGGCAGTCAGCGGGCTACCTTCGAAGCAACCGTCAAGATCAATAACAATTGTGGCAAGCTGCGCCTCGTAAAGGAGCGACCATTGCGCCTCATTTAGATGGTAAATGGTGGGTTTGGGGAGTAACTCTGGCCGGGCTCGCTCATCTGCCGTAGCTAACCAATTGTTAATACTCGCCGCCGTAGCGACAGCACGACGCTTAAGGAGAAGATCACGATGCTCCGGGGTATCCAAAAAAGCCTCAACGGCCGCAATGCCATTAAGCTCTGTCGCGCGTTCGCCAGAAAGAGGGTGCCCATGTTCCAAACTCATACAAACTGCTGATTATACAATTTAAACAATGAGGAAGCAAGGTAGGAAAATGCTTGCGTCTCGGGGCGAATCTTCGTACTATTAAAGAGATCGCTCGCACGAGTAGTAAAATACCTTACACTTGGTTGCCGGGCAGAGGGAATAACAAACGGGGTATATGTCAAAAACCACAACTATCGTTATCAACGGCCGCCTATACAATGCGGCCACTGGTAAGCCGGTAACTGACTCGGCGCCGCAGCCAAAGCAGGTTGCGCAAAATCAGGCGGGCACCACGCGCTCATTTAGCGACATCGGCATGAGCCAGGCCGCCCACCCAACCCTCAAAGCCGTTGAACAGCCAGCTAAGAAAGCTCCTGCCCGCGCACGCCACCCGGTCGCCCAAGCGGTGCACCGGCGTCCTCAAAAATCTGAAACCCTATACCGTAAAGCGCTCAAAAAACCAGTTGCGGAGCTGCCGAGTGCAAGCGCAGATTCACGTAGCCTACCTGGCCGCAGCCCGCTTATTAGTAAATTTGGTCCCAATATTACCATTCACCCTAATCTCGCTCGCAAAGCCGAACCGGCTGATGAGCCCGTAGCACCCGCTCAGATCCATCCTACCGTCGCTAAGGTTGTACAAAAAGTGCAAACCACGCAGCAATTAAGTGGCAAGGCGCTAAAAGAACAACTTATAAAGGAGCGCCTCGCCGAAGTCAGTGACACCCCCAAAAAAGACAAAAAGAAGGGTTTCTTTAGCCGCAAACCGCGCCTCGCCGCCGTCTTAAGCACTACATTGGCATTATTACTTCTGGGTGGCTACTTAACCTATATGAACCTGCCGGTCATTTCTATGCAAGTTGCCGCCAGCCGGGCAGGGGTTAACGCCACCTTCCCAACCTACAAGCCCGATGGCTACAGCCTGAACGGTCCCATTACCTACGCGCCTGGCGAGGTAAGCATCAACTACAAATCAACTACCAACGAGAATGATTTTAAGATCACGCAAAAACCATCTAACTGGGATAGTCAGGGGCTGCTCGACAATTATGTAACCCGCCAAACCGAAAATTATCTCACGTTTCAGGAAAGCGGCGTCA
The DNA here is from genome assembly GCA_035457345.1 of Saccharimonadales bacterium (SeqCode). GTDB lineage: Bacteria > Patescibacteriota > Saccharimonadia > Saccharimonadales > EFPC-124 > DASTDY01. The sequence goes on along the minus strand of DATIBT010000024.1, from coordinate 28,448 downwards.
CCGTATACACCTTTGGTAACCATGCCGCATGGGTGAACGGCGGCATTGTCTATACGCTGGATGGCAGTGCAAGCCTGAGTTCGGACCAAGTACTTCGGTTAGCAAAAAGCATGTAACAAAAAGTGGTTCTGCAGGGTAGGCCTGGATTGCAGAGACCACTTATTCTAACTCCGGCCGTATCATCAGCCTGGTGCGTCGTTGGCCGCTCTGCCACACCACTGTCATGCCCAGGAGCGAAGGCGGCACGGCCGACAACACCATCGCAAAGAACATGTCCACGTCCATGGGCTTGGGCTTGCCCCAAGTGCTCCGGAGCTTCGGCAGCGTTAGGGTAACCCTGCGGTCCCCCACAGTAAGCGCTAACTTGGCGTTGCCATACACCGGTGCAACAGTAATGACAGTGTCCTCCTCTGGGTGATAATGGCGAAGCGCGTAACCGAGAAACGACGGCAAACACTCACCGCGGCCATCAAACGCATCGTGCATCCTAACCGTCGCCAGTTTTGGTTTTGCACCCTCCTTAAGGAGGAAGAAGGTGACCAGCCCGACTATGACAATCATGAATGGCGCCGGCCTGCCGCCGGTGGTGACCCATAAAAAATTGAAAGCCAACACCGAGCCGCCCACTCCCCAAACGGCAAGCGCGGCCCTATAGTACTTGCGCTCGCGCTCGCTCATCATCCGCTCCAGCGGTGATTTGAGGCCAAACCGCCAGTTCAGCACCATAAGCGTCACCCTGCCAGATAAAATGAGCGCAATCGCCGCCATAAGAAGCCCCCAGGTGGCGATGAAATTTGTTTCCAATTTTCCTCCAGAGAACTCAGGGGCCTACCCTGCTGGCAAAAACTATATAATAATTTCATAAAGGGACTTTGCAGAGTAGGCTCTGATTACTGCTGCGTTCCCTTGCGTGTCACTTTACTTGAGATATCCTGGCCCGCGGCTGGCGATCCCCGTCAGCAATCATGAACGTCAGCGAGCTGTGCTGATCGGTGTCCGGTCCGAGTGCGTAAATGCGTGCCCAATGGCGGCTCGCCTGGCCGCGGGTCTCAAAGGTGAAGCGCCTGTCGGCCTTACGGCCATCATGCTCCCACAACACATAAACGTCACGATTAGTAGTCCTGACCTCCACAGTCTCATCTGGATACTTCTTGAGGAACTGCCGGATAGCACGCCGAATTACCCATCCGTAGTTGTTGAAACACACGAGCGCATTGGGATCGAACTGGGCGTGAGCCTGGCGGCTCACAACCCACCATCCAATCGGCAATGGCGTCAGGCACAGCGCCCACGCCAGAGCAGCCGCGTCGCTCAAAGCGAACTGCCAATACAACCACGGGACACCCACCGCAACAGCATACACGGTAGCGACACCCAGAATTACCAGTGCCGCACCGCGTTGGAATTGCGGGACGATTCGTTCCATAGGCGATGTCCTGAACGCCTCAATCGTCACCTTCAGGGCGTACAAAAAAGGAAAAAACAATGCCGCGCCCAGAATCAGTGCGACACTAAACCTAATTGACATGACCCACCTCATCCAAAATCGAAGAGCCTACTCTGCGAAATAAACTATATAATAGCGTGGCCACTTGCACAACTTAGCTTTTACGCCCATACTTACCAGATATGACAGTTCGAACTCGTTTTGCCCCCAGCCCCACCGGAGCCCTGCACCTTGGCGTTGTGCGAACAGCCTTATTTGCCTGGCTGCTTGCCCGGCATAGCGGCGGCCAATTTCTACTACGCATAGAAGATACCGACCAAAAACGCGAAGTCCCCGGCAGTGCCGACGGCATTAAAGAAGCCCTGCGCTGGCTTGGTCTCTCCTGGGATGAAGGCCCAGACGTAGAAGGCCCGTACGGCCCGTACATTCAATCAAAACGTCTCGGCATATACAAAAAATACGCCCAAGAACTGGTAGAGAAGGGATTAGCATATGCCGACCCGTACAGTGTAGAGGAACTCCAGGCCCTGCGCGAAAAGGCACAGGCAGAAAAGCGCCCCTTCCTCTACCGCGACCACCGCCCTGAAAACCCGCCTGCATGGGACGGGACCCAACCGCTCCGCATTAAACTAGAGCCTAAAGCGTGGGAATGGGACGACGCCGTGATGGGGAAGGTGAGCATGGGGCCAGAAATGATTGATGACTACATCATTATTAAAGCCGACGGTTTCCCAACCTATAACTTCTGCCATATCATCGATGACCACCTCATGAACGTCACCCATGTTATGCGCAGCCAGGAGTTCATAAGCTCGGTGCCAAAATTCTTGGCAACCCATGAAGTGCTGAGATGGGAGCCCCCAATCAACGCTATTTTGCCGCCTGTGATGGACGAAACCGGCCGCGCCAAACTAAGCAAGCGCAAAGGCGCAAAACCGGCGCTCGACTACCGTGACCAAGGGTTCTTGCCCGAAGCCGTACTTAACTTCATGGCCACCATTGGCTGGAACGACGGCACCGAACAAGAAGTGTATACCGTAGAAGAACTTGTTGCAAAATTCGAGCTCGCGCGCGTGCAAAAAAGTGGCGGTATTTTTGACGAAAAGCGTTTAATCTACTTGAATGGGGTGCATATCCGTCGCCTTAGCCTCGACGAGCTTTATTTGCGCACAGAAGGGTTCTGGCCAAAAAGCGCCGAAAACGCCGATGCCATGTACAAACGTACTGTCTTATCACTTGTGCACGAACGGCTCAAGTACCTTGCCGAGCTGCCCGGACTGACCGAGTTCTTTTTTACAGAACCAGAAGTAAAAGAGGCGGTCATTACAGAAAATAAACAACTGAAAAAGCTCTCCGCCGATGAACGGAAAGCTATGATTAGTGCCACCTTGAATGAACTAGAAACGTGTGACTTTACAGAAGAGGATCTAGAAAAACGCTTGCGTCCATTAGTTGAGCGACTCAACACTAAGACTGGGATACTGTTTGGACTTATTCGTGCCAGTATAACCGGCAGTAATGTGGCACCCGGCTTGTTTGAGACCATGCACGTATTGGGACCAGAAAAGACGCTTTCGCGCCTGAAAAAAATGATCTAGTTTGTGACCGCCCGCGCCCTTCTCTTATTCCCACATCGTTGTGGGGAGAAGGGGCGCGGACGGCGGTCGGAGGGATCTGGTGCTTGTTCGGCTACTCGCCGAACGGGTTCCAGGACTGACCCCGCATGTGCGGGTCGGTCAGGCCGAGGGTGACGAGCAGGGCGAGCAGGCCAGCGACGACGAGCAACATCTCATAACCTCCTGGGACGGGACCTTCACAGGTCCAAATTGGTCTTAAGTTCAAATAATACAACTTATGCTGAATAATGTCAATAGAAATCATCTTGTTTATGCTTTGCTATAATCGAGGGTGATGATACTGCACAGCAACAGTCCGTGGGCAAAGCTGGTTCATTTTGCCGACTTTCACCGTAGGTGGGCAGGCATATTAATTGCTGTGTTTATTGTAATAGGGGCAGGAAGCGTAACTGCTGCATATTTTTTACAACCCAAACCAGCGGCGACCGTCATAACCGTTAAAGAAGAGGCAAAAGCAGTCACTGAAAATGGCGTCACAAAATACTACTCCCCACTCACGGGGCTAGAAGTAAAAGATGAGCTTGAGACACGCAAGCAAATTACCGCCATTATGATAGAAAACAGCCTTGACGCCCGGCCGCAATCAGGCATTAAATCCGCCGGTGTCGTGTTTGAGGCAGTGGCAGAAGGCGGCATTACCCGCTACCTCACCTTATTCCAGGAGTCACGCCCCGGGCTTATTGGCCCCGTGCGCAGCGTGCGGCCGTATTACATTGATTGGATGGGACCGTTCCAAGCCAGTATTGCCCATGTGGGCGGCAGCCAAAATGCGCTGCTCACCCTAAAAAATGGGGGATACAAAGACATTGACCAATTCTTTAACGGCAGTTACTACTGGCGGGCCACTGACCGCGTGGCCCCCCATAATGTGTACACAAACTTCGACAAGCTAGATGAGCTCAATAAAAAGAAAGGCTATGTGGGCAGCGACATAAAAGGCTGGCCGCACAAACTCGACAGCCCAGTGGCCGCACCCAACGCCAAAACGATCCATATTGACATCTCAAGTGCCACGTTTAATGTTGACTATAATTATGACGCCACTACAAATACCTATAATCGTATTCTTGGCGGTAAGCCGCATGCTGACCGTGAAGGCGGGCAAATAGCGCCCAAAGTAGTGGTTGCCATGAAAGTCCCCACGCAAATTGGGTTCGAAGATGGCTACCGCGAGCAAATGGACACGAGCGGCTACAACCAAGCCTATATATTCCAAGACGGCACCGTACAGGAGGCTTTTTGGCGCAAAGCCGATGCTCGCGCGCCGATCTATTTTTATGACAAAGCTGGCAAGCCGATCGCCTTTAATGCTGGCCAGGCTTGGATAAGCGTAACAGCACCAAACAAGAGCGTCACATGGCAGTAAAAGTACATGAATTTTTTAATAAGTTTTACCACAAGACCGCTGTAAAGGTGATCGCGTTACAGGCTATTGGCGGTATTTTGGCGGGGGTAGTTGGCTTTTTGGCATCGCAAGAGCTTGGCCTTAATCCTGTGGCAAGTTTTAGCGTTGCACTTATAACTGTCGTCGTTATTAACGTTGTCGTTGCTGTCTTTACGCTCAAAATTGTCAGCGATCCGCTCCGAGTACTATCGCAAGCCGTAGCTCATGTATCTAAAGACCCAGTAGTAACACCACCCCCGGATATCAGTAGCAAAAGTTATCAAACCTCCGGCCTAAAGGAGCTCGTGCAAACTATATATGAGCTAGCCATTGCATCACCTTCCAGCGATATGACCACCGCACCAAACGAACAGGGCAGGCCACTATCTGCCGACTACTTTAAACATTTGGGTGACATCCTTCCCTGCGGCGTAGTAACACTCAGCCCCGACGGCAGTATTGCGTATGCAAACGCGGCTGCGCCTATACAACCGACTTCCGACAACAGTGCAGGCCTCAGCCTACTTTTTGAACCAAAAGAGGACTTCACCAACTGGCTTGTCGATTGCCGCGCCAACAAAGTTCGCGACGACCACCTTTGGCAACGTGTCGCAGATAAAGTCCCCGGCGAAGAAGGCCGCCGCATCTTTGACATCGTTGGCCACTACCAAAAGAACGACCAATCAGATATAGAAGTCATTTTAGTCGCCTTTGACCGCACAGCCATCTACGCACCAGACCAGGATGACATGGACTTCATAGCCCTGGCCGCCCACGAACTGCGCGGGCCAATTACCGTTATTCGCGGCTACCTAGATGTCTTTAACCAAGAGCTGGGCGAAACGTTAGATAATGATCAACACGTGCTGCTTGACCGTCTGCAAGTCTCAGCCGAACGTCTCAGCGGCTACATAAATAACATCCTTAACGTTTCTCGTTATGACCGCGACCAATTTGGCGTGCATGTCCAAGAAGAACGCGTGCCTGAGCTCTTTAGGACGCTTATCCCGGACCTTGAGCTGCGCGCCAAAACACAAAACCGTAAAGTCACCTTCAATATATCTGAGGATTTGCCAACCGTAGCTGCCGACCGCACTAGTATTAGCGAGGTTATTGTTAATCTGGTCGACAACGCCATTAAATACAGTCACGACGGCGGGGAAGTGGTGGTTAATGGCACCCCTAAAGAAGGTTTCGTTGAAATTACCGTACTTGACCAGGGCATTGGTATGCCAGGATCGATTGTGACTAACTTGTTTAATAAGTTTTACCGCTCGCACCACAGCCGGCAGAGTGTAGGCGGCACTGGCCTGGGGCTGTACATATGCAAAGCAATCGTAGAGCAGCATGGCGGCGCCATATGGGTGCGCTCGCAGGAAGGAGTAGGTTCTACCTTCGGTTTCACATTGCCGATCTATGCAACGGTTGCACAGAAACTAGCCAACGGTAATAATAAAGACATCATTCAACGCACAGAGGGCTGGATTAAAAACCACGCAATGTACCGAAGGTAACTCATATGGCAGCAATACACACAATTCTTTGTATCGAAGACGACCTGTTTATCGGCGAAATGTACGCCCGCAGTTTGCGTAAAGCCGGCTACGAAGTTGACCTCATTGCAAGTGGCGAGGAGGGCCAAAAGGCGGCACTCACTAAACAATACGATCTTATATTGCTCGATGTTCTCCTGCCAGAAAAGCACGGCGGAGAAGTATTGCAGGCGCTTAGGGGCGAAAAAGATTTGGTGCCACATTCCCGCATTCTCGTTATGACCAACTTCAACCAAGATGACGAATCGCGCCAAGCCATGCAAAGCAAGGCAGATGGCTACCTAATAAAAGCCGACATTACGCCGCGCAAGCTTATAGAAATTATCCAATCGCTACAACCCGCCGGTTAAACAGCGCAATGAAATGGTAGCCCCTCGGCAAAGGGGAGCGCGGGCCTAATGAGTGGACGCATAGACAAGCCGCCCCTGTTATGGTACGATATGTAGCGTCTTGTGCAGACTTAAGATTTGCGCAAAATGGTATTCCCATAGCGGGACTGCCCTATACCTTCGGTATAGAACAAAATGCTCGAAAAGTAAAAATAGGTAAACACATTTTTTACTTCTCTGCGCCTTTGGCCCTATCGTCTAGCGGTTAGGACATCGCCCTCTCACGGCGGCAACCCGGGTTCGAGTCCCGGTAGGGTCACCATTTGAGAAAAAGAAGGCTCTTCGGAGTCTTTTTTGATGCCCGCTAATCTGTAAAACTCACTGATTTTCGGGGTGTAAATTTTTCCGGAGCGAGATACTGAAAATCCCTCAGGAAACAAAAGTTGTTTGCACCACCAGAGATGTTTCTTATCCAGCTCCCACCAATCGCGCTGTAGATTGTCGATAAATCCAAGCGTGAATTCTACGAACTCAACGAAGTCGCGTTCAATATCCTCGGCTACTGCAATCTCATTCTCTACGCCGCTAATATCTTGGTTCAGATCCACCAGTACCGCCTCTCCATCTGCCTCAGCAACCTTACCCGTTGCGATAGCCAATACGACGTCCTTCTTGGATCGCGTGAGGCCATCAAGGCGTGTGCGAAGCGTGACAACGAAGCGAGTGTTATCTTCGTGCTCTTTCTCCCAAACGAGGCGTAGCGCCGCGAGTAATTCCTCACGGCGCTCAGGGGCTATTTCGATAGACAGAAGTACATTGGATAATCCGTCATGCAGTACCTCGCGCTTCTGTTCGGTCTTGCAAGAACGGCAACGATACTTAGCGTAGACCTTACGACGGCTCCCCGGTTTGCCATTGTTATGGAAATATCCGACCACGCGGGGATACGCGGCCTCCGGGCTTTTAAACAATCGGTACACTCCATCAAATTGGACAGGCGGAACTCAGGATTAAACTGCTGCCTGGTGAATTTCTTCTTACCACTTACGATTTCTTTCAACTGCTCGTGCTGATCGTGAGTGATCATGGCCTTGTGCAAGCCTTTCTTGCATTCCGGCCAGTCTGACATTTTGATAATGCCTGCATAATAAGGGTCGGCGAGTATCGTCTTGAAGCGTTCAGTGTCTAGGTCGCTGCCATGAGTTGTCTTATAGCCTCGTGCATTGAGCCGTTTGAGTGCTTCACTTGGCGTGTAGACAAGCGATAAAACTTCATCAAAGGCTTCTTTGAGCATGCTCCATTGTGGGTCACGAGGCTCATGGAGACCGGGCGTTAGCGTACGTCGATAACCTTGCTTGGGCTGACCGGGATAATAACCGGCGGCTACCCGTGCTTTCATCTTCTCGGTGGTCTTGGTGATCCGCTCGATGTTGCTGGCCTCAGCCTTAAAGACATCAATCATCTCCTCGAACAAGCCATACATGTCATCTTTAAAGGCAAGCTCAGGCTTAGCGGCGTAAACCAGTCGCGCACCTGCCTCCTCGCGGAATAGGACTTTCCAGTAGAAGAACTCCTCAAAACTGCGCATGAATCGGTCAGCTTCATCAACGATGATGAACTTTACCTGTTTATGCTTTTTTGCGTAAGCCAACATTTCAAGAAGATCGGGGCGTTTAAAGTTTTTGCCTTTGCGGCTGGAGATATTGAGGCTCCAGAACTTTTCTATGGGCGCCTCCAGCAACGCGGCAGCGTCATAGACACGCTGTTCCTGTGCTTCTAGACTATTGCCTTCCAAGCGTTGCTTAGCAGTTGATACACGACAAAGAGCGATAGATGTAGCCTTCATGGCCTTTTTCTCCTGAATCTAAATGGTAGTCCCTGGGCTACACCGTGTGACTCGGAACAGAGACCACCGTTTACATTCACGATTAATAGGGTGTCACAATTTGTAGCCATTGAGTTGTAGTCACTTCTTGGATTTTTTCTGCTTGTAGAGCGAGTGGAAAAAGGCAGCCAATTCAAGCGCTTCGGCGCTTGGCTTAATACTCCTTCCTTTTTGCTGGCTTCCCTTAGGCTCTTGCATCTAAATAGTGCGTACTTGTCGAAGCCAAACAAAAAACCTGGCACGACAAATACAAATCCTTGAAGATTAATATTTGTTGTACCAGGTAGAAGGGACTCTATCTCCTTCAGCTGACAGCCATGCAAAGCATGGTCTAGGTAGCACTGTTGCTTTCCTACAATAGACAGTTTTGCGTGTTCCCAGATGGAACCCGTCACATGGAAGAAAAGTGTCTCACTACTGTAGCTCAATAGTACTACTGCTTGCGTAAAATTGTAAAGCATGCTCTTCGTATATAGCTATGCTATTACTTCTTTTGCTCGTGATACCGCTGCGTAACGCGCCATAGCTTCGGCCCGAAACCTACCAATAAGCCGACGCCGACAAGATCAACGGCGGTATTAAAGACGGCTGCTGACTTCTCACCGGCATCAATAGCATTTAGGCATCTCTGGTCGTCAGGCGTAACTACTGTAGTCAAATCCATCCGGCGACATTCCCCGTGTCGCACTTCCTTGGCAACCTTGGGTATGTTGTGAGGAAGCGTCTTGAAGATCGCAAACAGCGACCACACCGCCAAGATTAAAAGTAAGACTATCGCTCCCGCGAACTGCCCGTCAGTGACTTTCTGTTTTGCTGGTTGTTTCTTCTTTGCCATAGTTGCCTCCGGTTAGGTGATTATTCGCGGCAACTAAAAAGCTCGCCGCCAGCGATGACCTTGCGGCCACCTGCACACCTTTCGGTGCACAACCATAGAGAACAGTGCTCTGACGACGAGCTGTTTGTTCTCTATGGATTTGGTGACCATACCTGTCCCTTGCGGGCGGCTCTAGGTCGCAGGCTACACAGTAGCTTATACAACATTATAACAGAGGTAGAACTGCTTGTACAGAAGATATACGAAAAGCCTAAACGCTGCTCTTTGCGAGTGGATGTAATATATTCAGAAGTGATATGAAGCTCAGAAACACCAGCCCACAATTCGTAGACCAGCAACCAGGCTCGTACTATACAATCCGGCTTGAAGCACGTACTCAAACTCGTGTTAATGTCGGTGAATACCAGAAGAACGAGTCGCATCCTATTTTCGACATGGAAATGGTGGATGTCACACATCCAGGAAGTGTTAGCTGTAAACCAGTAGAATTAGGTGACGCTGAGCATGCGCACTATATCTTGGTTTATGAGATTGAGAATCGCAATGATAGCTTTGTAGTAGTGACGCTAAGGCGGAGAAATAATAAATAGTTTTCTGCGATCCGCGAGCGGTAGTACCTTTGACACATATACAAAAATCTCAAAGTGTGGGTACTGACTCACTAAATACCCCTGTTATCGAATCGAAAAAATTATAAAAAAGTTGTTTGCAAAAACTATAGCTTTTGGACGAAAACTACATACTCGGGAAAGTAGTCTCGGGAACGAAGCCAAGATTCCGTTCTAGTAAGTTCTTGGCTACTTCGTAATCATTCCGAACCTTATATGACGCAAGGTGGTGCAGCTTGCTCTCCTGAGTCTTCCTATCCTTCTCTGCCAGCCATATCTGATCTCTGCGCATTTCCGTATACTTAGTAAGAAGATAGGTCTCATGGCTACAGAATATTAACTGTGCATTGCGTTTGTTTGTCTTAGGATTCTGGAATTGCTCTACAACTGCTCGTGTAAGGAACGGATGGAGACTGGCGCCGAGTTCGTCTACTACTAGGATTGTTCCTTTCTCAAGTGCCTCAACAATTAAGCTAGCTAAAACTACAAACTTTTGCGTACCCAATGACTCGTCGCTCTGAAGATTAAAGTAGACTGGCTTGGCTTTTGGATCGCCATTCATTCTGTGAGTACCATAAACCATGAAAACGGTGTCTACATTTTGCCCGCTCTCTTTTAGGAGACGTCGTAAGGCTGGATGAAGCTGCTTGAGTGCATCTTTTGGAGTCTCTAACTCTTCCATCATCAATTCATCAATACCTAGATCAGCCTGGTGAATCAATGTGGTCACTTTTTTCTTGAAGGCTTCATCATCTCGGCAGCGACTCAACGCTCTTTCAAGATTCATATCACTAGCTGCACCATTGTAAATAGTAAGTGCCGGTTCGCTGAGCAACGAGACTACACGCCGGGCCAGGTCGTAGTTGAGCTGTGCAAACGTCGCAATCGCCAAACCCTGTGGGGTCACCTGCGTCATGCGGGGGCGTAAATCCTTACTCAGCGGTCGGCTTATAGAAAAGTCTTGCCCATCCCTCTTGAAGATACTACGGCTTCGGCGCAATTTGTTGTCCCGGGCCGTAACGTCTAGCCACTCACTTACAACATGCTGGTCGTTGATCTCAAACCCATAACGATATTCTGCTTCCTGCTGCTCATCATAGAGCAGCACCTCAAAGAAGGCGGGCTTCTTGAGGCTCGATTTGCTGAGCAAGAATGGCTGTAGGTGTCGGTGATGTGTCGTTGGGTGGTTCAGGACGTCGATATTCTTAACCGCCCACTGCATGTAAGAAAGAGCCTTGATGACGTTGGACTTACCGCTGGCATTAGGCCCGAATATTCCCGCAACCGGAAGTAGTGGCCCGGCCTCAGTCTTGATGACCTTAACCTTACCAGATCGTAGTGGCTCTGCCTCCAGCGAGAGGGTGACCTTTCCCTGGTATGAACGGAAGTTGCCTATGGTGAGTTCTTTAATCATACTCTGTAGTTTACACTATCAGCGCAGCGAGTGCAAGACTTGTGAGAAAAAATCTCTCAGGGTATTGACACGCTGCATTTTTTCGTGTAGTATTAGAGGTAGGTACATGGCGAAACGCCACGAAACCAACACGTTTAATCACTAATCAGCGACTGCCGAGGGTACAAAAATCGGCCGCTACGGGGAGCAAGTATCGACAAAGCAGTACAGCCAAAAGAAAAGACAGTCGCGCAAACGACTGCCTCACGATCAAATCCGCTTGGAGCAAATAGGACCGTTCATTCCTATTATACACGAACTTACAGCCACGCGAGACGGCGCCTGGTGGAGATTACGGTAAATGAGTAAATACAGTCTTGATGACTTTACGTCTAAGAAGCACATTACAAACACGGAGTTATTGGCCTACGCCCTATCTCATGTGAATCTGCCTCCCGATCTGGTAAAGAGGTACCGAGGCCAGGCGAACAGCCTGCGTGAACGCTTGGAGGGTTATATCAAAGACCATCCCGATTACGACTTGGTGAAGATGCTGCATTCCGGTAGCCTTGCCAAAGGCAGTGCTATCCGCAAAATTAATGACATTGATACCGCCATCTACGTCAAGGCAGCAGCCGTACGCGACCAGGATCGTGCCGGTCTTATCGCTTGGCTACACGATCGTCTCAAGGAGGTCTACCCTGACTTTGATGACGACCAGCTTGAGCCTCACGACCACTGCGTAACCGTTCACTACAAAACGCCGGGGCTCATCAAGGTTGATGTGGTACCCGTTCTCTACGAGGGTGACCCGGACAACAAAGGCTTCCTGATCACTAAAGACCCTAACAGCGACCCTGTGCTCACCAGTATCTCGCTGCATATCGAGTTCATCCGTAACCGTAAGGCACGACAGCCAGATACATACATTCAATTCGTACGGTTCGTTAAGTGGTGGGCCTGGAATAAAAAGACAGAGTATAAGGCTGCCAACAAGCATTTCCGCTTTAAGTCCCTTCTGGCGGAACTGATCTGTGCGCACCTTGCCGACAATGGCTTGGACACCAGCGACTATACCGCAGCGATGCAGCAGTTCTTTGCCTATATCGTCCGGACCGGCCTGAAGGAGCCCATTTTCTTTACCGACTACTATGGCGCCGGGAGCATTGACCTGTCATCTGATGCCCTAATCCAAATCTTTGATCCGGTGAACCCGCAAAATAACATTGCCAGTACTTACACTGAGCAACAGCGGCAACAAATTGTAGACGAAGCCGCACGGGCCTTAGACGCCCTGACAACTGCCGCAACGGCAGACACCAAGGGTGAAGCAGTCTCTAATTGGCAGGTCGTTCTTGGTACGACCTTCAGGGGATAGCCATGACTCAGAGTTTAACCCGTTCCATCACCCAAACATTTAGCATTGCTGATGCTCGTTACCTGGCGTCCCGTATCGCGTCAGACCTGGCACAGGTTCGCCTGTACTATGGCCATGCAGACCCCTATCTTACCGAGCAGAAAGTCGATGACCTCGTTGTCGAAGCCGCCATTCTACTGAAGTTCGGGCTTCTGGATAACGTAAAATACGGCTTTAAACGAGGCGGTAACTGGGTATTTGCCCTGAGCTACACCGTGAACTCGCAGGGTCAGTTGGAAGTGCCGAATGATAGTCCAGGCGGCGTCTACTCGCAGGCTAATGTAGAGGGTGCTTCCTGGTATTCTCATCTAACCAAGCGGCGTAACCCGAATATTAGTAATGAGGACAGGGCTGCCATCATCGCCGATCTTCCTATTCAGCGGACGGACGGCCAGGAGCCTGGTACTGCTGGGGGTAGCTGGGACAACGACAAAACATATTACAGGAATGGTACCGGCATACAGCGCGGTCAGTTTAGGAGCTAGATATGCAGGAAGAAAATACCTTTGAATTTGTACGCACTTACCCAGACGAAGCGGCACGAGAAAACTACGCGTCGTTAGTCGGCATAGACCACATAAAGACCCGTCTGAAGAGTGAGGCCTCAATCATCCTGAACCCAGAGAGTATTGAACGCTGGAGCCAGCAGCATTACCACAGACAGATCAACCTCGTAAAGCTGTTTTCTAAAAGACCGCCATTGTTTATCTTCACGGGTGATGTGGGTACTGGCAAAACGGCCTTGGCCGAATCATTTGCAGATGAGGTAGCGCGTGAAGAACAAATAGAAGTTACTCTCTACAAGCTGAGCCTCAATGCGCGCGGGTCAGGCATCGTCGGTGAGATGACCAAGCTCATAGGCGACTCATTTGAACAGTTGCGCAAAGATGCGTTAGCCAAAACTGGCCAGAAAACAGCACTTGTACTATTCATTGACGAGGCAGATGCCCTGGCTCAGTCACGGGAAGCATCTCAGATGCACCACGAAGATAAAGCCGGGGTTAATGCTCTGATTCGTGGGATCGACTCGCTGCAAGGCCTGCCGGTACCGGTGCTCGTGGTTATGTGCACCAACCGTCATGCCGCAATTGACCCGGCAGTTCGGAGGCGCAGTGCCGTAACCTTCGCCTTCGACAGACCGACCCGCGAACAGTGTGCGGCACTTCTGAAGAACTATCTGGGAGATGTCGGTCTTAATGAGGATGTGGCGGCCGGAATTGCCGAACACTGCGTACCTCATGGTTCGCTCGGATACGGGTACACTTACTCCGACTTAACTCATAAGGTATTGCCCGCGATTCTGTTGAGCGCATATCCGGATCGTCGGATTGAGTATGCCGCCATAATGGAAGTGATCAAGGATACGCCACCCACAGCACCCTTTAACGAAGAGGTTAGCTAACGTATGAGCGTGACTGATAAATTTAAAACGAACCGAGACCTGCTAGCCGCACAGCAGAAAGAATTTACACGTGGTGGCATGATTCTGAAGAATATCTTCGGTATTTCGGCCAAGCACCCCATTCTGAGCCTTGTATTTGCGCTTTCGTTTGGCATCCTCGTGAATGCTTCCTATGATTTAGCTGCCGCTCCATTGAGTGAGGGCTTCGAGGCAGCAAGCCTGGTCCCCCAAACTCTACTGGCACTCTTGTTTGCGCTGATCTGTACATTGGTGGTTGTGAGACTGAGGGCATTGCACAAGGATTTGTTTGTGGAGACACCACTGAATCAGAAGAAGCTGCTTATTACCCCTGTTTCAAAGCGTGGTGCGGGCTTTCGTGATACGCCAGCATATAACACCTTGCAGTCCTTGCTCTATGACGCGGGTGGCCAAGCCGCACCCAATGCCCTTGAAAAAGTTGTACTAGTTGTTACGGAGTCGGCTGAAGTGACCAGCGTTGCGACTGATCTGAAGGCCTTCATAGAAGCGGGTGGCCGACAGGTCGAACTGTATGGCATATCCATAAATGACAAGTCAGTAATGGATATACAGGCACAGGTAGCACAGATGATTAACAAGATGAGGGCGAACTACGCCCCGCACGAGATTATCGTTGATTACACTGGTGGAACGAAGGATATGAGCATTGCTCTACTGCGCGTGAGCGAAAAAGAGCTCATTACACCCATATACCTGAATAGTGCAACCGACGGTCAGCACAGTCGCTATAGTTAATTGGCTTCATGTACTACACGACATAGAAATCGACTTGGCATACATTGTTGCGGTATGCCGAATTGGGGCCTCCCACCCGCGTACCGCTGCGATTCATGGTTTTTCATTTTGACAGGTGTATACCCTGGACGGGATGTAACCGATCAGATTGTTTAACCTGTAGTTGGTACTGTTCGTACGGTCCGCCGACAATTGTTCGCCACCTCTGTGCTTCCTCCTTGAGCGGGTGTAAACTTTTAGTGACTAGGGTCACCATAAGAGACTTTTCTGATTCGGAAAGGTCTTTTTTGTTGGGTGCGTATCTGTAGAGTGGGCTTACATTCATGGTTCCAAACTCACTCGTCATTGTGTTGAATACTGCCCCCTCTGGAAACACTAGATTTTGGAACTCTTGCTGGATATCAAGGTCAGCATCCAGCCACTGCTTGGCAACGTCAGTCATGAAGTTTAAAACATAGTTCATTTGCGCTTCTTGGACAGTTTGATTCTCTTCTAAGCTCTTCAATTCCTGCATAAGCTCTAGCTTCTCTGCTGAGTAGGCCGCGAGAAGATCATCCTTCTCAGCCACACTCAGAAGCCCGCTATTGCATTTCTTTAAGGCTTCCAGCCTCTCATTGGCAATGGCATCAAGCCTAGTGTGCATGGCCTCAATCTGCTTGTTTGTTTGACCTAGCTGCTTTTCTCCCGTCCTGCGAAGCACTTCTTTATACAGGCGCAATGTACCCTCAGTTGGCTGCACAGTCTTTAAGATGTCGTAGAACTTATCATGTACCACATCGGCCCTAACAGACTTTGTGAGCCCCTTACACGTTGCGCGAGCACAATGATAACGAGGCGAATGACTACCGCCACCAGTCTTAGGTGCCGATGCATAGAGCGGCAAAGAGCAATTATGGCAGAGTACGAATCGCTTAAGAGGGTAGAGGCTATTATTAGCCGCATATTTAATGCCGCTCCTCTTGAGCTGATTCTTATCTAGGAACTTTTGATTTTGCCAAAATTGTTCGAGAGTAATAACACCTTCGAATTGAGCCTCGCATAATTCATTGTCGGTTAGCTTGCTACAGACATACCCTGCATACGCCGGTTGAGTGACCAAGCGGTATACGGCATTTTGATTGAGATATAAGCCCGTGTTCGTCTTTAACCCCACGTCCTTTGCCAGCCTCACCAAATCAGCCTGAGTATACTTACCTTCATTGAACTTGAGTAGAAGCTGACGCACCAAAGGCAACCTGTCGTTAGGCTTAAGGCTTGGACGATACTTCTTAGGAGCCAGTTTAACCTTCTTAGTGTCGTAACCGAGAATCGCACCATGCTGCCACCAACCCTGACGCGCGATCCGCTTCATGTTATCCAGGGTAGTTTCCGATTTAGTCTCGTTGTCGAGCTGTGCCGTGGCAACAAATATAGTTTCCAAAAACCGGCCTTCCTTCGTGTCATCGATAGGCTCAGTGGCTGACCGTACTTTAACGCCTACACCAAGAAGAAATCCGCGAATACTACTATAGTAAGAAGGAGCGTCACGCGATGCACGTTGAAGCTTGTAAAAGTAGGCATATGACACTTTGCCTTTGTTTTGTGCGCAAAAGGCAAGCATTTCATTTAGAGCAGGGCGGTTTGCCGTCTTAGCCGAATAGCCCTCCTCGATGAACCACCGCACAATTTCTACCCCATCCCGCAATGCGGCAGCAGTGATTATTTCTCTCTGAGTATTAAGACTTTCACCATGAATCTGGCTCTCGTCAGATACGCGAATATAAGCTACTGCCTTATTTGTAGACTGTATGACCTTCTTAGGATTGCGCAGATATACTTCAGGCATCTTTAGACCCTACTATATTTTTGGAACCGTACTTTTGCAAGCCGTACCTTGCTATATTCGTAAGTTTCAAAATGAGATGTTCTATTTGGTCGTCAGAAAGCGCTCTGGCGTCCTTGCCGAGCAGTTTACGGGCTTCTTTAACCGAAATGACTAAAGACGCGGTAGCGGGAGAGATAGTGGTAGGAGAGGGGCGAGAATTAGCCAAAGCACCATAATGGTTCTTCCTGTCTGTTCCCGTCCAATCAGTGAGAGCGGGTTACGCACCTGTTACCAGGCAGACTACATAATATTTGGCTGTATTCGGTGTAAGTAGCTCTATTTTACCATCTTTATGAACTATAATATGAAGCAAGTCGATCTTCGACTACGACCTAAACCACGTCTCGCGTGGCATGGTCAAAAAACCATTAGGAATAAACAGCTCGTCGTCAGAGCACTATTCCTAATGGTCGTATCGGGAAACTGGTACGGGTAGCTTCGGCTATCGCTGGCGGCGGGCTTTTTTGATTGCCGCCAGCTAACTATTAAATCAAAGGAGTAGGTATGGACGGCAATCTTATCGGGTTACTCATTGCGGGCACTATAAACATTTCATGCATAGTAGGCGCTGCCTACGGCAAGACGGCTCTTAAGCCAGTCATCATACTGTCGGGGCTCGCAGTAGTATGGTTTGGTTTTCAGTGGCAATCATGGCTGGGAGCCATCGGGTCGTATGTCGCAATCTTAGTCATCATCGCGATATTGCGCAGCACCGTACTCAAGCAATCTCTAGATAAGAGACAAAATTAAGAGCTTAAGACGTCAACCCAGCGCCTAAGATGTGAGACTGTATCGATGCCAAGAACTGGCTCATAGGTTTTAACAGAATCTGTCATTTCTTGCAGAAGCGAGTCTAGGTCTTTGGACTGCACCGTATCAAATTCACGCTTTTTGCAATTTAGATAGTGCAGGAGGCTACGCTCTTTTGTCTCAGGAGTAGGGTAGTTCAGCGTAACGACGCCGGCCTTTCGCTTTATTCTAACTGGCGTCGTTATGCCATATTTTTCTATGTCCCCATCTGCACACTTTTCGCATGAGCACACACCATCTTTAAAACCATCTGGTTTCTCGTTCCACCCCATTGCCCTATGCACCGTAATAAGATCTGTGAAGCGCATTCGATAGTGAAGAGGGTAGAAGTAGTACTTCGCCATAGGGATACCGCCCCCCACTGGTATGACAGCCCTCGACTCGCCATACTCAAGGCCATTACAAACCCCGTCTAAAATACCTTTTTTACAAAGCAGGATCGAAAAGTAGCCACCATAGAGGTCCACCACCTTCTTGCCTTTTGCCTTGAGACCCTCAGCTAACTTCTTAAAGCCCTGCAAGTCGGCCTTCGACGCCTCTACCGTATTAAACATATCAACCCACAAGGCGATTGTTCCGGCCTCACTGTTGCCGTAAGACTCTATAATTTTCCCTAACGCCTCATCACTGCCTAAGATATCCTTGGAAATAACGAGTTGAGCAATAAGCTCAATGCCCCCAGCCTGTGTGGCCGCTGCATTGATTAGCTTATAATTTGTGTCCAGCCACCTAGCGTATGACATCTCACTCATATAAAAGTAGGGCGCAATCAAACCGGCGGGCACAGGCTCACCTAGATCCTGATCCTTCAGCTTAAATTCTAGATATTTCCAATCGTCCTGCTCTTTAATGGCGTCGATAATATTTCTTTGGAATCCAATAACGTTCTTAGCAAAGGCATCAACAACAATTTGCTCCTTAAAATCTTCCGGCACAACCGGTAGCCCTAATGCCAACTTGCTCGCCACTGGCTCGCCTAGGGCATCCGCAAGCTTTTGAATGGATGTCTTTACCTTTTGTTCACCCTTGGAGTTTTTACTCATCAGATAGCTAGTATCATGCTGAAAGGCGTGTGTTTGTGGATCAATAAGGAAAGCTTTTTCGTGCGTAGTAATGATAAAGGCAGCAATCGCAGCTTGCGTATAAGCAACCATGTTGCCGTTAAAAATGATAGAGTCGTACAATTCTTGGCCACTGCCTAAAAAGTATTTGCTTTCAGCGTGTGTACCAAATCGTAGGAAATGAGTCGCGTTCATACAGTAAGCTCCATGGCACTAGTTAACCACTTACGCGCAGGTTCCCAAACAAATTCCGAGTCTGGCGCGGGCAAAATCTCGTTGAGGGTACGGTTTTCTTCGTCATACATAACCAGTCCAAGGCCATTGAGCTGTGCTTGACAAATTAACTCTTCGCTAATGTGCGATTTAAGCGGCATACAGATATACGACCTGTCCACCCCATGCAAATGATCTATCGACTGCGTTATGGCTTTACGCCAATTATGCAACTTTAACTCATATGCGCATATTTCGTTACCTTTAATTGCCACGACATCGATAGAGCGAGACAAAAAAGGCACCTCCTGATGGACATCAAAGCCGATACTCTTCAGGTACTCGGTAAAAAGCTGTTGCAAGGTATATTCACTCATTCACTTAGATCCTCATTACCCGCGATCTTCTGCAGCATTACAGCATAGTGTCTCATCGCAAATAACAATCCCAAGTTAAGAACCGCGACAGTAGCATTTGCCGCCAAGGCCCAAACTTCGAACTGCTTGTTTATAATTACCAGGATCAAGCTAGCAGTAAAAACTATCGCCGCAATGATTAACAATGTCAGCATCGCGCTACTTAATTTCGTGTATATCCTGCCCATTTTGGCAAGCTTGGCGTTTAGCTTAAAGCGTCGGCTCGCCTCATTAACAAAGTTCAAACATTTAGCCTCAATGTCTGCATCGATTTCTGCCGTCACAAAATCCTTAAGAGCCTTGGCGAGGTTGGCCTTATTGGCATCAGTATATAATTTAACCTTATCCGTGTAGTCTTGGTCTCGTGTGAGGAACTGGGGAAAAATAAACGCCAATAGAGGCACTCCTTGGAGCACGACAGGTGCCCACCACAAACCCAAAACAATAGCTACCGCTTCAGGGCTCATACCCGTCCCAGCACTCTAGTTTTTATTTTCGATTCAGTAGTGTATTCTGGGTACTTTTTGTAGACATATTCAAGCAGGGCGTACAGCGGAACCTGGCCAAAGGCGCGTTTAAACTCGACCAGAACTTCTTTTTGATTATCACTTAATAAAGGCACTAGGCTACTATCTACATACTTTGTGCCTTGATCGGTCAGCGTAAACTCCTCTTGGGTGAACTCCTCCACCTCATCCGCGTCCTTTAGTCCGTCCTCCCAGTAGGTATATTCGGCAGCTTCTTCGATAGAAGCATCCTCCTGGCTGGCTTTAACGTGGATAAAACCGATGTTGGATAAAAATTCGATGTCGTCATATATTTGCTTAGAGAAGGGTCCAAAGTTCCAGGGATCAAACTTAAGCTTTTCAAGCTGTGGGCTATCGCTCTTAAACTGCTTAAGAACCTCGTTCTTAAATAAGAACACCAATTTTACAACCCGTGTTCTGCCCGCAATTGAACCGACGTCCTCATTGCCGACCTTGGCGTGAATAAGAAGCAGCAAAACGTCTTTACTATTTATGTCGAGTTTAGTCATACCAAATGCCCCTAACTAAAGATTACCGCAGGTTGGCCCAGTTAGTCCAACACACTTTGAATACCAATTTTAATATTTGTCTGAACTGTTCCGAACATACGATAGTGTTTCATCATCATATTTATAGCCCGAAGCTTGTTCTGGGTGGTCTCCCCAGGTGCATCTATGATGGCTGTCAGCTTTAGCAATAATAATTCCGGATTCATAACTTGTAATTGTCCGAGTTTTTCCGACAGCCACTTTGGGCGATTATGGGTAAGATTTTTAGCCGTCTCAACACTATACCCAGCCCTAATTGCAGATCGATAACAATTTCCGAATGTTACACTGCTAACGTTACAGTATGAGTCTATAAATAGCTCCTGACGAGGGTCAAGGGCCGTGGTAGATGTCGGGCCCACCCCCATGCCTTTCTGCATACTCTTATATTCCATATACAGCAGGGTTAGTGTTTCTCAGATGCAGACCGCCCAAGGTAGTATGCCACCTGCGTACTTCCGACAAGATAGCGTTCCAATTCGATTCTAGTAGGGTCACCATAGAATTATCCAGATCAGAAAAGTTCCACAATTTATTTTGTGGAACTTTTCTTTTGACTTCGCCTCTATTATTCTGGTGTTCCACTCGCGGTGGGCTACTATTTTGAGCCAACTCAAGATATTATGGCGGTCATGACTGAGAGAGTTTACTGGACGCAGCATGCGCCAATAGATCGGCGGCCGCAAGAAATTGTAGGTTCGGGTATTGACCGTGGGCTTAGCGAAATTGGCGTAGACCGCGCTCGCTACATTGCAAAGAAACTTGCCCGCACAGCAATTCACCTCGTAGACCTAAACGAAACCATTGTTACGGGTCCTCTACGTCGTGCTGTACAAACTTCAGAAATTTTCGCAGATGAGCTTGGATTTGAGGTGGTTGTAGATGAAGACTTACGCGCGCAGCATTTTGGGGTACTGGAAGGTATGACCGTGAGCGAAGTAGTTGAAGACCCTGCTTTAGCTCCGCATTTGCACCGCAATCTATCGGCAGATCAAATATTTGCCGACGAAGCTCCAGGCGGTGAATCAATTGAAATTGCCACGAACCGCATGCTTGTGGCGCGCAGACGTCTTTTGGCGGCTGACGGGACGCCAATTGCCGTTACACACGGCAGTGTCCTCAACACCCTAGTCGGCAGCTCTCGGGGCTTGCCGCCAAAACAATGGAAAGATATAAGCGCTGAATTTAAAGGTATGCTAATCGAGGATAAAGGTGAAGAAGTTTCAGGCGTAGAGCTCTTGGGCGCTGAAAATATACTTGTTATTCTGCGGGGCAACTCAGGCAGCGGTAAATCAACAATAGCAGAAGCTTTGAAAGATAAGTTGGGAGACAATGTTCTGCTTATATCCAAGGATATGCTCAAAGAGGATTTCATTACGCCTGAAAGTCCCAGTTACTACAAAGTGTTGGGGGACATGATTCGTAGCTTAGCCGACATTGGGGCAAAGTATGGTTATATAGTAATTATAGATGGCATGGTTGGCCGTCCTAAGCATGACGCCTTGTTAGATGAGTTATTTGCTAAGTTTGATAAAAGCCTCGTCTACACATTGGATGTTCCTTTTGAGGAAACCTTGCGCCGTCATGCTACACGCAAGAAAGCTGACTATTTTGGCGAACAAGAAATGCGGGCATGGTATCGGGAGCGTGACCACCTAGGCATTGAATCGGAAGTGGTAATTGGCCCGGAAAAATCTAGGGACGAAGTAGTTAAAATGATTTTGGATCAGATAAAGGAGATCTACTAATGGCACTCAAAGAATATCGTTTGACTAAGGAATGGCCTTACCACGTATCATGTGGTGGTGTTGTATATCGTCCAAAAGATGGCGAGTTAGAAATTATGCTACTCGTTCGTCATGACGGCAGCTTCGATATCCCTAAGGGCACTCTTCACTTTGGTGAAACCCTTGAGGCCTGCGCCCTTCGTGAAGTAGAAGAAGAAAGCGGCCAGACGGCAGAGGTTATTGGATATCTTGGCAGTGCGCTGGCTGAAGGCGTTGATAAAAATAGTGGTGCAAAAATCTCCAAAGCTACGCATTACTTTGCACTGAAGTGGTTATCCGATACGGGTACACATGACGATGAATACGATCATATCGAATGGGCGACAGTAGAAGAGGCGCAGAATAAGCTAAAAGCATCAAGCGCAGAAATTGTCGGACGCTTAGTAGAATTCACGCGCTTATTCCCTGATCAAAAATAAGACTATGGCCAAAAAATCACTCGACGTCTTATACCAGTGCGACGACGCGTATGCACTCCTTTGTGGTGTGTCACTCGAATCCTTATTAGAGAACAATAAGGATATGGACTTCTTTATCCATATCATGAGTGACGGAATAACTGCATCTAACAAGAAGCGGATAAAAGATATTGCAGATAAACATGGGCAGCGGCTGGAGTTCATTGATGCCAAGCCGTCAGTAAAAGAGTTGAAAAGGCTTGGTGTAGTGCCTTACCGGGGCGAAAGTTACGCGCCATATTTTAAGATTTTTGCTTATCGTGATCTCAAGACGAAGACAGGAAGGCTATTATATATTGATTGCGACATACTCATTTTTGATTCAGTTACTGAGCTAAGTAGCTTGGCTCTGGGTAAGTATACGTTGGGAATGGTGGAGGACTTTATAGGCGGGTGGTATAAGAAGGTTATAAAACTTCCCGAGACTAACGCCTACTACAACGCCGGTTTAATGCTGGTAGACCAGAAGAACTGGAGAAAGCATAATTTCACTGAAAAAATTCTTGAATCGTATCAAAAAACAGGGAAGAATTATTGGCTGGCCGATCAGGACATTATCAATATCTGCTGCGGAAAAGATACGCAGAAGCTAGATATAAAATATAATCTTTTCAGCCAATTTTATGATGGCGTAAGATTCACTAAGCTCATTTATGGTACTCGCAAAGGCTACTACACGAACTCACATACTAAAGAGACCCTTGCTAATCCCGTGGCAGTGCATTGTATGTCTGGCTGGTACGGCCGCCCATGGATGACGCCCAACAATCACCCCGTAAAGCAAGCCTGGCTTAAGCATCTAGCAAACACGCCTTTTAATGGGCGTCTAAACATGAGTAATCCCAACGCAAACTATAGCCTAGACGCTAAGCTCTCAAGGCTGCCTTTAGTCCACAAAATCCTGATTGCTATAGGCAGGTTTAAGAAGATCAAGAAGGTTATCAAAACTTACTCTTAGGCCTACAAAGTTGTGCTAGTCCGAGGCAACCTATGTTATATTCGTGAGCATTGCAAAAATATAACAAGTTGGTAAATAGATTGCTTAATTATGGCCACGCCTCAAAATCCAAACTGTAAGTTAGCAGTCCTGATTCCTGTATTCAATGAAAGAGTAGATACGTTAACAAGGCTTTTAGAATCACTGACCGACCAGGAAAACGTTGAGCCGAATGCGATAGAGGTCATCTGTCTGGTTAATAACGACAGACCTAGTACGAAAGATTACGAAACTGTCTACGAGGCTAACCAGAAAGTGCTTAAAGCGCGACTACCGGAAAGGTTTAGGGGGAGGCTGCCCATTACAGTTATTGACCATAGTTCGCATGGTCATGAGATTCCAGGGTGCAACATAGGCAAGGTCCGCAATCTTCTTGTCCAAGAAGCCGCTAAGCGCTTCCGCAGGAACAACCATAACGGCATCTTGTTGAACGTAGACGCGGATGTGTACTTTAAAGACAAACAGTTCATCCGTAAGTCGCTTGATTTATTTAATGATCCTCGCGTGGTGGGCGTCGTAGGCGGTAAATGGCGCGAGGCTTTTGTACAAGACTACCCTGAATATGATCCAGATAAATTGAAGGCCGCCTTCGCGCAAGTTAGACTTTCAAAACAATGCAAAGAGCTTTCAAACTTTTTAAAGGGACGGCGTGTGCTTCATACATTCGGTGGCTCCAATATGCTTACACGATGTTTTGAATCAGTAGCAATTGGAGGATTCAAAAGCGTTATTGTTGAGGAGGACAAAGAGTTTGGCTACCGAATGTGGCATTACGCAGAGAGCAATAATCGCAAGATTCTTGTTAAAAAAACCGACCTCAAGGTGGTTGCATCATTTCGTATATCAGAACGGACGGGCAGCACTTTTAAAGATGAAATTGAAAAGTTTATGCGTGGTGAGGAATTGATAGTGAAACACCCAGCAACACCAGAGCGCCTGGTGGTGAACAAGCAGACTTATGAATTATTAATATCCCGCGCTTTAAAACTGCCCGGTGGAGAAGAGCTGGCCGAGTATATTAAAGATTATGGAATATTATGGATTCGCTAAATCAAGCGTTTCGGTAGCTGTTCTAAATTAATAGCAATGGATTACCGCATTAAACTAAGTATAATGACCCCCATGGGCGAAGCAATTCATATCCATAAAGCAGCCGGGGTAATAATTCATGACCGGCGACTCCTGGTTGAACGATCTAAGGGCAAAGAATTCTTTATTGCGCCTGGTGGGTCTATCGAGCCAGGAGAGACACCGGAGCAGGCTCTGGTGCGTGAGCTGATGGAAGAGTTTCAGATTACCGTCCATGAAGATCGCTTGAGCCCGTTCGGTACCTTCAAAGCTGGGGCGGCTGGCCAAGAAGACAAAATCGTTGAGATGAATGTATTTACAGTAAACGAGTGGGATGGTGAACCAACAGCTGACAATGAAGTCGAGGAAGTACGCTGGATTACATCGGAGCCAGAAGACGGCATAAAAATTGGCTCAATCTTCGAGCATGAGGTTATCCCTCGGTTAAAAGCTGCTGGCCTTATTGATTAGCGATGGGTTCAAGTAACATTAGGGATAATGAAATCTGTCCGCCAACCCCTGCGCTCTCTTTAAAAGGTATAATAAAGGCATACGACAACTTTTTACGCATAAAAGTAAACGAAAGGCCTTATTGAAATATGACCAAGTACCTAATTTCATTCCCAAGTGAAGCCATGACGCTGACGCAAGAAGAATTTCCAACTGTAGATGCAGAATCCCACGCTGTTATCGAGGAAGCAAAAGCGGCTGGCGTATATGTATTTGGTGGCGGGATCGAAGAGGAGGTGGCGCCGGTGCTGGTTTCGGCCGACGGATCGGTGTCTACTCAGATCTATCCCGGTACAAATATTACCGGCGGCTTCACAATTCTCGAACTACCAAACCGCGAGGCTGCCGAGGAGTGGGCACGCAAGATAGCTACCGCCTGCCGCTGCCCACAAGAGTTGCGAGAATTTATATTCGATGCCCAGAATTGAGGTGCAACGTCCGGGCTTCTGGCGCCGACCTACCGCAAAATGCTAAACCGGAACGACAACCTACTTAATGTAACAAAGTAACAGTCCGAAAGCCCCATCCGCCAACCACAAGCATGTATAATTAAGCCATGACACGGCTTCCGGTCCCTGGTTCTGACCACAATATGTGGGGCGATATCTTAAACGAATTCCTAAAGACCGCGCATAATAGTGACGGCAGCATTAAGGCTGGGGCAGTGGGCGACACCCAGGTGAGCCAGCTTAGCCAGTCTAAAATCCAAAACCTTTCTACCGATTTGGCAGCTAAGGCTATCGATACCACAGTCGTCCATAAAGACGAGCTTGTATTTAATGTAAAAGACCACGGCGCCAAGGGCGACAATTCGACCAACGACACCACTGCCATACAAAGCACTATTACTGCGGCCGCGGCGGCTGGCGGGAGTGTGTATATTCCGAGTGGATTTTATATTATTTCTGCCGCGCTTACGCTGCCCGCTAAAACTATTATTCGCGGCGACGGCCAAGACCGGTCAATTATTGTGCAGCAATCCACAAGCGCAAACGGCATTACTATTACCGACGCGAATTACATTGTACTAGAAGATTTCCGCTTGCAAGGACCAGCCAGCGGCACAGGAGTGGGGATTTCACTGCAGCGCTCTTCCTCGCAGGCAATTCAATGGCATCGCTACCAAGGCTTGTATATTCGCGAGTTTGGATCGCATGGTATTGCGGCCTCTAATGCCGTACTCACTATTCTCAATAACGTTACCTGCGAATCAAATGGTGGCCATGGTTTTTACTTTTTTGGCGTCGCCATGAGCACAGCTGGCACGAGCACCCAATTTAACGCTTGCTACGCCAATAATAACGGCCAGGCGGGCTATGCCCTATTTAAAATGGTGTACTGCGTACTCACTGCTTGCGCCGCAGATTCGAGCGGCATTGGCTATCTTATTGACACCTGCCAAGGCTGTTCGTTGGTGGGCTGCGGCAGTGAATTTATGGCAAATAAGAGTGTGAGTTACCCAGGTGTTGGGTTTAAAATTACTGCCTCGTTGAGTATTGGCATATATAATGCCTGGACTAATCACAACATTTCGTCATCGTGGTGGGTAACAGGCAGTAGTGTAGGCGTTACTATGTTAGGTGTTCACGAAAACGAGCCAGAAGCTGCTGCCACCGCGCTCGTCAAAGTCGATTCTGGCTGCAGTGTCACCCTGGCAGATTACGGGTCAACTGACGGCTCGTTTGCGCCCACTCCCAATGATCTTGCCAGCGGAACAACTACTATACTCAATGATGGCTTGCAGGGCATTACCGTGCCAGGGCTGGCGACACTTGTAGGCGGCTTTTCTGTGGGTGCAACTGCGTTTCCCCGGTTCCGCGCAACCACCAACGGCGGTCTCGACTGGGGACCAGGAGGATCAGGCGTCGATACCAATCTCTACCGTGGAGGATCAGGCGTACTAGTAACTGACGGCACCATGACAGTAGGCGGAAGCTTGCAGCATAACGGGTCAGCAGCAGGCTTTTATGGCACTACCGCAATCTCGAAACCCACAGTCAGCGGATCAAAGGGCGGCAATGCTGCGCTTGCCTCGCTTATTACTGCGCTTGCAAACTTGGGGCTTATTAACGACTCGACGAGCTAGCCCACCCAAGCGCGCTTATTATTTTATTGCTGGGCCTTTACCGCTTCCTCGGTGCAAGGCCTAATGTTTTTCTCATAACACGTTTCTAAGAGCCATTGCTTCTTGCTGAGCTGGAGAATGTTATCGACAGTCGAGGCGCCGCTCCGGTCAACAACGTCTTTCAAGCTCCACACATACCACCAACTCATAAGATTAAGCATCAATAAGACGCCTACTATAGCCCATACCACTTTTTCTGTTTTTATTGTTTGTTGTTTTTTCATACTTTTACTATACCAAAAAATGGGGCATTGCTTAACTTTGTGAACGATCATCATTTCGCCAATGAAAAGAGCCCAGCCTATAGCTGAGCTCTTCTTGTACTGTGCCGCATGTTCGCCCGTGTGGTCCAACTACTGAACTCCACAGGCGAACATGACAAGCAGACGAGGTAAGGAAGAAAGGCCTAGGCCCTCACCGCGTAGTGACTGCTGTCATGTTCGAGGTGTTACAGGCCGGTTAGCCCTTCGGCTTCTGGTTCCAGCCCAGCGCGTCCTCGACTTCGTCGTACGACGCGGAGGTCTTGGACCACTTAGCCAAGGACAAGGCCATGATGCCGCCCAGGAACACGACGTCCTTGATGAGGGTGAGCGTGTCCACGGTGTGGTAGTGGCCGGTGGCGACCTCCGCCACGATGATGATCACCATGAGGAGCGCGATGGGCGTACGGAACCTCGAGAACGAGAGCTTCCAGAGCGCCGCGTAGAGCAGCACCGCCACAATGGCCGAAACCACGGCACCGATGCCGATAGGCCGCACGGTGCCGAAGTAAGCCACATCCTGCACCAGCCAGCCGAGGCTAGCCAGGAGGATGACCACGACCATCCAAGGCTTACGGGCCCGGGTGGCGGTGATCTTGACGGGAGCGTTCTGCTCGGACATGACGTCCTTTCTTCTTGCCAATAGTTGAAACGGGACTGCAAGCGAACGCAAGAAGGGTCGCATGCTTGCAGTCCAGTTCCAAACTATGTGTCTGCTTGTCAATGGGCGATTCTTCAGGGAACGGGTGTTCTATGAAGATCAAGAAATATAATAACATATACATTCGAATATGTCAATAAAATAACCCCGCCGTCTGTTGCTTCACTACCGTAGTTAAAACAACTCAACTATATCTAACCCCGCGACCAACTCATGGTATACTCATATACTGACCGGGCGACAGTGCCCGGCCTATTGAAGGGAACGGTATGACAACCCTGCAGTTGCTGGAGCCGCCCCACATCCGCGACGCGGCGAACGGGCCCGAGCTGGACGACGCCCTGAACAAGCTGGGCGCCTTCCTGGTGCAGGCGGGCCTGACCGACGTCTTCGGGGCCAGGACGCTGCACAAGCATTTCGAGGTCGGCGACGGCGAGGCCCTGCTCGACACCATCAACGCCGAGGGCACCGCCGTCACC
>DATIBT010000023.1:0-4878 GCA_035457345.1 Saccharimonadales bacterium (SeqCode) | reverse complement strand
AGTCCAGCTTGTGGTGATACACCGAGGACACCAGTGGGAAACCACCGTGATGCGGCTGGGCGTTACGCTCGTCGCGCTCGCCCAAGAGCTCCTGGGCCGTCACGAGTTGCATGTCTTACCTCCGTATGAACTGTAGTAGTCGGACGTACGAAGTAATATTATACAAGAAAATTATAAATTTAACAATCTCTGAGCTATTCAACTTTTTTCGTGATTACCAGATGGCGATCACAGCCCTCACCTTCCGAATGACTCTCAAGCTGGCCAAATTCAGCGACGACACGGTGGGCCGTGCGGCGATCGGCCGGGCTCATTGGCTTGAGGTCCATTGGTTCGCCTGATTGCATAACCTGCTCGCACCATTCGCGGACTTGGTCAGCAATACGTTCAGCGCGGTGGCGCTTGTAATTGGCGACATCAATATTGACGCGGGTTAATTCAGCGTCCTGATTCTTCAAACTCATGGACAATAAAAACTGTAAGCTACGAAGGGTTTCACCGCGCTGCCCAATAAGAAAGCCGTTTAAATGGGTTGAGGGCACAGTAAGTTCAATAACGTCTTCATCTTCGTCGCAATGGGCCGTAATAACAGTGTTTAAGCCAAAAAAGGACAGTAAGTCCTCGAGATACTTTTTGGCGTAATCGATGGAAGCAATCCGATCCATACTTAGCTCCTTTTCTTCTTAGCCTTAGTAGCGCCCTTCTTGACTGGCTTCTTTTTATTGGCCGCCACTGCCGGCTTCTCTACCACCTCGGCTTGCACCGCTTTTTTGACTTTGGTTTTGGTTTTTTCGCTGAGCTTCTCAAGTTCTGATTCGTCGTTGCTCAAAATGCGCGCCTGCTGGAAAATGGCCACCGCGCTACTTACCACAAGGTAAAGCACCAAGGCGCCCTGCAGGTACACACTTAGCAGGAACGTTAATGCTGGGAACAGCCACACCATTTTACCGGTCATGAGAGCGCTAATTTCAGCCTGGTCGACTTCTTTGCCAGCTGCTTGCTCTTTAAGAATATCACGCAGTTTCCGCTTTTCTTTGGGCTGTGGAAGCAGTTGCTTTGATTGGTAGAATTGCAGCGCAGCGGCTACAACGGCCAGTACCATAAGTGGCCAATAAATGTCGCCACTGTTGGGCATAACCGCATGCTTAGCAAGGTCAATCACCCCGAACAGTGTTTGGTCCACGTGCGTGGCAATAGCGCCTTTGATGGCGGGGATGCTTTCGAAAAAGTCATACGTGAATTTGGCGATGTTAGCATGATTTTCGGCAATCAGCTTCACTACA
The DNA here is from genome assembly GCA_035457345.1 of Saccharimonadales bacterium (SeqCode). GTDB lineage: Bacteria > Patescibacteriota > Saccharimonadia > Saccharimonadales > EFPC-124 > DASTDY01. Next base: position 3,595 of record DATIBT010000023.1, on the reverse strand, counting down.
GCAAACAGCGCAATAAAAATTGGCAATTGCACAATCAGCATACCAATCGAACCAAAGGGGTTTACCCCCTTCTCGCGGTACAGTTCAAGCATAAGGCGTGACTCAAGCTGCTTATTACCCTTAGCCTTGGCTTTTATTTTTGCCAGTTCGGGTTGCAACTCACGCATTACCTTTGTTTGGTGCAACTGCCTTTTAACCATCGGCCACATTGCTAGGCGGGTCAGGATGGTGAAGATAATAAGCGCTAGACCGTAGTCGTGGCCGGGCAACAGCCCGTAAATAACAATAAGAACGTTAAAAATTGGCTGGATTAAAATAAGATCGAATGGACTCATACTGCCCTATAGCATACCAGATTGGCTTAGGGAGTGGCACCCTAATCTTGCGTTTTAGTAGACTTTGTTTCAGTCCACAAATGTGAGCGCTGGAGCGCGTCGATAATCTCTGCTTCTAGCTGGTCATGAGGGGCGTCCAGTACACCCGGGTCATACACAGTAAGCACGACGTCATGCGACGGCTTAATATGCGGCCAATGTATTCGCAGCAACTCGTACACGCGGCGGCGTACACGGTTCCGCTTAGGAGCAGCCTTAATGACCTTCTTGCTAATAACGACGGCAATGCGACTATTCGCGCGACGCGGATTTGGCGCGACCCGCAACGACACACTTTTAAACCGCCACGTCTTACCGTGACCAAACAAGTATTTAAGGGCGCCGTAGCCATGGAAGCGATATTTAGCTGCTAACATCTTTAAACTTTAGAATAGCATGTAACAAAATCGGCTGCTCGTTACATGGCAGCCGATTCTTTATACAGCGAGAGCCTTACGGCCCTTGGCGCGGCGGCGTTTTACTACGTCCTGACCGCTCTTGGTGCCCATGCGGGCGCGGAAACCGTGCACTTTGTGGCGACGGCCAACCTTTGGTTGGTGCGTTCGTTTTGGCATTCGTTAGTTCTCCTACTTTTGCAAACTCTCACCATAGTGCCACATTTATCCACATATCTCAAGGACTTTTCCACATATTAACAGATTAAGTGTACGGGTGTGCATAACTCGGATTAGTGTTGACCACATAGCAAAATTAAGGCTTACGGTTGTGGAAAACCCGCTCTGGGCTGTATAGTTAATTGGTAGAACAAGCAAGCGAAAAGTGAGTGGAGGGGGATGAAAAGCGCGCTTTGGCAATCAGTATTAGGCGAAATTGAGTTAAGTGTCTCACGAGCCAGTTTTGTGACGTGGTTCAAAAACACCGAACTCATTGAGGAGACCGGCGGCCACGTAGTTATTGGCGTGCCGAACGTCTTTGCTAAACAGCAATTCGAGGTCAAATTTAACGACCAGATACGTCAAACACTCACCAAAAATGGCGTTGATGTGCAGAGCATTACGTATGCCATAAGCTCTAACAGCAAACGCGTGCAACGAGCTGCCCCAATAGCCACCGATAAACCACCTCTCGCCAGCGCGCCCCAGCTTGCCACCGACATCGTGTCCTCTGTTGCGCCGGCCGCAAATAGTAATGGCGGCCTGAATCCACGATATACCTTCGACAGCTTTATCGTGGGCTCCAGTAATGACCTCGCCTACACGGCTTGCATGGCCGTTGCCAAAGACCCAGGCACCAAATACAATCCGCTCTTTCTATATGGCGGCGTTGGTCTCGGTAAAACGCACTTAATGCAAGCTGTTGGCAACGAAATTGTCCGGCATACCCCAGGCTCACGCATTTTGTACACATCAACTGAAACATTTGTTAATGAATTCCTTGATTGCATTCGCTACAAGCGTAAGTGGGATTCTAGCCGGTATCGCAACGTAGACGTCTTAATTATCGACGATATGCAGTTTATCGCCGGCAAAGAGAAGACACAGGAAGAGTTCTTCCATACCTTTAATGCCCTACATCAAGCAAACAAACAGATCATTATTAGCTCAGATAAACCACCAAAGGCTATTCCTACGTTGGAAGAGCGCCTGCGTTCGCGCTTTGAGTGGGGTATGGCAATAGATATTCAAAGCCCAGACTTTGAAACCCGCTGTGCCATTTTGCAGACAAAAGCACAACAAACCGGCTTGAGTCTCCCCCGCGATACCGTTGAGTATTTGGCAACGACCTTCCAGACAAACATCCGTGAACTAGAGGGCGGATTGAACCAATTACTTGCCTTTTGCGAAATGCGTGGCATGGACCCAGACCTTACCACCGCCCAGGGGCTCCTTGGCAACGTGCGCGTCAGCCGCCCACATCACCTCACCGCCCGCCAGGTCATCGAAAAAACCGCCAAGCACTTCCAGCTGGAACCAACCGACATAACCAGCCCTAAGCGCGATAAGCACATCGTCGTCCCCAGGCAAATTGCCATGTATCTTTTGCGCAGCGAGCTCCATCTAAGCTTCCCTAAGATTGCTTCAGAGCTCGGCCGCAAAGACCACACCACGGCAATTCACTCTGTTGAAAAGATAGAAAAAGCGCTCAAACTCGATTACATCGTCCGCCAACAAATTACGGAGATCCGGGACAAGTTGTATGTTTAATTCCCCTGCCCTGCTAAGAACGTGTGCAAAACATGTGCATGGGCGGTGGGTTGCTAGTGGGCCGGCTGTCCACAGTTCCCACACACAGCCAGGGAGCCACACGGCGCCTTACCTGCCATCCACTGCATTACCCGCACGTTTTGCCAGGTTCTGCACACAAATTGTGCACAAGTCTTGGAGGCAAAATAACAGATTGAAAAGTCACTTTTCCCAACTATCCACACAGCCTATTACTACGACTACTACATATATAAATATATAGAGAAAGAAGGAGAAAACGCATGAAGCTGACTGTCACACAAGAAAACCTGAACCGCGCTCTGCAAGTTGTTGGAAAAGTTGCTTCTGGTAAAACGCCATTACCTATTTTGAATAATATTCTGTTTCGAACAGACAATAATCGTTTATTACTTGCCGCCACTAATTTAGAGCTGGCTATTACCCAACATGTTGGCAGTAAGATTGAACAAGAAGGAAGCATCACCGTCCCCGCGCGATTGATGAGCGAATTTATTGCCAACCTTCCAAAGGGCAATGTTGAGCTAGTGGCTGATGGCACAAAAATGCATATTACTTGTGGGGCATATAAATCAACCGTTAACGGCATGGCACCCGATGAATTCCCTGAGCTGCCCGCTATTGAAGAAAAGCAGGCAGTTACTATTCCGGTCGGTGACGTAAAGCGCGGCATCCAGCAGACGGTAATTGTTGCCTCGGCCGATGATACTCGCCCAATGCTCACCGGCGTATTTTGTCACAGCCATGAAGGCAGCCTGTATTTGGCCGCCACCGATGGCTACCGGCTGGCTGAACGCCGTCTTGTGGCAACAAAACAAGAAATCAATGCCATTATTCCAGTTACTACGCTAAATGATGTGCTTCGAGTGGTGACTGACGACATCGCCGATATAAAAATGGTCTTCGATGATAACCAGGTGCGCATTTTATTAGATGACATTGAAATCACTTCGCGCCTTATCGATGGTACATTTCCCGACTACCGGGCGCTCATTCCTAAGCAGAGCGACATTAGTGTCACCCTCCCTAAAGATGAGT
>DATIBT010000022.1:0-44714 GCA_035457345.1 Saccharimonadales bacterium (SeqCode) | reverse complement strand
CTACGAGCTCCTCAAGGGGCTGGTGGAGAAGCAGCAGCCCGTGCAGCTCACCTCCACCACCACCCAGACGGAGTACGTGGTCGTCATGATTCCGGCAACGCTCACCGAGCGCCGCGTGCACGTGGTACACATCGCCACCGCCGGCAGCATGCTCGAAGAGAAGAACTACCGCAAGCTCACCCTCGTGCGCAAGCACGACGGGACCCTGCGGGTCGAGCCGGACTGGCGAGTCTGAAACGTTCTACCCCGTGCGAAAGTGGGAGCCGCGGCGGCATCACGCCGCGGCCCCACGCACAACCCCTCTCCCCTGCGGGAGTTTTTTGTTTTTATCGACGAACAAAAAATAGAGGCTCCTCGCAAGGGCCTCTATTTTTTAGTGTGTATAAACGGGCTACGGGTAGCCGAGATTACTCTGATGCGCTCTTTCGACCACCGCCATGGCTATTGCGGCCGCCTTTAGCTTTTGCCTCGGTAGGCTGTGCCTTTGCGCCTTCGCGGCCAGCTTTTGCGTGCTCTTCTGGCCGGCCAGTGTTGCCACTGCTCATGCTCCCAGCCTTTACATGTTGTTCGTGGTTGCCAAAGTTGCCTTGTCCTTCTGCCATAATGCACCTCCTTACGTTATGGTTGCATGTATTAGCTGACCGAGAATTAAGCGAGCCGTCTGTGGAAGCTGTCACACTATCCCCGTAAGCTTTCTCACTGTGCATTACTACTGGAAAGATTACGCTTAAGGAGTAATCGGCAGCGATTGCACAAAGCAACCATACATAAGGAGGGGAAAATGACAAAACGGATTGCACAAATAGTAGGAATTGTGGTGGCATTGCTGGCACTCGTTGGGTTGGTGAGTGGCGATCAGCAGCTATGGGGAATAATGAACACAGATATAGCCATGGATCTCATTCGTATTCCGATAGCCGCAGCCTTGCTCTACGCCGGCTTTGGCACGCGTGACGGCCGAACCATTACCAGCATTGTTATGGCTGTCGGCGTACTATACGTGGGCATGGCGCTACTTGGCCTGGCTTCACCATCGTTCTTGGGTCTGCTACCACACACTCTCACCGGCTTCGATATTGCCTTCCACCTGGTTGTCGGAGCGATTAGCATTGCCAGCGCCGCTACAGATTCTGCCCACCACCACTCTGCCCACGGTGCCGTATAAAAAATATGGCGGGTGACGTCGTTATTATCGGCGCAGGGCTTGCCGGGCTCAGTACGGCTGTACACCTGACGAACAAGGGCATTGCGCCTACGGTGCTAGAAGCGAACCCATTTGTCGGCGGCCGCACCGCCTCGTGGCAAGAGAAAACGATGCAGGTCGAAACAGGCCTGCATCGTTTCCTTGGGTTTTATAGCCATTTGCCTCGCCTACTTAAGGCTGCCGGTATAGACCCCGAGCACATACTCGCCTGGGAGGACGAAATAGAAATTCGCGTGCCGAACGGTCCGCGTGCGGTGCTCGGCCTATCCCCACTCTTCAAACCTTTAAAAACATTGGGTGGCATACTCGGTAACAACGCCTTTTTGAGTCCGAAAGACAAGCTCTCGCTGGCACGCTTTTTTATAGTCGGCACTAAGGATTATCTCATGCGCCCCGCCACGCTCGACACCAAAACGGTCTTGCAATATGCTCAAGACCTACGAGTTACCAAACGCGCCATAAAGCATGTTCTCATACCATTGACCGAAGGAATATTTTTTGTACCCATAACGTCATATTCTGCATTCGTACTATTTAGCCTGTTCGTACCCTATTGGAACCGGCTGTTAGCCTTGAGAGTAGGTGCATTCACCGGTGGCATGACCGATGTTATGACCGAACCGCTCGCCACGTATGTTCGGTCAAATGGTGGCTGCGTGCTGAGTAATCATAGCGCTACGCGGATCATAAAACGCAAACGGGATTTTGTGGTGGAGTGTACGCGTGGCGCATTCGTTGCTAATACCGTCGTGCTCGCCACTTCACTTGGCCCGGCGCAGCGTATTATCCGTGGGTCGTTTACTCACGACTGGTTCACCCCCATGCTCGCATTGCCGTCCATGCCTTCCGTTACATTTCAAATGGAGCTTACCGAGCCCAGCCTGCCCGTTGACCGCACAACATTTGGGCCGCTGACTTGCCTGTCATCGTTCGCCGAGCAAAGCCGCACGACATTTAAAGGGACAACGGGACGGCTGTCTGTTATACTTTCCCCACCCGAAGCATTTGTACACGTACCACAAGACGCAATCCTAGAGCGGGTCATAACGGACGCCGAAAAACTTGGCATGCGGCTCAGGGGCAAGATTCTACAGTATCAAAAAGTGGTGATTCCGGATGATTTTTATCGGCTTAGCCCTGGATCAGAGTCATTGCGACCCTCACAAAGAACACCCATTAACGGCTTCTATTTAGCTGGTGACTACACAAAACAAAGATATGTCGCCACGATGGAGGGTGCTGTTTACTCTGGTGAACTCTGCGCTCGCTATATACTGGATTGATCAACATGTGCTCTCGCCGCACGCCCCGGTAAGGGCGTGCGGCGTATCCTCAACAACGGCGGGGGGTGTTGCGCCCAGTGCCGCCTCCACTCTGTCCTGGCAGTGGGTCGCCGGATGGTGTATCACTCGTACGCTTTACACGGCGGCGCCTTACCTTGCTTTGTTCAGGTGCAGGCTCACTTGGTGGTTGCCGTGGTTGCGGCTCTTCATAGAACACAAAGCCATCATCCTCCGAAACGATGTGCCCAAGCACCATCAGCTCACGCACCGCATCCGCTACCTGCTCGTTCGGAATACCGAGATCCGACGCGAGCATTTCAACGGTTGCACCTAGGTTGCTTGCACCGAGCGTGTGCGCGTCTCGCAGCAAGTGCCGATACACCCGCTGCCGCACATCCTGTAGGGGCATCCCCTTTTCCTCCATCGTCGTTGCCGACAGTACCGTAAGTATACGCCGCTTAGATGCGTTTGTCATACGTGCGCACAGCACGACTAAAACGCTTTTCGGCCGAAGCGTCCGCATAACGGACAAGCGGGCCATACACAATGACCGGATTCTTCTTGTCTTTTTCTTCGTCCCTGCCTTGCAGGGCCTCTTTTATAAAGTCTTCTATAAGCCATTCGCGGCCCGGCGCGGTTTTGCCAACCACGGTGATACGCCAAAGTTTGGGTGAAAGATTCTCTTTGGAGGTCACACGCAGCGGGCTAGCGATCATGGTCGGGCCAACCGGCAGTGTGCCAATGACCTCCTCCACTAAATCCATGCCCTTTTCTAGGTCGCGCACAAATACGTCCATGGCGAGAGTACGCACACCGCGCGGCGTAACGCGCACACCTTGAATATTTTGATTATTGAGCCAGATAACATCGCCATTTATATTGCGAAGTTTGGTCGAGCGGAGCGATACATACTCCACTACCCCGGCGACGTCACCAAAGGGTTCGACCTTTATAAAATCACCCACAGAAAACCACCGGCCAGTAATCATAATGGCGCCGCTTGTCAGGTCGCGCAAAAGCGGCGCAATAGTTGCACCGGCGGCAATGACAAAGAATGTGCTTACCCCAATAGTGGCTGGCAAAATATCCTTGCGGTCAAATAAAAGGCGCAGGGCTATATAGCCAACAACACCAATGATAAGCGCTCTCACCAGCGCAAGCACCACGCTTAAAAAGGTTTCAAACCGGCGGTACTGTATAAATTTTTCTTCGTCAGCTTCTTTGTCTGCACGCTCGGCAATGACGCGTACAAAGCCTAGGGTCATCTTGGTGATAATTTTATTAAGCAAAAAAGCTGCTAGGATTCCGCCAATAATAACAATAATGCCACGGAACATAGAGACGCCGCTTAAATATTCATCTATAGCAACGCCAGCATTGTGGACCCACTCGTTCACATCGTTCATGGTTTAAGTGTAGCGGAGTCTGGGCTAAAGCGTAAGGGTTATTCTATGCGCTTAAGCACCGCTGCCAGATCCACCCCTTTACCAAGTACCGGTTTCCACAGGTCCCCCACTTGCTTGAGACGGGAGAGAGCGTTTTGAATAGTAAAGTCGGTGGGCTTCAGCGTTGGTATGATTTCGTCCCAATGAAGCGGCATTGACACGCTGGCGTCAGGGGTGGGGCGCACAGAGTACGGCGCAGCAAGGGTTTGGCCTTCGCGGTTTTGCAGGAAGTCGAGGTAAATTTTGTTTTTGCGCTTTTCGGGCATGCGCTCCACACTAGTTATGCTTGGCTGGCGCCGGTTGACTTCTAGCACGATCAGGTGGGCCAGATTTTTTGCCTGCTCATAGGTGTACTTAGCGTGCATAGGAATATAAATGTGGATACCAGTCTTGCCAGAAGTCTTTGGGTAGGCCGCGATCTTCCATTCGTCGCACACCTCCTTGACCGTTTGTGTCACCTCGATCACTTTCTTAAAGCTCACGCCGTCAGGGTCAAGGTCGATCACTATCCAGTCTGGATTATCCAAACTATCAACGCGCGAATTCCAGGGATTAATTTCAACGCACCCAAGCTGTACCATGTAGAGCAGGGTATCCAGTTTGCCGCCGACAATCCAATGCAAGTTAGCATTGTTCGACTCAGAAAAAATATCGGCATGCGGTACCCAATCGGGCAAATGGTCGTTATTTTTTTGATAAAACGAATCGCCGGTTATGCCATTTGGCATACGGTTCATAGAACACGGACGGTCTTTAATATAGGGCAAAATATAATCCGCAACAGAGGTGTAGTAGCGTATGAGATCACCTTTTGTATATTTGTGGCGCGGGAAAAATATTTTATCTAGGTGAGTTAGTTCAAGCTTGCCCTTTATGGCAGGCTCAGCTGCTTTTGGTTTTTCCCTGTGCACATCGGTTGGTTTTTTATCCGGCCTAAGGCCTTCGAATTGCGGATGTCGCATATATCCCTCCATGGTCCATTCGCTAAAACTCATTTCGCACACCAATGCTGGTTTTACCCAGTGCACCGGTGCGTTTGGCTTGGGCTCAACGGTGAAGGGCGACGTTTTGCGTTCGAGTTTTGCTAATTGGTCGCGCAAATCGCGGCGCTGGTCATCGGGTATGCCGCCGCCAGAATGGCCGGTATACACAAAGTTGCCATCTTCGTACACGCCTACTACAAGTGAACCTAAATATTTACGACCCGCGCGCGGCTCTGTGTACCCGCCAATCACCACCTCCTGGCGCAGGCCGGTTTTTATCTTGAGCCACTCGCCGCCACGCACGCCCTCACGGTACGGGCTGGCGGCTTTTTTGGCGACCATGCCTTCCACGCGGCTCTTCTTCATTTGTTCGAACAACCGCTCCCCCTTGGTTTCTACGTGGTCACTAATATGCAATACGTCGCTATGGGGAACGAGGCTGCTGAGTATTTTTTTGCGCTCAAGTAGCGGCATGCCGCGGATATCATGCCCGTCGCACCACAAAATATCAAATAGATAGTAATGGAGACTGCCGCGTGGAAGCTTATTCCAATGTTGCAGCCATTCAAAATGAGCAGCGCCGTTCTCATCTACAACCACAATTTCGCCATCAACAATCACATCGTGTTTAAACAGATGCAGCGCTTCGGCAATGGGTGGGTATTTCTCTGCAAAATTCAGGCCATTGCGCGAATATAACGCAACGCTACTCCCCTTCTTGCTCCCTACCGCACGGTACCCGTCCCACTTAATCTCAAATAGCCAGCCTTCGCGGCTGAACGGCTCCTCTACAAGGGTGCTAAGCATGGGTTTTACTTGCCACGGCGATGCCTTTTTAGGGTAGTCAGTAAGTGGCGGAATTTTGTTAGCTGCACCTAAATCGTCCACACGTTTGTGACTTTTAACTGACTCGTCTTGGGCCAGTATATCTTCAGTCGTGGCGTACTCATCGCCTTTTTTTATGAGCAACCAGGCGTCATCCCCGGCCTTTTCCATTTTAATCAGCGCGAATTCGCCGTGGAGTTTTTTGCCATGGAGCACAAAGGTAATATGCCCCTTTTTGAGCTCTTTTAGTAGGAGTTTTTCGGGATCGCCGGTCGTTTCTGCGCGTGGCTCGTACCAGCCTTCGTCCCAAATAATGACGTTGCCGGCGCCGTAATTGCCTTCTGGGATAACCCCTTCAAAGGTGCGGTATTCATACGGGTGATCCTCAACATGCATTGCCAGGTGATGCTCGTGGGGGTTAAGACTGGGGCCTTTTGGCACGGCCCAACTTTTGAGCACGCCATCCATTTCTAACCTAAAGTCGTAATGCAACTGGCTGGCATGATGCTCCTGCACCACAAACGCCAATCGCCTACCTGGCTTTTTGCGTACCGCCCCTTTTGGCTCAGGCGTGCCAGTAAAGTTGCGCTTGGCTGTATACTTGCCGAGGCCCACGCCTACCCCTTAAGACTTGCCTTGAGCGCCGACATAAGATCTTGGGTAGTTGCTGCGGCAGGTTCCGTCTTTTGAGGCTTCGCCGGCTTCTTGCCTTTAGTCTTGGCCTTAATTAGTTCCTCTAGCTCTTCAGTGTAAGTGTCGTGCAGGTCCTCGGGCACAAACGGCCGCGTCTCTTGCTTAACTAGTTTGAGCGCCATTTCTAATTCTTTCTCCGTCACGTCTTTATCCGTTGGGAAACTCAGCTCGCCAGGTTCGCGCAGGTCACTGGGGTAGCGCATTTGCTCTAAAATAAGCGCTCGGCCGAGTGGTTTTATAACCGCAATATGTTCGCGCTGGTGCATCACAAATTCAGCAAGCGCTACTTTGCCCGACTTCTTGAGGGCTTCGCGCAGCAACGCATACGCCTTGTCGCCACCCTTCTGCACTTCAAGGTAATATGGCTTTTCAAAGTAACGCACGTCAATATCCGGCTCGTCTACAAACTGCTTAATGTCTATGGTCTGTGATTTTTCGGCGTCCAGACTGTCTAAATCTTTGGCAGTAAAAACGGCGTATTCACCATCTTGGTATTCATAGCCTTTTACAATGTCGTCCCATTCAACTTCATCGCCGTCTTTGGTGCAAATACGCGCGTAGCGGATTTTTCCGTGGTCTTTATTATGCAGCATGTCGAGGTCAATGCCCTCACGAGGATTCGTACCGCTGTACATGCGCACTGGTATATTGATAAGTCCGAAACTGATAGATCCATTCCATAGTGGTCGCATACTTCTTATGGTACTACGAAGAAAGGGCAAAACAAATTCATACTGTTATTCGCCCCCCATTGCGATATCCCCTATTTTGTTTACATACCCAATTTCAAGCACCCGTTTGCACAAAGTGATATAAAGCTCGTACGTTTGCTGCGTGTCAGTCGCAAGGTTGGCAACGTAAGTACGTGCGTGCTCAAAAAATGTCTCGACTATGTAGTCGCCATGCATACGCCGTGCCGCAGGATTTGCATGGAAGCCCATAAATGCATCTGTTAATGACGCAATTTGTGTCTCATTGTGTATGCCGGCCGCTTCAAAGAAGGCTCTTAGCAGCGTGGGGTGCGCTTGGTTAAAAAGATTGAGTGTAAAAACGCCCCACTCAGGGTGGTCACCTGCGTCCATTTGCCAATCGCCCAGTTCGTCAGCAACCCGCACCACAGCGTTGCAAATCTGTAGCAAGGTAATAATAGCCGGCTCAGCATAGATATCTGGCAGCGACGGCAGCATTGCATTGTGCTGCCGGTACACTGCATAGAGCGTTGACGCAACGCTTGGGAAGCCGGCATCAACTATCATGTAACGGGCAATATCGGCACCGTGCCGCTCTAAAAATGCTTCTTTGTTTTTAGCCTTCAAAAACGCCTGGCTTAGCTCGTGCAGTCGCCACTCGTGTAGTAGCACCTGGTCATCATAACAAGCGTACACAAGGGGCGCGTCTTCTGGTTTGGCAAGGCGATCTATTGTTTGCTTAATATGTCTGAGCGCCGCCAGCTGGGCTTGAGCCGTAGCATTTTGCGCAAGCTCCGGCGCGACAGGCTGCCCACATAGCAATTGCACCGCAACCGGCATAGTAGCGTCGCCCCTATCCATTGTCTGGTCACCCCAATACATGAGCCCAATTGCAACCCCGGCATTGCTAAGCCGCTTCGTGTCATCTAACTCGCCGGCAACGAGCGCCGGACAGAACCCGACCGTTTTTGGCGCGATCTGGGCAATAATCTTTTTAACCTCTTTTTCGGTGGTGCCAGGCATGCCAGTAGTCAAATATGGCTCAATCTCTGCCGCAAACCTGTCAGATATAGCGCCAATCTGACGCAGCACTACATCACGCTTGGCCAGCACGCCAGCACTAAACGAATTGCCAAACACCGGGCTTTCCCAGGTTCGCTCTAGCAATTTCAACAGAACATTTGCATACATCTAACCCATTATACTCAGGAATCACGTGTGATTTACGTAAATAAGTTAAGTTTTGTTACACTAACATAAGAGTCGCGCAAACATAAGACGGGGATGGGGCTATATGCCAGAAAAAAACCAATTTAGCGTAGATATTGTAGGGGACTACGTCCGGCTTAAAACTTGGGGCGAAATGGCTCTGGAGGGTCTCGATGCTCCGGCCGATGCAGCATTAAAGCTAGCACAAGAGAACAATATTACGAAACTGCTCGACGACATTAGCGAAGTCGACCCGCGCAACGCTAGCCTCCATATGCAGGCCAAAGGTATGGGTGTCCTATGGAAATTACGCAAATTTGATAAGGTTGCGGTCGTTTTTAAGGGCAAGCAGCTAGGCACACTATTCTTTGCGTCACTCTCGACGCTGCACTTAAACGATACGTTTAAAGGTTTTGATAATGAGGTAGAGGCTATTGCGTGGCTTCAATCGAAGTAAGCCAGTCGGCAAACTGCTTTGACGCACTGAGGTAGTTATACTGGTCTTTGGCCCAGTAAGAATATTCATGGGCGTTAGTTTGTAATGCAGCGGCATAGTCGCGCCAATCAAGCCATATATACTCGGCTACCTCTTTAGGATTTGGCTGTAGTTTATTTTGGGCGATTGCTGTGTAGACCGGGCAAAACTCGTTTTCGATAATACCCTGGAACGGTGGCGTTCGGTACGTGTAACGAGGCAAGATACAGGTTATGCCGGCAATTTTCAAACCCAACTCATAAGCCGCACGGCGGCGAATGGCATGCTCTATGTCTTCGCCGGGTGCCGGATGGCCGCACACACTGTTAGTAAGCACGCCCGGCCACACCTTTTTGTTGTATGCGCGCCGAGTCACAAGGTGCTGACCCTTGCTGTTAAAAACGTAGCATGAAAACGCTAGGTGCAATTGCGTGGTAGCAGTATGGCTTTCAAGCTTTGGACCGGTTTTGCCAGTTGGCCTCCCCTGTCTGTCTACAAAAACAATAGCCTCCTCTGCCATACTCCTTACCTATCTCGAGTCTCCAAAAAGTACAAAAAACCGCGCAAAAAGCGGCGCAAATCTGCCGGCATATCAATAGATGCCACCTGCTCCAAGCATCGGTCACGGTATGACTGCATCAGCTGCTGCGTACGCTCCAGGCCGCCACTACGAACAATAATGTCACGTACCTCTTGTATGTCAGTGGCCGTACAGCCTTTATTGCCTACGTGTAACCGTAAGGCTTTTTGGTCAACAGGGCTAGCGTTTGTGTAGGCCAACCAAAGGGGTAGTGTCTTCTTGCCCTGGATAATATCACCATAATTTGACTTGCCGGTATCTTCTACCTTGCCAAATAGCCCCACAAGATCGTCGCCCGTCTGGAATAGCAAGCCCATAGTATCAAATAGCTCTTCAAGTTTAGGCGGCTGCACGCCCGCAATGGCATATCCAAAATGCACGGGCAGCTTTATGCTATATTTGCCAGTGACCCAAATGATCGATTTTTCGATTCGCTCAAAACTAAGCCTTGGGGAATCAAGCGGCTCATAGTCCATCAGAAATTGGTCGTACCACCCCCAAGCAACCTCGTTAGTAGCGCGCACCAGCAGTTTGGCTAGCTTGTCTTTGGTGCTAAGCGGCAGCGTTGCGTGGTGGATAACACCAAAGCTGGCAGCAGCCATAAGATTACCAACCATTATGCCCAGCGAATTACCAAAATGCTCCCTGTCCTCAGGCGCCAAACAGAGCTCGGCCATTTTAGCGTGCACGGTTGGTGCGCCGTACCGCGCGTCGTCACGATCCATAATATCGTCGTGAACAAGCAAATACTTATGGAATAGTTCGAGTGCGACATGCGGAAAGGCATCTGTCTTGCCATAGACACTTGCCACAATAAGCGATAGGGCCGGACGAAAGCGCTTACCGCCCTCCGCCGTGAATCGGACAGCTTCCTCCCTAAGCGGGTCATTGATAGGAAAAGTAGTCGCGATATGCCTTTGGACGGCCGGCAATTCGGCTGACAATTGTTCCAGGGCGTCTTTGTAGGCGGCTAAGAAATAATCTCTATCTGTCATACCATGGCGCCCACAGGGGATAATTAATAAACTTACGCAAACTAACAGTATAGTAGCAAAAATCACCCTTACCGCAAACCCACTGCTACAATAGAGCTAGGCTAACGCCAGGAGATGTATGGGCAATACGGTTCAGCGATTAGAAAATGACATAATTTATGTACAAAAAGTTGGCAACCAAACCAACGAGTCTATGACGGCGCTGTTCGCTGAAATAAAGGTCCTCGCTAGCCAGTTACGGCACGAGGATAAGCCGGTGCTTATTCTGTCCGATGCCTCACAAGAAGGAAGCATGGACCTAGGCGGACGCCAGGCGGCCGCTAAAATTGGCAAAGATTTGGACTACGACAGGAGTGCAACATTCGGTGCCGCACTATTTCTTGAAAACACTCGCAAACTAATGATCCGCGCTACCGATTTAGACGCAAAAGTGAGAAACTTCGCAACCAGACACGAAGCGGAACAATGGCTTATGAAATACAAAAAGACCCCATAAGGAGTCTTTTTGGATAATTTTGGAGGGCCCACTGGGGCTCGAACCCAGGACACTCTGCTTAAGAGGCAGATGCTCTAACCAACTGAGCTATGGGCCCACAAACAATGTGAGCGAACGTGTAGTATTTTAGCAATATACCTCTGTTTTGGCAAGTCCTATTGCACGAGATCGGGCGTCCATATCTCGCTTTTTAATCTGGGGACGTAACTTGTAAATTCACGACGCCTAAAGGGGTGTTCCTGCCCATAGAACTGCCACCAACGAGTAACAAACTCCCGTGTTGGTTCAGCGCGTGCCCTCGCCCTCACAAACACCTCCTCCCCTTCGTACCACTCTTCGGCGCCAAGCGCAATTGGCTCAAGCTCCAATTCGTCACGCAAGTCATTACGGACATGAATGCCCGACTTCGCTAGCTCCTCATCGGTAAAATCAATGCCGATGCGCGTTTGGTCGGCGACAAACCCCAAACTGCGCTCATCCTCAAAAAGACCAAGTGGGTCGGAGCGAAAGAGCCGGGACATCGACATAGCAACACCCGTTGATGCATGCCAGCTACCCGCCAGCCCTGCATCATAGGGCATCTTATTGGTCAGCATCGCAGCAATTGCTACTCGGCCTAGAATAGAGAACTTCAGAGCATCTCTAAAGGATTCTGCCGCCCGGCGCATGAAAACGTCACCACTCCGGTCAGCACGGTTAAACTCACTATCCCAATAAGCTTTTTCGTCAGTTAGTACGCGCAAGGGAGGTGCGGACGAAACATAAAAGGAAGTCCCTTCTGGCACATGCACCATTGCATCTGCCGGGGGCGGAGCGCTGAGTTTTTGCATTCTTTCTGGCATGACTTTGAGTATTCTAGCCAAAATAAATAGCCCACACAAGTGCGTGGGCTTTTTATCTTGGTGGAGTATGGCGGAGTCGAACCGCCGGCCTTCGCAATGCGAATGCGACGCTCTACCAGCTGAGCTAATACCCCATGCAACAACAGAGGTAATAATATCGTATTTTGGCCAACACGGGAAGGACGGTAGCGGGGCGCAACGTACGCGCCCCGCCGTCACTTGCGAACCGCCCCTGCCACTTCGTACAGCTCTGCCTGATACTTGCCTGTTTCGCGCGCGTACAGGCGCAGCGATTCCTCAATGTACGTGAGCGACGTTACCGCCGCCAGTTCGTCCATTAGAGGTTCGTCGGTGAGTAGCGTTGCGAATTCCAGCGTCAGCGCACCGCCGATTTTCGGGATGAACAGCTCGAAGTCCAGGCCCAGCCTGGTCTCTTGGGGCCCAGCAAGCTTGAAGGTGATGGCAAGTGCCCGCACATACGACAAAAACACGTCGCTCAATCGTGCCTGCAGCAGAGTGCTCACACGGAGAGCAAATGCAATTTCGTCGTCGGTGAGCTCTGTATCTCCCACCATCAAGCTCGACTTTTTAATGCTAAGCGTGTGCATGCGTCCCCTTAAGGTCTCGGGTTGGCCGGCATTCATAATACCAAAAAACGGCCGTAAAAAGCCGTTTTTTGGTGTAATAATTTCTGGTGGGCGATCGGGGACTTGAACCTCGGACCTCGTCATTATCAGTGACGCGCTCTAACCAGCTGAGCTAATCGCCCGCACGTGGTGGAGCATATCGGATTCGAACCGATCACCTCTTCCATGCCATGGAAGCGCTCTAGCCAAATGAGCTAATGCCCCGCAAAAACGCACGAGTACGCAAGAAATTATAACACGTACAGCTACTTACGAAAAGGGTTAATCCTATGCAGCACTGTATGCG
Source organism: Saccharimonadales bacterium (SeqCode) (assembly GCA_035457345.1). Classification (GTDB taxonomy): domain Bacteria; phylum Patescibacteriota; class Saccharimonadia; order Saccharimonadales; family EFPC-124; genus DASTDY01. The sequence goes on along the minus strand of DATIBT010000022.1, from coordinate 32,062 downwards.
ATTAATTGACTTTATAGCATAATCATGTTAATATTTTCATCACGCATCGGCCTCTTGTCCGCAGCCGGACACCGATTGTACAAGGAGGAACGACATGCGTCGTTCGGTCATTGCAGCTCTCGCCAGCACCGTGGCCATCACCGCGGCCGCCATTCTGGCGACCACCCCTGCGCCCCAGCCCACCACTGAGACGACCCTGCCGCCACAGGCGGTTCGGATCGTCGAAGGGGTCGACTGGGCCGTCGGTGGCAACCGACCCACTGCAACAATTACAGGATGCACTCCAACCACGGATGCGGCCTGTCAGCAGATCATCGCGGCAGCCTGCGGTTTCGTAGTGCTGGGCACGGCGAAACCTATGGTCACCTTCGTCATCGAGGACTAACCTTGTGCAAGAGCGGGCGCGTGGCCCAGTGCCACAAGCCCGCTCTGCGCGAACCCCCGGCTACTGCCGGTTTTTTGTTATTCTGACAAATGCAACATATCGTGCGTATAGTACGCCACAGGTAAACGGCCATCATGGAGCTTAGGATGGTGTTTTATGGGTGTGCGTTGTAGCACTGAATTACTTACTACTGTTTGACGATCAATGTAAAAGCCAATATGCATGTGATCATTATGAGCCGGCCAATGCACTATGTCGCCCCATACTGGTTTTTTGGTTTCGCGCCAGCCAGCTTCGAGTAATTTTTCGACAGTGGTTTGGACGGTAGCATGCGGCCGGTCGATCAACCCATGAAGAGCTAGCACGCCGGACACAACGTATGCGCAGGCGCCCTGGCCATCCTCTAGCGCATCGAACTCTCGGCCGTCGCGCTTATCAACCACGTAAATATGTCTGAATAAATTTGTACCCACTACACCTTCTATGGCGGTGCGGTAATTCTTTCTGCGCTGGCGAATAAGATTAGGGTCTGGCATACAATTTGGTAGCTAGTGCGCGCCCACCCGAGGCTCTTTTTGTTTTATAGTATATTTTTGTTTCACCGGATGACGCCAAGAACCTCTTAGCGTACTAGCCTGCCTTTACTATTGCACAAAGACGCTTATGCTGCAAGTTAGAGGTGGCTAGCCCAGGAGTTACCCGGGCCGCCACACGTCGTTTACCCCCAGCTTAGCTGAGGCGGCACCCAGTCGTATGACCAGACGGCCACTAGCAGTACGAACCCCGCCACAAATAAAATGACAAAGGTAACGTCACACCAGAAATGCCACCGGTCAGTATGGTCAGGTTTGACACAGCGCTTGACTATCCTGGGACGAAAGTAGCTAAGCGCCGCCAGAACGCCGAAGTAGAACGGCGCGGCTATGAGCGTAGCCTTCAGCGCAGCCCACAACTGCGCAGACGCAGCCAGGCATTCATCCTTCCCGACCTCAACGTCGAGGTAACAATCCTGATAGATGTAACCCTGTAGCTCCCCGAAGAATGCCCACCACAATAACCAGCCAATGAGCTGGCCAATGACGAGCCCACTGAGAAAATTACATCGCCTCAGTGATTGTACAGAGTATCCTTGCTTTGGCTCTCGTCGCAAACTTCACCGTCCCCAGTCCAGCCCGTTGCCAGACGACAAGACTCATAATACCCCAAATGCTACAAATATGGCATAGCAGTCTTAGAATCCCCTTCATGCTACCAGGGTACGACGCGTGAATAGATTAGCCTATTTTGCGCAACTTATAAATCGTCGCCTTACGGCCGTTCACTAAAATTGGATATTGTTTAACGATATCGAAAGAAGTTTCTGCTGCCACATCCGGCAAAAACGGCGCCGCAGTCAGCATAACCACCACTCCTTTTGTCCGCAACACGCGGTGGATTTGCATGAACGCGCCATGGTACAGCCGCCACAGCTCGTCGGATGACATATGGCTAAACTCGCCCCATGGGGGATCGGTGATAACCCGGTCGACGCCACGAGTGTTTATGTGCGGCAAACTGCCGGCATCGCCGTGCAACGCAATTAAACGAGGAATAGATTTAAGGTGTGGAATAAGGTGTTCGTTGTGCTCCATGGCAATTACTTCGGTGCAGTGGAACCCCTGCAAACACTCGCGCACAATTGCGCCATAGCCAGCAAAGGGGTCCAGGACAATATCCTTAGAATCGAGCCCGGCAACGAGGCCTAAAATATGCGCGAGTTCCGGCCTCAGCTCACCCTGCTCAAGACGCCGCATTTTAAAGCCGGCTTTTGGCAGTGCCAACCCCCAAAGCATGCGGCCATCTTTACGCCGCCACAACAGCAACTCGTTGTCGGGGTTGTGGGCGCTTGGCGTAAGGTGCGAAGCTAGTACACGCTCTGTTAATTCGTCCGGTGGTGTAGTTGGCTGACTACCTTCTCGCACACGCACAATGACCGTGCTGTCTTTTGGTAAATCAGGAATTGGCAGCTCCGATACCGCAGTGTCGGTCGCCAGTAGTTGGTATACATTGTTAAAAAATCGTAGCTCGCTAAGTTGTTCTTGCTTTAAGGTGCTTTCGAACACCACTAACCCATCCTGCAGTTCTTCTACCGCAAGCTCGGCGTTAGGAAATTTGGCAAGCCGGTCACCGACAATACTGTGGGCGCCGCTCACAAACGATGCAAAATATTTCATTATTTAGCTTCCGCCTTAAGATAAGCCACGAGTTTATCAAGCGCCTTTTTGCGATACGAAGTTTTGGCATATTCTGCCTCTGACATTTCGGCCCGCGTTATGGTGTAGCCATCGTTGATAAAGATGGGGTCAAAGCCAAATCCTCCCGTGCCACGAGCTTCGTGCGCAATCGACCCATGCATTTCACCCTCGAAAAATCGCAGGTTTTTTCCATCGAACAAAGCGTAGCAGCAGACGCCAGACGCAGAGCGGTCATGGAAGCCCGTTAGAATATCTGCCACGCCTTGCGGGCCTAATTCCTGGACAAACCATTTTATAAATGGCCCAGGCAAACGACCAAGGGCGGCAAATGCCAACTGCGCGTCTTCTATCATGACTGGCTTTTTTAGTATGCCGTAAGCCTGGCGCGCTTTGTGTTCTACGAGCTGGTGGAGGTCGAATGTTTGGATCTCATCGAGATCTAATTTGTGGTGCGGCACCTCTTGCCCTAGCCACTGTGCAACGTATTTTGCTTTGTTGGCATTGCCGGTAATAAAGGTATATTTCATGCCTTAATAGTAGCACTTACGGCCTGAAGTTCTTCTGTTTGGATATCTAAGATGGTGTAGTTTTTAATCTTCGCCTCAGTACCCTCAAACCACACAGACGCCCAGGTGTAGCCGGGGCGATTTTCTTCGTGAGACCATCGCACGGATTCGCTTGCAAGTCGCTCTTCAATCTCCTCTTCTGGGAGTATGGAGTAAAAATCGATGTGGTCCATACCCACGGCATCGGTACTGCCTGGCCTAAGCTGCAGAATTTTTATAATGGGGATATTCCACGCGAGTTTGGCGTCACGCAGGAGTAATTTAGCCACCCAGCGGTCATTCATGCGCACCAAAAGTACGTGGTCGCACAAATCGCGGAGCTTAAAGACCATGGCGTCGAGGTCCGCCGTCTCCTTAACTTTCCAGCCGACCGATGTTGGTTTGAGCGCGGCAAAAAATTGTTTGTCCGTGCGTGCCGCAACAAGCGCCTGCCATTTTGTTTGGTAATTGGTAATCGCCGCGTTGATTTCGTCGATCACATGGCCTCCTACTTGGGTTGCAACAGCTTAATAAATGCCGCTTCATCAATAATGGTAGTGCCGAGCTTATTGGCCTTATCGAGCTTGCTTTGGCCAGGCTTGTCGCCGATAACCAAGTAATCCGTTGTTTTGCCGACCGAGCTTTGAAACGTACCGCCGAGGCTGCGGATTTTTTCGGCAGCTTCTTCACGCTCAAGACTATCAAGCGTCCCGCTGACTACAAAATTCTTGCCAGTCAAGTGCCCGCGCGCCTTGGTAACTTTTTGAGGCGACACGCCGGCGTTGGCAAACTTCGCCAACAGTTGCTGGTGCGCCGGGCTGCCAAACCAGGCAACAATACTCTCGGCTACCACCTCGCCTACTCCCTCTACTTCGCGGAGCTGGTCGATGGTTGCCACGCATAAAGCGTCGAGCGTTTCAAAATGGTTCGCCAAATCAATAGCCGTTTGGGCGCCTACCTGCCGAATGCCAAGGCCATAAATAAAATGGTTAAGGGGCGGGTTCTTTTTTTCTTGGATTGCGGCAATCAATTTAGTGGCGGAAATTTCGGCAAAACGATCCAAGGTAAGAAGTTGTTCTTTGGTAAGCGTATACAAATCGGCGGCGTCGCGAATAAGTTTGGCGTCTAGCAGCGCCAGCACGTTCTTTTCGCCCATGCCTTCAATGTCGAGTGCCGACCTGCTGGCATAATGCTGAATTAAATTATGCACGCGGGCTGGACATGCGTAATTAGGGCAGCGCCAGACGGCTTCATTTTCTTTGAGTTTGACGAGCTCGGTGTTGCACTCCGGGCACCGTTTGGGCATGTGGAATTCTTTTTCTTGGCCCGTACGCAGTGTCTTGAGTGACTCAACCACCTCAGGAATAATATCGCCCGCCTTATGGACAATAATAGTGTCACCAACGCGAATATCTTTGCGCTTCACTTCGCCTTCGTTGTGCAGGGTAGCCATTTGTACCGTGCTGCCGGCCACGACAACAGGTTCGAGCACCGCTACGGGGGTTGCTGCCCCCGTGCGGCCAATGCTGACAAAAATATCTTTTACTTTGGTGGTTGCTTGCTCGGCCGGATATTTGTAGGCGACCGCACCCCGCGGCGCTTTGCCCACAACACCAAGAAAGGCAAATAGCTGGCGGTCGTTGATTTTTACCACCAAGCCATCTGTATTAAATGGCAAATCGTGGCGTCGATCTTCCCAGTAAGCTGCAAACTCCATCACCTCAGGTATACTATGCAATAATTTTGCGTGCTTGTTGGCTTGGAAACCAAGGTCGCGCAGGCTCTCATACGCGAACTCGTAGGTTGGTATTTCTGTTCCGTCATCGCGGATAAGCTCCCAGGCCACAAATTGCAGCGGCCGTGCCGCCACCAGCTTAGGGTCGAGCTGCCTAATGGTGCCGGCTGCCAAGTTGCGTGGGTTCGCAAACAGGGGCAGGCCTTGCGCTTTGCGCGCTTTATTCAATTTCTCGAACGCGTCCTTGTACATGACTACTTCGCCACGAATTTCGGTACGGCCCTTCAAGAATAATCCCGCTTCTTTAGTGCTGCGCAAGCGCAACGGTATCGATTCTATAGTCTTAATATTCTGGGTCACATCTTCACCAACCGTACCGTTGCCCCGCGTTACGCCACTTACTAGCGCACCATCTTCATACACGAGCGAACATGCCAAACCGTCCATTTTAGTGTCGACAAAATATTCTAACGCCGTGTTTGCGGGAGCCAATTTTTTAACGCGGTCTTCCCATGCCTGAATTTCTGCTTGGTCAAATACATCGTTCAGGCTGAGCATGCGGTACTTATGCGTCACCGATACAAACTGCGGCAGCGGTGCACCCGCCACACGTTGCGTTGGCGAATCCGGGGTAATAAGTTCGGGATATTGCTGTTCTAGCTCGCTTAATTCGTGCTTTAGGCCGTCGGCCGCAGACTCGCTCATTATCGAGTTGTTGTTAACGTGATATTCGTAGCGATATTCGTTAATAAGGTCACGAAGCTTGGCAATGCGAGAGGCAGCTTGAGGCTTGTTCATAGCATACTTCGGTAAAGCTTATACATGTAAACAGAAGCATACATTATAGTGAACGCACCAAGGAGCTGAACAGTGAACGTAATAATGGGCAGGTAGTCAAACTTAAGCCAGTTATCAAGCAGCAGCATAGGGATGAGCACCACCGCCCATATGACATACAAAAGCACAACTAATAACACCACACGCAAAGCAATTGCCCATCGCTGGCCTATCACCAACACACTTGAGCCGGCCAGCGCTCGCCAAGGGTACATACCAGGGACAGTCACGACTACGAGGGCAATAAGCGAAGATACAACCCAATAGATAGACAGTAAACAGAGTAATGCGGCGGCGGCACAAAAAGCCATAGCTTCGGCACCGTTCAACCACTGGCCGCTCAATACCAGCGCCATACCGAACGAACCGAGCGCTGCGGGGATCAACTGCACCACAGCTGCCAAAAATACCATCGCCGAAGACACGAGCGGCGAGCCCGAGTTATACAGCGCATCGCGAATCTTTATAGGCTGTGGCTTATCCGCAAGCAGATGGCGCAATGCCCATATATAAGTCAACCAAAAAATCACGGAAATCAGCCCTGCTAAAAATTGCTGCAAGGGCGAGGTGGCCGAATTAAGACTGCCGGTGACAGCCGAGTTAAACAGTGTCCATGCCGCTCCAATCTGGCCAAAATCACCAGTGAAGATCTCATTTATAGACCGCCGTAAGTCGGCAAAACTAAGGGTGGGTATGCCACCGACAAATACAAATAGCGCCAATGCGCTCAGCAACATAAGGCCAATAAGGATGGTGCGCTCCTTCCAAATGAGCTGAAAACTCCCCTTCACTAGCGGCCACATACCCGCCACTTGCCGGCCTTTTTTGTACTTGTACTTTGGCGTGGGCCTAAAACTACGGTGCGGACGGGCACCCAAATACCTATCAGCACGGGCGCGGCCCTCTGCCAGTGTTGCGTTCCAAGTTGCTTTGATCTTCCCTATCACCCTCGCGTGCCCTTTATAAGTTACTGCCCATGTTTTTTAGGCGTGCAATGCGGTCTTCTAGCGGCGGGTGCGTACTGAACAATTTAGCCAGCGCATTTCCTCGCAGCGGATTCGCAAAAAATAGATGAGCAGTTGACGTGTTTTGACGGTGCGTAGCTGAACCGTATTGGCCAATTTTTTCAAGAGCACGCACCAGGCCATCGGGGTAGCGAGTGGTCAGAGCGCCCGTGCTATCCGCCAAATATTCACGCTGGCGCGAAATAGCAAGCTGCACAAGCAGGGCAACAACCGGCGCCAAAACAGCCGCAACAATGCCTAGAATCATAAAGGTAGGGTTGCGTTCTTCGCGGTCATTACCGCCCCACCACATCATATGCATGAGCATATCCGCAATAAACCCAATGGCGCTCACCAACCCGAACACAATCATCATCACCCGAATATCATAGTTCTGAATATGACCGAGCTCATGAGCAATGACCGCCTCGAGCTCACTGTCGTCCATAACCTCAAGCAGCCCGGTCGTCGCCGCAACGTAGGCATGCTTGGGATCACGACCGGTTGCAAAGGCGTTCAATGCCGGGTCATCAATCACATATACCTTGGGCATAGGTAACCCAGTGGCAATAGCCAAGTTCTCAACAGTACGATACAGGCGGGGGTTATCTTTTTTGCTAATCTCGTGCGCCCCGTTCATGGCGAGCGCTAATTTTGCAGCGGCAAAATACTGTATAAGCGCATATACTCCGGCAACAATAAATGCCAAATACAAGTACGACGGGCTGCCGTACAGATTACTGACAATCCATCCGAGCGCGCCAATTATGGCCACAAAAATGGCCATAATAAGTAAGGTATTACGTTTATTGGCGGCAATTGCACTGTACATAGGCCGCGGTTCCTCCGGGTTGTGGCATTAAAACTTGACGTCGACAGGCTGTTCAACGGCGGCTTGGTCGGCTACTTCAAAGAATTCACGCTTCTTAAAACCGAACATGCCGGCTACGACATTACTTGGGAATTGATCGATCTTAATATTCAGCTCGCGGGCAGCACCGTTGTAAAAACGGCGGGAGGCCATAATTTTGTCTTCGGTGTCAGTCAGCTCGGCCTGTAACTGTTGGAAATTTTCGGTGGCGCGCAGTTGCGGGTAGTTTTCGGCAACGGCGAACAGGCTCTTTAGGGCTTGTTCAAATTCGCCTTCGGCTTTAGCAGTTGCAGCGACACCTTGGGCGTTGAGGGCGTTAGCACGGGCTTCGGTTACCTTCTCGAATACTTCCTTTTCATGCGTAGCATACCCCTTGACGCTGTTGACCAGGTTAGGAATGAGGTCGAGACGGCGCTTGAGCTGCACGGTAATATCACTCCAGGCTTCCTCAACGCGCACGCGGGTTTGCACAAGGCCGTTGTAAATGGCAATGACCACAACCACCAGTACAACGACGACGGCAATGATAATCCACATTAGTTCCATAGTTTTATTCTTGCTCCTGTTAGATTCTTATCAATTATAGCAGTTTTTGCGGGGAAATGGGGAAAGCCAGCGGAGTATATTATGGCTAACCATCCCCGGTGGGACTTGTCTTTCATGCTCGCCTTCGGGACAAGTCCCTCTAGGCTCGGCCAAGCTAGGATTCCACGACCCGCCACAGGCAGGTCATGCCCTCTCGGGTTCAAGTCCCAGCACATCAACCACGCAAGTAAAAACAGCGGTCGTAAAGACCACTGCTTTTACTTGGTGGGCGAGGTGGGACTTGAACCCACAAGGTGTTACCACCAGCGGATTTTAAGTCCGCCGCGTATACCGATTCCGCCACTCGCCCCGAAATATGCCGGTGGCATATTTCGTTCTCCTTCTTTACGCTCGAGTGGAGGGCTCCGCCCGAACGAGAGGAAAACGATATAGTTGCCGTGACAGCAGTTATTGTAACAGATCGCCCGCCTTGCTTGAAACTTTTTGCCCTCCCCGCGCGTATACTAGGACGCAATGGATGAAACCACCATTATTCAGTCGGTCACACAAGGCGACGTTAACCAATACGAGCAGCTGGTCACCCGCTACCATGTGGGCCTGATCATTCACTGCGAACGCCTGACCGGCGACCGCGCGGCGGCCGAAGATATTGCCCAAGAGGCATTTATTAAGGCCTACGAGCGTTTGAACGAATTCGACGGCAGCAAGTCACGCTTTAGCACGTGGCTCTATAAAATCGCCACCAATAAGGCGATCGACTACCTGCGGGCGCAAAAGAAAAGGGTGCCAACCGAGGACATTGAACTCCTAGCTGACACCGCCGCGCCCGATTACGCCGCCGAAGAACAGCACCGCGTGGTACGCGATGCGGTAGCCAAATTACAACCACCCACTCATCGACAGGTGGTCGAAGCCTACTACTGGCGCGGTATGAGCTACCAAGAAATCGCCGATGACATGCATACGCCGATCAACACCGTGCGCACCTGGTTGCGCCGGGCAAAAGAACAATTAAGGAGCGACTTGTCATGAACGACATTCAGTTTGAGACCCGACTCGTCGCTGCCACTAACCGTCGCAGCGACGACACAAACAATTTTGTAAAGGATACTATGAATAAAATCCGCGTTTTGCGTGCGGCAGACACCGCAGCAAAACCTAAACCGACCCTTTGGCAACAGCTTACTGTGCGGCCACTTGCACAGCGCATGGCGCTCGGTGCAGTTGCCGCCCTGATGGTCAGCGTCGTTACCTTCACCGGCTACGCTTACGCCATTGGCAGCGACCCAATCTCGCTTATAAAACGCTGGATTGACGGCGATAAAGTAAAGATTGAGTATGACGGACGCACATTCGAACATGGTAAAGCCCGCAATTACAGTGACGCCGCGGTAACTGCATTCGCAGAAGTAAACATTGTCACGGGCCTTTCGTTCCGCGCAATTGATGGCATGCAAATACCAAAAAATGGCATTGAATACGTTGGGCTGCCGCCAAGTATGAATTCGCGTGACAATTACGAAAACCCCTACCTCGCCACTATCACTGCCACCACCGACAGTTCAATAACCATCCACAAAGTCTTTTCCTGGGGTAACAAAATGAGCCCTTCCAAAGATTTGGACGAAACGATTACGATTCCGGCCACACAATTCCACCACTTCGTTAAGGGTGAGCCGGCAACCACAGATGGACAAACGGGCAAGCTAGTAATGATCTTTTCAAATAAGAGCACCCGGCATGATATCGCCACCAACAAGTCAACGCCTGAAACCAATTACTTTAGCTTTGTCCTTACCCACGAGCTAGCGGCGTTTAAGGAGGCCAGCTACAATGGCACCCCCACAAAAGCCGAGGAACAAGCGTTGTACGAACCATCTTGGGGCGGCCTGAGCAACCTCTGCTTTAACAATGGCGCGGACACCTGTAATTTGGATAACTTCGCCCAGAAGGGCCACGATGGTTTGTTTGTCATTGGTAACGGTGCAAGTAAACAGGCGAATAGCTACAATCCAGAGGTCAGTGGCAGCTACGACCCCGAAACGAGCAAGAGCTCTGACGCCATTATGCGCAACATAATGGGGCGCATTGTAGCAATGGACAGCACGTCGATTACAGTTAAAACGTCCTCGGGCGCCGAGTGGAAGCTTATGTATGGTGAAGCCGACCGCGCAACGTTTGCCACTCACTTCAAGCGCCCGCTTGCAGTCGGTGATTCACTTGCAGGACAGATCATACAGTCCATATATAACCTAAACAGCCGCACGATCCCCCACAACAGCATCATGAGTATGCAACGCTAACCGCCAAACAAAGCCCGCTCATAGTACGAGCGGGCTTTTATGTACTTCTTGGAGGCACCTACCGGAATTGAACCGGTGTAAAAGGTTTTGCAGACCTCTGCGTAACCACTCCGCCAAGGTGCCATAAACAAGATTATACCTTACTCCACCTCAGTGCGATGCACCTCTTGCGTCATATCTGCTCGCCTTCGCGGCAAGCCGCTCCAGACTCGGCCAAGCAATGAAAACGTAACCTGCCACAGGCAGCTTACGCCACTCCGCCATGGTGCCATATCCAGCCATTATACCCAAGTAACGGCGTGTCCGCTACTGTACCGGAAAGCTTACCGTCACGGTGGTGCCGTGATTTGGTTGGGATTCTATGTGCATTTCACCCCCTAGCGCACCAACAAGCAGACGATCCAAATATAAACTTAAGCCCAGTCCTGGGTGATCAAACTGCATAGCTCCCTCGGCTTTGGAAAAGGGCTGGAAGAGCTCCGCTACCTTATCTGCCGGAATGCCGGCACCATGGTCTACCACCTTTAAAAAGCCAACGCCTCCTCGAACCGCACCATCAACTTCGACCTGCGAGTTTTCTTTGCTATAAGCAACGGCATTATCTAGTAGAGAACTCAAAACTTGCACCAACCACGACGGTTGCTGGCTGGCGAATGTTACATCATTGATAGCACTGGGCACAATAGTGACATGCTTTTGATACGCGGCGTCCATAACCTTGGCCTGTGCCTGTGAAAGCAATGCACTAAAGCTGAACGATTGAAAATTCATGGCGGTCACCGGCGGAATGACAGTAGCCGTGGCGCTAAAGCGTTCAAGCACCTGGCCAATGCGGCTCACGCCATCGAGCACAAAACGCTTAGCTTGACCTTCGGGAATCCGCGGTAGGTAGCTCCTAATTGCATCTAGTTTTTGCGCAAGCACCGTGGCAGCCTCGCGTATTAAGCTGTTGCGGGCTTCATCTATTGCAGCCTGCTGGTCTTGCTGCTGCTGGGCGGTCACTGTGTCGCGGGCCTGCGCTTGTTTGGTTCGCACCGCAATAAATAACCCTATGCCAAGCGCCACGAAGAAACTGAGCTGCGTCAGTACATTAACTGCAGAGGCGCTCTTACCAATGCTCGCCATAAGCGCATTTACACCCACGGCAAGTACGGCCACCGCGGTGAGTGGCGCCCAGAAAAGCGGCAATTGCCAAAATGGTTTGGGCGCAGGCATCGTTGAAACAGACTGGATTGCTGCCAGACGCTGATCATTGGTCGCCCTAGATAACAAGCGTTCAATTTCTTCCCCGAACATATTACTAGAGGCTAACAGCCCATCCACCAACGTCTTATCAACGGCGGGTTGCACTGTTCCCAAAAAATCCACGCCGCCCTTTATGAGCGTGAGGGGCGTACGCAAATAATGTGAAGCGAGCTCAATAAACCCGTCTTTTTCCTCTGCGAGTTGCTTGGCTCGCTCAACAGAAAGCCGCAAACGTTTGGCGAGCTGGGCTTCACGCTGCGCCTGCCATAGCAACATGGCAACCAATATAAATAAGGCCAGTAATAGGAGGTAAGGGATGCTTGCCGCCACCGGAGCCGGCAAAGCCTTAACGACACTTTGTAGCGCCCCCACCACCTGGTCTATTGGTCCACTCCCGTTTGCCGCCCCGCCGCCGCTCGTGTTTGGCAGCTGATTCACCCCATTGCCCGTACCGGGAATGGTACTGATAGAAATGGTAAATTCTTTGGTAACAGAAGAGTTATCGGCATCGAAAATAACAATCTTAACCTTGGTCCCCTTATCTTTGGCTGTATTCCAGGGATACGCTGCCGTGCCGTCTTCGCCGGGAGTAAAGGTACTCACTAAGCTGCCATCGAGGTAAAACTCAACCCTGGCAAACGTTCTGCCTTGGCCGTTAAGCGGCGTAATAATAAGTGTATACGTGCCAAGCGGCAGCACCTGACCGTCGGTCAGATTAATAGAAACTTCCAAGCCGGAGTTAGTGGTGACAATCTCTGGTGTTTTGCAGCCAACATCGACCTTGCATGCCCCATACGGCCCCGAACCGTATGGTTGTGCGTGCACGGAAACGCCAAAAGAGACAGCAAGCACAATCGCCGCCGTTATAATTCCGGTAAACCCGCGTAAAAATCGGATCCTCATAGCTTGCCTACAGTATAGCATTAGCTCGTTACTTGTGTTTTAAAAAATGACAAAACCCGCGCTTACCAAACCAGATAATTGACTTTTAATATTTTTTATGTTATTTTATATAAACTTGTCGGCGATACTGGCAAGTCCCTTAACAGAGTAGAGTGTACAGCCTGAGGAGGCTATAAATGACCATGGTTACGGCTAGCGAGCTGGAGCTCGTTGACGGAATCGTCAGCAAGATGTTCGAGGGCGACCACCTCAACGCGACCAACTGGACGCGTGACGGCGAGTGCGAGCCCTGGCTTTTCGACGGCACGGTCTTCAGCGCCGCCGACGAGGCGTGCCGTACCACGAGGCTCCAGGGGCGTGACGCCATCATCGACACCGGTGAGCGCACGCAGGCCTTCTTCAACGTCCTCGAAGCCCTGCGCGAGTGGCCAGGTGGCCGCGACTTCGCGACCGCCTCCCTGATCGTTGCCATGTACCGACACATGGAAACGTTTGGCTTCGAGGACTGACCCGCCAAAGGGGGCGTGCGCACCGTACTGGTGCCGCGCCCCCTGGGGCTCTACTCTGTTAAACTCGCTTGTCCTCTTAGAGGATTTTTTATTTGCCAAAATTTACTACCCGGCTCAGAGCTTTATCTAATGATGCATACTCTCAGATGACGCACTATCGTACCCCCACTCTATCCGCCATTGCTTCATGGCATCAATCTCTTTCTGCTGAGCGCCTATAATAGCCTTCGATAGATCCTTTATTTCTTGGTGTTTAGCCTGCCCGTCTGCCAAGCGAGCCATGTCAATTGCTTCTTGGTGATGAGCAATCATGCCACTTATAAAAGTACTATCAAAATCGTCACCTGCCTTACCCTCTAGCGAACTGACCATACTGCTCGGCATGGTATCCTTTGGCTTCTCGAACGTTGTAGCAGCAATTGAAACAATAAGCCCTCCTGCTATGAATCCGATAATTCCAAATAGTAGTGATTTGCTTTCCATATGCCCCCTTTACTTTGACAATAACCTTCCGACGGCCGTTACTAATTCATCCGCTTTGACTGCCCTATCATCGGCTGTTAGGCTAGCATCGGCCAGGCAGTGCTTACTGTGGTCGCGTACCAGTTCGAGCGCCACCTTGTTTAAGGCAGCTTGAGCTGCACTGACCTGAGTCAAAATATCTATGCAATACTTGTCGTCTTCAATCATGCGGGCAATGCCCCGTACCTGCCCCTCTGCCCGCTTCAAGCGCTTAAGTAATTGTTCTTTATTAGTATGGTAGCCGTAATACTGCATAATGCTCTCCTACTGATGGTGCATTTCTTTACTCCATTGATCGTGAGCATGGTGCATAAGCGCATGTCCCTTGCCACGCAGTAATAAGTAGCGATTAACAGGGAAGGCCGCAACAAACGCCGCCGCCAAAGCCACTGACATGCTCGTCCAGAACAGAGGGTTAACCAGCCCAGCTTCCATTGCCCCAGGCACCAAAGCCATAACCGCATTATCGACCAGTTCCATAGTAATAATAGAAAGAGTGTCGGCCGCCAAAACCAAACTCAGCGCTGCGCCCAGTGCCATGCGCGCTTTCAATAGCGGCAGAATTGATAACGTATAGCCGAACACAAAAGCCAGCGCAACAGAAAGAATAATAGTCTGGACGTTTGACCAACCAAACGATTCGCCAATCACTAACCCCAACACCTCACCCATAGCACACCCGGTAAGACAGTGGAGAGTGGCGCTAACCGCTGTTTGGTTTATTGATTGTTGCATCTCACTCCCTCCGTTCCTTGCGGTTACCCAAAATATCCCGGCAGTATGACGGCGCCATATACTGTAAGCCTATACCCCGTGGGGGTATAGGTCAAGACCGTGCTTAAATCGGTCAGACTGCTAGCTACTCACCTTCATAATCTGTTGCCAAAGGCAAAAAACCGTTCCTTCAGTATCCTTGGCATACGCCGAGTAGCCAAAGTCACCGACCTTTTCCTTTTCGGTCAACATCTCGCCGCCAGCCGGTTTTACCTTTTTAATTGCAGCATCGATATCATCAACCGAAATAATCAGCACGGGTGCTTTTACAAACTCATTGCGCTTCGAAAACACACCCGCGCTATTATTCGGATCAACAGGCTTGCCGTCTGTATCAATGACCGCACTATCAAACGGCAACTGTTCCACACTCCAGCCAAATAACTCTTTATAGAATGCTGCGGCGCGGTCCAGATCGTCTGCGGGCAATTCAAATGCTACCCTGCCCATACGTCCCCTATTTGTGTCCGTCCATAAGCTTAGTGCCAACGTTAACAACCAACGCAGCGAGAGCGATGGTCCCTAAACTGCTGAGCGAGCGCCACACAATCTCACTAGTATTGTCGCCAAAGACCTGCCAGATTGCCAAAATGCTAATAGTCGCAAAGAGAATCGCAGAGAACACTAAAATTAAGGCAGTCACACGGTTAATTTGACGCGACAGCGAGTTTTCGTTTGGTTTTGGTGTTGGTGCTTGGGGGGTATTTTCTGGCATATGTGCCTTCCTTTATATGTGTTAGCTTCATAGTAGCATAGCCCGGCGGGGTGGGAGGGTGCGGACACACATTTATATAAGCTCGCGAGGAGCGCAATAATAAGTTTTGGATCACCGGGGTGAGAGCTCGGACGAAGATCTTCGATCTCGGAG
The DNA here is from genome assembly GCA_035457345.1 of Saccharimonadales bacterium (SeqCode). Taxonomy (GTDB): domain Bacteria; phylum Patescibacteriota; class Saccharimonadia; order Saccharimonadales; family EFPC-124; genus DASTDY01. The sequence continues at coordinate 16,781 of DATIBT010000022.1, read as the reverse complement.
CTCCCACCCCTGCCGCGCCAGTTTGCAAGGCGCGGGTGCCTCGTACGTATTCAGCTCGGGAATGGGCAGTAGCCATGAGATTCCAAGACCAGACCTTGGGAATAAGTAAAAATCATTTCATAATTAAAATATTCTTACCTCCCAAATAATTCTTGCAACCCTATCCACGCCTTTGCTTTTCAAAGGAACTAATGCTACCGTGATGCCATGCAAACAACAAGCAAAGCCATGCATGAGCGCAAGCACGTCGAAAAAGAACCTCGGCCCTCCAATGTAAAGCTGCAAGCTCTCAGAGTCCTGGCGGTCTCGGTTTTAACGGCCATCTCTTGGGCGGCGACGCCATTTATCGCACAGCCACTCGCCACCCTAGTTTGTCCTTTTGCCCAAACTATTTGCAGTCAAGACAACGGCGGCTTAATGATTCTGTTTATCGGTTCGGTGACTATTGTAGGGATGGTTGGGGTTTTGCTGATGCGGTTCGTTGCAAGAGCGTCGTGGCTCACCAGCCTGGAAATTTCTTCCTCAGGCATCGCCGCATCTATCTTCGGTTCAATATTGATAGGCACTTTTGGACCGGGGCAGGTCGGAGGTCCGAATCCATACACCTTGCCACTCTCAGGCGTTATTGCATGCACCGCTTATGTCGCACACTTTTATCTTTTCGTCTGGTTGTCCAGATGGCGTTGGTATATGGCTGTCGCCGTATGTGTAGGGCTTTTGGCGTTTTATATTGCCGCTCCGTACATCTTCAAAGGACCATTAGATGATTACATGAAGAGCAGAAGGTATGTCCAAGAGAATGAGCGAGTCGTCGCCGAGACCAAGAAATTACCTTTCAATATCTACGCCCCCAGCAAGGTGCCTGAGGGCTACTTACTAATCAGCATTAATGCTCACGGTGCCTATATGGACACACCAGCATTATTTAGTATGACCTATAGCACACAGCCATGGGGGAAGCCCCGTGTGAATGCGAAATCTTTTTACATAAATGAGCAATTATTCCCCGCTTATAGCCCTCCTCTAAAATGCAACGACTACAAACCTTTTCTGGACGGCGAGACAACAAAGGAGTGTGTCAAAATCGGCACATCCTCTCAGTGTGAAGTGTATTACCAAAACCGCGGACGGGATCAAAGAGAGGCCTACTGCAATATAGACGGTGTTTATATCGAAATAACCGCCGACGAAGATGTACTAAGCCAGGAAGGAATAATTGAGCTCTTAAACTCTTTTAGACCAGCAGATGTGAAGGCGCTCAGCAATGAATCGGCAAAGTATTACATCCAATAGTCAAATGGAGGTGGCGCGAAGATGAGAATTCAGAGTCCTCGAATTCAGGCCAGCCCTTGGATCGGCCCAGAATGTTTTATAGAAGTTTTTACTATGAGATAGAAAACTAATTCCAAGGACTGGCCTTGGGCTTCTTGGGCTTTCCGAGGACAGGCTCTTGAGCTTTAGCACTTCCTTTTCGAGCCAACTGGTGCTAACGTGAGCGCATGAATTATAGGCGCGCTATTATTTTGGCTGGTGTGGCAATTATCTGGATGGCAATTGCGTTGACGTTTTCTAAGACGTACCTGCTTTTCCACCTATTCCTCCCGCCGTTTATCGTATTGCTCTACCTTCCGATTTACGTTGAGGTTTGCCTCGGTAAATTGCGCAAGTTGAATAATCTTGGCAAATCACTACGAATTATTTTCTATACCGCCTGGTTCCTTTTCGCTGTTTTTGCTTTTGCGTGGGGATGGAGTGGTCCGCAAACCACCTCCATATCGACGGAAGCGTTTAGTTTGGTATCAAGCTCTAATGCAGTACAGGAACTCTGGCGGCTCCTTATGTGCGCTACCTTTTGGACAAGTCTCATTCTGGCGGTAGTGATCTTTTTATTAGTGTTCAACCAAAATCTTCTCGGGCAGTCTGAGGACAAAAAGAGACAGTCTCCTAAAAAGATAATGTCATATATGATTTTGCCAATACTGAACCTTCATACTATTGCTCTGCCGTGGGCGTGCGTTCTCATTATGAATCCAATGATAGTGGTAAACAGTAATACTGGGGGGATAGGCCTAGGCTCCCTTCTGCTAATTCCTTATATGATTTTTGGACTTGTTGTCTGTATCGTAAATTTAGTTGTAGCATATAAATACCTAAAAAGAACTCGGCAGAAAAATGGGATTGCCATAGTAGGCTGTGTAATTTTTGTCGTAGGCTCGATGGCGTATTTGGGGCTTGCTGCGTGGTACGCTTATACATCTTTTAGCTCTGGCAGGGAGCGAAATCGCATTGTCGGCAAAGCCGAAGTAACGTCACTAATAAACGACTGTCAAATTAATAGCGTGATGGTTAACGGAAATGAAATTTCGATATGGCGTCGTGACAACTCTAATGCCGAGGCCTTTAAAACTACTATTACTCGAAAGGTGGAGGGTATCAGTTTTGACGATTTAAGAGTAACCGCAAGAAACGCTTACGTTAAATGCGGCACAGTTGGATTTACAAATAACAATAGTCCCAGCCCGAGAGAGTTGAGTTTTGACGAAGCGTCCGCACTACTAAAGCAGTGCAAAATTTTGGGTTATTTTTCACCAATCAGAAATGACCAACTTAGTTATATCGGTGACCCAGAACGAATAGAGACAGGTATTGTTAGTGAGCACAGAGATCCCCCAACCTCTCTCTTCATTGCCGAGCGGATGGCAGCACGGCTTTTGCCTGTTGCGCAAGACGCCAAGAAGACATGCCCTGATCTTTTTTTGGTGATCAACGGTGAGCATGAAAAGCTAGAATTAACCAGGCATTAGTAAGTAATGAGGGAGAGGTGAAATTAATTTCACCAGATTTGTCTACTACCCTCGGGCGCAATGGTATCAAACAAGGAGACTGCAATGAGTGTCGACAAACAACTTCATCCAGCAAAATTGTTAGATGCGCCCCATGGGTGTGTTATAGTGATTTGCCCAACCTAATTAGTTATAAACGCATTGAGCTCATTCCAAATCGTCTCAGCAATCTCAATCTCGCCACTATCTTCAACTTGTTTTGCCAGATTATCACCACGCTCTCCGGAGAATCCGAGGTCAGTCCTTGGAGAAAACAAAAATATCTCCTCGCTAATTTTCCCAAAGAAAAAAGCTCCACAAAGTGGAACTCTTTTCCTGGTGCGGGTACAGAGACTCTAACTCTGGACCTCGTCCTTGGCAAGGACGCGCTCTAAACAACTGAGCTACACCCGCATAACAATTACGTATTTTACTGAAAGAATGGGGCTTTGACAAGAGTCTAGCTTGGGCTGGCGCGTGACCATGACGGCCAGCGCCAGCCCCCCTGCCGCACGGTCAGCGTGACCACGCCGTCCGGCAGGCACATCTGTCCGGTAGCGGGTCGTCTACTGCGGGTACGTGCAGGCGCATAGCGGCGTCTGGGATGATGTTCATGCCGCCGCCTTCCAACGTATTAACGACCATACCCAGCGGCACATTAATCTCATCAACTGTCGCGCTAAGCAAGTACCCTTTGACGCCGTTGATGGTGTAGGAGTGTGCATGCATTGCCTCAGCGTCCACGATGACCTCACCTTCTGCCCGAAGGGGATCGGTCGCAAACCGAAGCTTCTTACTGCCATTGCTCTCCTGCCAGTAAAGCTCCATGAGGGATGCTGGGATGCCGCCTCCGTGCGGAATAAAATGCGCCTCGCAGTCCGCCTCGACATACATAGACAGCACGCTGCCCGGCCGGAACATACGATGACGACTAGGCAAAAGCAAGCGGCCAAGCCCGCAGACGCATGCAGCGTGCTTAGTGCTTATGTCCACCAACTCCCAATCGATCGGGTCCGACGGCAAGAGCATAAACACAGTCTCTTGCAGCTCAGACTGCCGCCTCGCCAATTGGCGGCATGCTTCTAAGTAGTTATCCCTATCGCTTAGACCTGGGTAAAAACGCACCATTTGAAGGAGCTGTTCCAATGCATACCCCACAGCATGACTTCCTTGCCTCGCCGGGACTGATTGACTTAGCATACTATAGCAAAAACTCCAAACTGACAGTGAAATTTTTCCTATACATACCCCAATTGTGCTAAGCTGAATGTAAGAATAAATGGAGGGATCACATGGCGCAAGCCAAACTTAAAAACATCATACGCGGCGGGCTTTTTGCGGTGGCGGCCATTGTTTCTGCCATTGTTCCGAGCACGCAAGCGGTTTATGCGGCAACAACGTACACACAGCTGTCGCTTGCAGCAACAGTGAACGGCACGAGCGTATCGGCGACGGCGACTATTAAAGCATCCACGCAAACAACAGCGCAATACGCGGGCATTTGTGTTCGGGATGCCTCTGGTAACAATCTCGATTTTACTAAAGCGTCGAACGTCACAATCAGAACCACCAGCACCACGCTTAACGGACCACAGAAAACATTTAATCCAGGAACCTACACGTACTCTATATGTATTCAGGTGAGGAACGTATGGTATCAGGTGGGCGCAGCAAAAACTTTTACCGTAGCCAACCCTGATCCGGGCCCTGGTACGCCCCCACCCACGACACCGCCAGCCGGCAGCAGCTACGGGAACAACGCGCTCGCCCAGTGGAACGCCGCTGTAGCAAACCGCGCAACTACAACAGCAACCTGGGTTGCCTGGGGTGACTCATTCACCGAAGGCCAGGGTGCTTCGACCATGCAAAACCGCTGGGTCAACAAAGTGCTTACCAGCCTGCGCACCACCTTCCCCACTACCGGTGTTACTGGCGGTGTAGGCTACCTGCCAGCATTTTATGAAACATATGGCCCAGACTCCACATGGACGCCATACACCGGCATGGGCGGTAGCGGTTCTTGGATAGAAAATGAAGCTTCGCTTGGTAACCGCCTCATTAGGCTGAACCCGGGCGGCTACGAAGTCTACACGGTGACTGGCTCGTCTGTTGATATTCTGTACTCTACCGGCGGCGGCACGTTCACCTACAAAATAGATAGCGGCAGCGCAGTCCCAGTAAATACGGCCGGCACCTACTCGCCAACAGGCCGTACGCGCGTAACATTCCCAACCGTCGGTTCGCACAAGGTGACAATCACTTCTACAAGTGGCGCCGTTTCACTGCACGGCATTATGGCCTACAACGGTGACGAAAATGCAGGTATTCGCCTGTACGAGGCAGCCCACTCTGGCGCAAAAAGCAGCGAGTTTGTAGCAACGGCTACAGGCATGGCTCAGATTACTGCCGCCAGCAAGGCGGATTTAGTAACTATCGAACTTGGCCCGAACGACTTCCTGCACGGCCCCACCACCCCTGCCGGCGTAACTGCAAACTTGCAGAGTATAGTCGCTAGTATTCGTCAGGCTTCTACGGCCCAGCAGCCATCTATCGTGATTGTTGTGCCTTGGAGCTTCTCATCGTTTAGCTCGCCCACCGGCTACACCTGGCAGCAATATGCAGATGCAATGCGCAGCGTTGCAGCCGCAGACACGAGCCTTGGATTACTCGACCTTACCAGCCTCAGTCCAAGCGGCCTGCTTGCCCCCGACGGCCTGCATGCCTCTAACGCCGGTCACACGGCAATCGGTAATGCGGTTATGTCGTACTTGGTTCCTACTCCGTAGCCCAAACGCAGCCCAAACAAAAAGCCCCGGCAATAACCGGGGCTTTTTACGTATCAAATACAATAAATTCCCCTTCTTTAAGAGCGTAGATCGGTAAGCTAATGTCGCCATACGCAGCAAGCACATCATACGCTTCCCGCCAATCAATCGGACCACGCGGCACCAAGGGCCGACGCCCGAAGATCACCGGGTAAGACAGCACCACCAACGAAAGCGCGCGCTGCGGCCCTGACCAACGCAAGTTCGGTCAGGGCCGCGCCCGTGTCGGCCTCACAAGTGCTCATATGGCGACGCTACAGGCCGCGTAGCGTCGCCGATCCCTCAACCGCGTAGTTTTTTTTAGGAGAGTAGTCGTATTTGCAGCACCTGGGCGTTTAGGTACAGCCAAACGAAACCCACCAAATAGGCGGCGGACGCAATTATCATCAGTACGTACCAGAAGGCTTCATCTCGTGATGGGGAACGACCTAACAGCGTGCCGAACGTTACTAGGTTCAGAATGGCATTGACCACTCCAGCGTAGGCGAACGGTACAAAGATCGGGCCAAATAGCAGAAGGCCCCAATTTGCCTCGCCACCGAAGAGCGAGCCACCTATGAAGTAGGTCGGCAAGAGCATGGTGATCACTGACGCAACCACGAGCTTGTCTCGACGCGGAAGCGGTACACCCGCTATTGAGTTTGCTGCTTGTTTTGGGGACGAGACTTTCACCGTTCAGAGCGCCTACTTATTTCGTCTCAGTATAACAAAATCGCTGACCATCAAGGCCAGCGGAATAATCTCATGTTTGTATCGCCGGGATGGGAGCTCGACAGGGTTGAACACCCAGAAGCTCCCACCCCCGGCGGGCCGCGTGTCATCTGGCAGAGATGCACTGGCCGAATTCCTTTCACTCCTCTTGAACTAGAACACGTACAAGTCCAGCGACGGACTCAGCATGGTTGGATGCCACACTCCGGCGTAGTCCTGCCAGTCTGCCCAGTAGCCGTAATGCCCCGCCGTTGCGTATCCGCTCGGCACGGTGGCGGTACAGGTGAACAGGGCGTTGGAGGCCAGTGCTACGCCGTTGCCGCTGGCACACGGAACGTCGATCGCGTTGCCGTTCGGGTCGCGCACGGCGACCACGAACTTCTGAATCGACAGACCGCCCTGGGTCATGTTGCGCACCCGGTAGGTGAATGTCAGCCCGGTTCCCGTCGCCACCGAGTTGCCGGGGCTCAAGGTGATGAACTGGTCGTTCGCCAAGGCCAGCGGCGGGCCGACGTTGAACGTCAACGTGCCGCTGAGCGCCCCGGTATGCCAGGCGTTGTCGTACCCCTGCCAGTCCGCCCAGAACTGGAACGAGCCGGTTGAGCCGTAGCCGTTGTAGTTGTACGCCTCACACGTCCACTCCCCGCCCGGCGGCAAGGTGACGCCCGCGCCGTTGTTGCACGTGACGTCCATGTTGCCGCCACCTGGTGTGCGGACGGCGACGATCAGCTTCTTGATCGACGTCGCAAAGCCGCTCGTGTTCTTCACCCGGTACGACCAGTAGGCCGGCTGGAACATGCCGAGGCTGCCGGACGGACCGACCGACAGGCTGCCGGTGGTCGTGAGTGTCGGTGCAGCCCCAAGGGTGAGCGTGTTGTCCCACCCCAATTGGCCGTGATGCCAGACATTGGCGTAGTCCTGCCAGTCCGCCCAGAAGGTGTAGTTGCCCGTCGAACCGAAGCCCTGCGGCAGGGTCGCCGAGCACGTCCATTCGTCATTCGGCTGGAGGGACACGCCAGTGCCGTTGGCACAGGTAACGTCCTGGTTGTTCCCGCCCGGATCACGCACCGCCACCGCGAACTTCTGGATTGAAGCCGCCGAGCCGGAGGTGTTGCGGACACGGTACGACCAGTTGAGCGGGGCGTAGGTCGTCGCGCTCGCACTCGGGCCGACCGAAACCGGATTGGCGACCGACAGTGTGTTCGCGGCACCGAGGGTGAAGCTCTGGTTTGCACCGAGCTGCCCGTGGTGCCACACACCGGCGTAGTCCATCCAGTCCGCCCAATACGTGTAAGTCCCTGTGGAGCCGTAGCCCTGCGGGAGGCGCGCGTCACACGTAAAGGTTTGGTTGGCCGCGAGCGTGAGGCCTTCTCCGCCCGCACATGGCACGTCCTGGGCGTTGCCGCCCGGGTCACGGACGGCCACTTCGAGTCTTGCGATCGAAGCCCCCGCGCCAGAGGTGTTCTGAACCGTAAAACTGAACTTAAGCGGTTGGTACACCGCCGTCGAACTGCTCGGCCAGATGGTCACCCCGGACGTCTTACTCAGCGTGGGCGGCGGCCCCGACGGAGCCTGTGGGCCGGTGGCCGACAGGTTGTCGGTGTAGGCACCGAGCACCGCCGCCGGCTTGTCCGGGTTGAGCAGGTTGCGCTTCTTGACGGCGAACGAGGCGAGAATGTGTGCTGACTGCCAGTACCAGTACGACTCGTAGACGCTGGTGTGGTTTCCGTAGTCGGGGCTGTGGTTGCAGAACCCATCGCCCTTATCACACCAACTGCCGAATCGACCTTGAATCCAGTTCGGAGCATAGGGGTCACGTGGACCGAGAATGCCGCCGAACAAGCTCCCGCACGTCTGGGTACTGGGAGCCATCTCCCACCAACGGTCAGCGCCACAAAGTCGATTGAACCTTGGGTCACCGTACAGTGCGACGTATCCGATGTGGTTCTGGGCTTCTGCGCTCAGACCACCCTCCAATGCCCAGCCGACAACATCTGCGCCCTGGGAATAGCCGCCGATGACGACCGTCTCCTTGTCGCAGCCTTTGCCGCCCTGTGACTGGCTCTTGTAGCGCCAGTTCAGATGATTGACCAGTTCATCCTTTCCGATCTGGACGCTCTGGCCGTAGCTTGGGCTGACGTTTGTAAAAGCGACCGCCGGGTGCTCGGTCCAGGGGTCAGTCGGGTCCTCGCCCGTGCCCCTGTCTCGATTGATGTTTCCCAGCTCTGCCCAATCAGAATTGGGTAGCAGGTACTTGAGGTGGCCAACAAAGGACTTCTGATCCCCCGAGCCAAGCTTCGCCGTCGATCCTCGGGCGAAGATGAAGTAGTAGCCGCCATTCTGACAATCCGGCGAAGCTGCTTGTGCCGGAGTGGCCGGAACAACGGTGGCGACTGCCGACCCTCCCAACATAGCGAGAGCCACCATGGCAGCACGTACCCTTTTGTTCAATTGAATCACCAACTCTCCGTGAATAGAAAGGACGGGCCAAAGACGAAAATTGTCACGAGGCCCTGCGCGTACTAATAACACGGAGTGGGGATAATTGCAATTGCTGCACCTTGCAAACCAAATGCATTAATGTATACTGAGGCTTATTTAAACGAAGACCCAAACAATGACTCAGAGCTCACCAATCAAGCCATCCAATTACAACGAGAACGGCGCGAAGATTAGATTTTTGGCATACGCCAACATCTTGCCAGTAGCCGCAGTCCTTATGACCTACATACCCTGGCTACTGCCAGTAGACTTCTCGTTAAAGATCGGGCTACTAGCTCTTGGCCTTGTCGTAGCAGTTATCAACCTCATCTTTGTTCCACGTCTCGTGAACTTTCACGAGGGCCTGTCCAGCGTCAGGGCGCTAACGGGCGCAGCAGTTATAGCGCTTTCCGTCGCCTATATTGCATGGGTCCTCTATCTGGCATACGGCATCGCGACTAAGATTTAGTCGCCGCGCGGCAAGCTTCAAATGATTTTCAGCATGGGAAAATCCACTCCAAATACCGGCAACAAAGCAAATACCAGCAAGACCAAGACAACAAGGCTTCAAGCATGGGTGTCCATTATTGCGATAGCGGTTGGCGTGCTTTTGCTTGCCACCCCCATATGGCTTTACTTCAAGCTAGACAGCCGACCGTCACGCGATTTCGCGATGGTCAACAACGCCATGGAGGAGATCCGCCACAAGACAATGGACCCGGCAGGCGCGGTTGAGCGAACTGAGGTCGCCGCGAAATCATACGACAACTTCTACGATCCGTTTGACTGCTGGGACGAGATATGCCCAAACATGCAACGATCGTGGTTCGTCCCCGTTGAGCCAGGACAAGAGAGAGCACTGCTAAAAAGGGTATTGACCGACAGCGGGTACTCGATAACTGATGAGAGCACGGGCGCAAACTGCCAGACAACCTATCTCTTCCCGTGCCACATTACTGGCACGAAGAACGGTGTTGAGGCGTCGGTCAATGCAAACGAAATCGGCCCCATCAAACCACCGGATCGGATCATAACACCTAAGATATGGCGCTATGTACTCGTCCGCGTTCAGAGAGCGGTCTAGCGCAGCGGAAATGAAGACTCACGACGCCGCCATTGGGGGAAAGCCCAGCACTTCGCAAAAAGCGGATACTGCAAATGCCGGCTATCCAAGGTTCCTTGCCGCCGCCAGTCTCATACCAGCAGCAGCAACCGTTGCCGTACTTGCAGGCGGGACCGGATCAACAGTGCTGCCACTCGTTGCGGTCGGCCTCATTCCGGCAGTCCTCAATATCTTTAGTATCCCGGTACTATTGCTGAGACACCGGCCAGCGCTGTCGGTTGCGCTAGTCGCCGCTCTTGGCGTAATACTATCGATCGCCTACGTAGCATGGGTCGGCTATATTGCATACTCGATAACTACTTCGATCTAACCACACACGCCTCTACATGATTTTCAGCGCTGCTGCGCAAATCACCCAGTATTCACTCAATAGTGAATCTGCTGCTGTAATTAACACGGCTTCACAAATCGGAGTAATGCTGTCATAACTTAGAACCGGGTCGCCACGCGCGGGATTTTCGAGTACCAACTTAACTCGGAGTCCATTATGGGCAATCTACAGCGACTAACGGGCCTAGCAGCATTTAAGCTCGGCTTGGCTGACGGACTAAGTACAGATGATGTCGCCCGGTGGCTCGCCCTCTACGGCCTCCGTCGCGGCGAGGTGTTGGGACTCAGGTGGTGTGATGTAGATTTCGAGCACGGGGTATTGCGGATTCGACAACAGATTCAGCGAATCAACGGCGCGCTACAACAGGTGGAACTCAAGACCGAATCGAGTAACGGAGACGAGCCGTTGCTCGATTCGGCGCGCCGCGTGCTTCTCACACGTCGCGAAGAACAGGCGGCTGCCCGAGTATCAGCAGGCGATGCCTGGCAAGGCTCGGGTACTGTCGCCGAGTTGGTGTTTACGACTAGAACCGGCAGACCGATTGAGCCTCGTAACCTCTACCGATCCTTCCTGAGACTTTGCCAATTGCACAACTTGCGCCGAATCACCCCCACGGCCTACGGCACGGTAACGCAACCGGGCTTAAGAATAGCGGTGTTCATGATCGCGATATTCAGGGCATCCTTCGCCACAACTCCGTACATACGACACGCCTGTACGAGCATGTGAACATGGACAGTAAGCGGGGCGGTCTTGAAAAGTTCGAACAGGCCCTGTTTGCTGCGAGTAGTGTAAGCCGTCAAGTTTTGCCGCCACCAAAGAAAGAACTCCACGCATTGTGGAGTTCTTTCTTTGGTGGCGCCTCCCAGACTCGAACTGGGGACACAGGGCTCTTCAGGCCCCTGCTCTACCAACTGAGCTAAAGCGCCGTATCGTTAGTATATCTTACATGGAGTGCCAGCATACTGCCCTGCTCTCCATTTCTGCTCGTCTTCGCGGCAAGCCGCTCCAGACTCGGCCTAGCTGGGATTCCGTAATCTGCCACAGGCAGTTTACGCCAACTGAGCTAAAGCGCCAAAATACAGGAGTTATTGTACGAGAAAATGTACACAATTTCAAGATAAAGCAGTGGGCGCACGTAACTTTTAGCCTGGTGACCGCCTGAGCGGCCACCAGTTATCCGACGGCACTAGGGGTCAACACGACCCAAACTCATGAGTTCCCTCAGGAACTCCCTGAGGGCGACAGGGTTCAGTGGCTCCGCGTTTGTGGCGGCGGCGATCCTCTCCCGAAGTTCGGGTAGTGCAGCTAACGCCTCGGCAACGATCGCATCGTTGACCACAAAGCCTTTCAATATCCTCACCACGACGTGCCCCCGGTGGAGGACGACCTCCCACAGCACGGCGGCAAGCTCACCGAGATCGTGCAGCCCGTCACCGTACTGCGCCCACCACTCGTCTGCCATGGCATTTGCTTGAGCCAGATCCAAATCCGGCTGCCGCTTCCTCACCAGTGCAATGAGCGGATCATTATCAGGCCTCACAGCCCCTCCTTACGTATGCCCACTGCTTGGCATTATACACCGCACTATCTAACTAAATGTTTTGCCAGCCAATCCCAAGAATCCATTATTTCAAGACGAAAGTGGGCACACGCTGCCAGAAGGTGGCCGCCCACATCGCGGCCACCTTCTGAGGCATCGCTGGCGTTTAGCGAGTTGTTGCTTCGAGGGCACAGAGATATCTCAGCATCTCGCGGAACCCTTCTGTATCCTTTACTGACGCCGCTTCACGGACTTGTACATGAAGCTCCGGAAACGCCGCCAATAATTGCCGCGCCTGCCCCGCCTTGTTACTGCGCGCCAGCGTGAGCAGGAAATTAGTAGCGACAGCTACAGGCTCCTCTCCAGATGCCAGAGAGCCCAAAGCTAGCTTGGCCACCTCACCCAACTGGTGGAATCCCTGTCGGTAGAACCCTCGCCAAACTAATGCAACAACATTCGCTTGCGGCAATGCCAAACCCGGCTTCCGCGCCCTCACCAATTTGATGAGCAGATCCTCTTCATTCCTCACAACGCCTCCTAGAGCGTGTGTCCACTAGCGCAGTATTATAGCACGGATTACTTGCTTAGGTGCTTTGCCAAATCAATCAGCTCGGCGGGGATAACAAACACCGTCTTTTGGCTTGGCTCAACCGAAATTTTTTCAAGCGTCTGCAGTGTACGAATGCTCAGCCCCCCTGGCGTTTGGCTAAGAATATGCGCGGCTTCTGCCACTTCCTGGCTTGCAGCTTTTTCTGCGGCAGCACTAATAATGACGGCGCGGCGTTCACGTTCGGCCTCTGCTTGTTTGGCCATGGCACGTTTCATATCTTGGGGAAGTTCAATGTTTTGGATCTTTACGTTTTCGACGTCGATGCCCCATTTTTCTGTTTCGGAATCTACTATTTGCTTAATTTCTAGGCTGATTTTTTCGCGCTGACTGAGCAAGCTATCGAGCTCAACGTTACCCACCACATCACGCAGCGCGGCTTGAGCAAACTGAGCGGTCGCGTTTGCGTAATTGCTTGTCTCAAGCACCGCCTTTGCAGCATCCAGCACGCGGAAGTACACTACGGCATCTACATTTATGGTGACGTTGTCCTTGGTAATGACTTCTTGGCGCGGCACATCAACCGGCGTTGAGCGCACGTCTACCTTGGTCATCTGCTGAATAATCGGAATAACAATGCGCAAACCAGGCATGCGAATACCGCTATATTTACCAAGCGTTAAAATAACGCCGCGTTCATACTGGTTAATAATGCGTATGCCGCTTATCATCACCACGATCGCCGCAATGAATAGCGTAACTCCTAATCCTGAAAATTCCATGCGCGTCTCTCCTTTTCTTCAGTATACCCTGGCTATGGGCTATTTTTCGAGCGCAAACGAAATGAGCTTGTCTATGAGCCCTGCGTAGCTTAGGCCAGCTGCACGCCACAATTTGGGGTACATGCTAATGTTGGTAAAACCAGGGAGCGTGTTGATTTCGTTAATGGTAATCGAACCGTCGTTAGCCACGAAAAAGTCTACCCGAGCCAGGCCGCGGCATTCAAGCGCGCGGTAGGCGCTAAGCGCGATCTCGCGGACCTTAGCCGTTATGTCTTCGGGCAGGTCGGCAGGTATAATGAGTTCAGTTTGACTAGTGGCGCTGTATTTGGCGTCGTAGCTGTAAAAGCCTTCGGCGTCGGAAGGTTTTATTTCGCCCAGCCCGCTGGCCTCTGGTTTTTCGTTGCCGAGTACGGCGCATTCAATCTCGCGGCCGGCCATAGCTTGTTCTATAAGTACTTTGTGATCATATTTGAGCGCCTCGGTAATGGCGTTAGCAAATTGCGTTTCGTTGTACACGTGCCGTACACCCACAGAGGAGCCAGCGCTTGCGGGCTTCACGAACACCGGATTCCCAAGCTCAAGCGTAACGTGCGAGAACGCCGGGAGTAACTGGTGCTTGCGGTGTAGTATGTAATCGGCAACGGGTAGGTTCGCGGCGCGCAATAATCGCTTTGCCACCTCTTTGTCCATACAAATTGCCGAGCCCAGTATGTCGCAGCCAACAATGGGAATATGCGTCATTTTTGCGAGGCCTTGCAAGGCGCCGTCTTCCCCAGTGCCACCGTGCAAGATTGGCAGAATCACATCTGGAACCACACTATGCCCGCCCGGTTCGACCAAAAAATGCTTGCCGCCGGGGACTGGCAGTAGATTTTTATGTGTACCCTCAAGCGTCTCAATATCATCAACTAAGTGCCAGTGGCCTTGCTTTGTAATATATCCAAGAAGAATATCGTATTTGCGGTCGTCTAAGGCGGCGTACACATTGCGGGCCGAGGCAATAGAAACCTCATGCTCGGGCGATTCACCGCCAAAAAGTAACAAGATTCGCGTACGATGCATGTGCCCAGTATATCACTGGCCGTACAGGTTCTTCAGTTCGTCGGCGCTTGGCATGGTGACTGGCGTACTTTGACCCGGGACAATGTACTGGTTAGGGGCCAAATCTTTGGTTGGCGATGGCGCCGTGATCTTTACTGAGCTGTAGGCGAAAGTCTGGTCGCTAACAGTGCCTTCATTTTCAAGGCGCATGCGGCGCAGTTGGTAGTCTTTGTCGTCGAACCAGAGGGTTTGCTTGCCGTTGGGCTGCTCTGGATCGAGTACCTCATATTTAAAGCACGTAAGGTTGCCGCAGGCTTCCTTGCCAATCTTTTTGTATACAGGCTCTTTGGTCTCAGGGGCAGGAGTGTCTGAGGTGGGCTCATCAAAATCGTAGTTATAGCTACCCTTAATGGTGTCTTCCTGAGCCTTTGGCAGTTGCTGCTTCCACCACTTGTTGTCGCTGAAGTCTTTGGTGTACATGTAGTCGCCCACGGCGATAATCTCGTATGGCGCGCCATTGACCGTCATGGTCATGTGGTAGCTTTTGCCGTTGTCGCTTGCCTCGTAGGTTGAGGTGCTTGTTTGGCCATCCGCTGTTTGCGAGCTGGTTACTTTATACTGAGCATTCATCCTCCAGCTGGTGAAGAATTTACAGATATCTTTATCACTTAACTTACATTCAACATTTGCAAGCGGGTTAGACGAATTGTTATTGTTCGCAGGCTGATTACTCTTCTGCGCATCCATAACGCGCCAGGCTACAAAGCCGCCAATACCCAACACAAGCACGCCAACAATGACAATCTCGACAATATGCGCAATGCCGCGCTGGTCCTTTACATTTACTTTTATCATGAGTGCCCATCCTTATTACTTACCTTAAGCATAATCTCAGCCATGCCGACGGTCAATCACCCTTTCATTATAGAGGTGGTTGTGGTATTATTTCTCAGTCCCCACTATGCGGGCGCTTAGCTCAGCTGGCTAGAGCATCTCGTTTACACCGAGAGGGTCGGGGGTTCGAATCCCTCAGCGCCCACCAAGAAAATAACTCCACCCTATGTGGAGTTATTTTCTTGATTACGCCAATCCCTGCGCCCGCAGGCGGTCTTGTTCGTTGTGCGAAATAAAAAACACGATCTTAGGCTGCGGATGCAGTGCAATCACATATGTTACGTCGTAATGAATCCCGTCTGTGCCATCGGTGCGCAGGGCGCGCCACTCAACTTGGGCGATTTTATAGGCAGCGCCGAGATCGGCTCTTAGCAATTTTGCGATTTTAATCTGGGTAATGCCCCGTTTGCGGTAATATTTGTCGGCCGCTTTAAGCATGCTACGAAACTTCATGCCATTCGTAAGCGCACGCCGGCCATGCGGACTCTCCATCATGAACTGCGGGGCGTAAAAGCTGGCGATGCGCTTTACGTCACCGGCACTCAGTGCCATGGCGTACCTCGCAAAAAAGGTTTGCATGTCATCCATGCAACTACTATAGCAAATAACGCTTACGGTTAGTGGCTGGACTGGATAGTTTCTAGGCGCTCAACGAGTTCGCCAGTTCCCACTACTTGCTCAGCAAGCGTCTCGTGCAACTCTGCAAAACCAGCCTGTTGATCTGAGTAGCCAGCAACGAAATATTCTTTTACGCTCGCGGCCCGCTCCGGGTCTTGCTGCACATACAGCCCGCCGTGACTACCGTCAAGAACGACCGAGTGGTCAACCGCATCGCCGCCAAGGTCGTCGCCGGTTAGTTCGCGGTCAATGAGCCCCACCTCATAGCCACGACGCATCATAGTCAAGGTATGGGCGGCCATCTCTGGCGTACAGCTTCTCAGTGCGGCAAGACCAATAAGAGAGCGAATGCGAAGCGTCCCCTCAGCCAACTTTTCGTTTAATCGCAATTGGCGAGCTTCCATGGCAGCAACATACCCTTCTACCTTCTCAGGAGGAAAATTGCCTGTGAGCGCATTTCTTACAGTAACAATGGGACGTAACAGGCCGGGCATGGCCCTGTCGAGCGAGGTAATTCGCCTTGCTCCCGATTCAGCCAACGCCAGCTCGCGGTACGGAGCAGCAGGAAAATCATGGTCGGCAGGAAACGCGCGGTTGATTGCGCCTATGCCTGGGGTTTCTGAAGATGTCATAGCACTATGCTACAAGAAAAAACGCCCATTGCAATAATGAGCGTTTTTTCTTGGTGGCTTCCGGCGAGATACTAGTATGCTCCGTAACACAAGTCACAAATCCCCAGGTGAGTGCAATAGCTGTTAGTGGGTTGGCGAATAGCCACATTTTCCGCAGGACTTCGTCTAAGGTGTCAGGCTAAAGATCGAGGGTATGGGCAATATTGCCGCGCTAGTCGAGGAGGATGTAGTTATATGATTTCATCTTATGAATCAAGAGTAAGCCCGAATTAGGAGGCAGTCTGAACTACTCGCTTCGTCTTTTTGCTTGAATTTTTAAGATTAAGTTTTCTAGCTACATCCCATGTATCAATAGTAAGAATCAATAACACAAACCAGGAATATACGTTGATGTTCACCATGCCTGTGCTCTTAAACGGAGAAAGGTTTCG
>DATIBT010000021.1:0-6794 GCA_035457345.1 Saccharimonadales bacterium (SeqCode) | reverse complement strand
TGCAAGTACGTATTGGTGATGAATATATTGATGAAACATCTCGTTGGCAAAGGGTGAGTCAAGTTTGCTGTACCGCCGGCCGCCGCGGACAATAGTGCGGACGCCTTTGTGGACCCAGTGCTTTGACCAGTAGTCGTTTATGAGCCGTTTGCCGTTCTCTGCCTGAGCATCCTTTTGGTTATGAGAAATGCCTTGGGTGCTTAGGCGGTAAAGGTAGAGTGATTCTGGAATGACTTTACACTCCCAGCCCACAATGCTCATGCGCATCCATAAACTGTAGTCTTCTATGGGGCCGAAGTCATTATTATAGCCGCCAGCTTCGGCATAGGCCTCGCGCCTGAACATTGAGCCGCCATGCGGGAAGGGGTTGTATATAAACATGGCGCGCTTAAGGTCGATACTTTCGGTTGGCGACGTGATGGTGATGCCTGGTTTGCTTGACGCTTCGTCTATGTAAGTAAAGAAGCAGCCGACCAGGGCGATTTTTTCGTTGCTTAGCAGTACGGCTAGCTCTTTCTCGAAACGGCTTGGCAGAGCAAGGTCATCGGCATCCATGCGGGCAATAAAGCGCCCGCGCGCCATACCTACCCCTTGGTTTAGTGAGTAGACTAATCCTTTATTCTCGCGTTGGACAAAACGAATGCGGGGATCATTATATGACTGTATGATGTTTGCGGTGTTATCGGTAGAGCCGTCGTCGATGATGATAAACTCAAATGCCCGGTAGGTCTGGTTGAGAATACTTTCTATGGCCGGCCGCAAGAACCGCTCGCCATTATACACGCTCATAACCACAGATATAAGCGGTGTGTCGGGCTCATCGCGGAGGCGCCCTAAGTTAACTTGCATTACCACCGTTTGGATTTGTAGGGCATGGCGCTGTTCTGGCGTGAGTGTAATGTTGGCCTGGGCTGAATAGACATTGGTAAGCCGTTTGAGCGCTTTTGCGTTATCGCTAAGGCTAATATTGCCTGAGTGCTGGCGGTAGTAGGCAAGAGGTGCTGCAACCGCCTTTAGTTGGCCTGGGAACCGGGCGGCAATTCTTAGCCACAGTTCATAATCTTCAACTGCGCTCAGACCGGCCCACTCATTGAAGTAGCCAACCTTTTTTATTGCGTCTTTGCGCGCGACTACGGTGAGGGTGGAGATGACGTTGTCGGTTAACAGTTTTTCGTATTGCTCACCCTCGGCCAGATGCTTCATGTCTGGCACAACGAGTTGGCCTGACCGTTTCCCGTTATGATTCATTATCTCGGCAGTGGCGTAGCTAAGGACAAGATTTTTATCTTGCTCAAAGAGAGGGATTTGCTGCCTGAGTTTGTCAGGAGCCCATAGGTCATCCGAATCATGAAAGGCGATCAGTTTACCTTTCGCCATTTTTATGCCGACATTGCGAGGCACGGCGGGCCTGCCGCCAGACTGGGGGATCTTTACGTAGCGTACTTTGTCTCCAAATTGAGAGGTTACTACCTCTTCGGTGTTGTCCGTGGAGCCGTCATCGATCACAATAACTTCTAGCGGCCACGGCGCTTCTTCTTGATTAAAGACGCTATTGATTGCATCGGTAATGTACGCCGCTCGGTTATAAGCGGGAATGATAACAGAGATGAGCGGGTTTGACGCAGCCATTATCGTGCGATTGTTTGCTCCAGTTGTTTTTCAAACGCCTCCAGCCAAATGCCGAGGAGGGTAACTTCAAAGTCGCTTTGGTCGACCATAAAACCACTCAAATAGGATTTGGCGCGTTCAATGAGTTCGGATTTGTCTGGGGTAGCTTCATCCTTGACACCTATCACCGTAATATTGCGGGTTGCTAGGTAGGCGGTCTTCTCGGCACTTTCGATGGCGAAACCGAATATAGAAAACACCTCAATGAGCCGCTCTTTTGACCAACCTTCATAGTGAGTTGCCCAGGGCGCTTCGTTAGAGCCAAATATGTGGCGCAATGCAACCTTGCGATCATGGTCATTCGTAAAACGGCCGATGACTAATTTAGCGGTCTCATCAAAGTCTGGTACTTCAATATGAATGCGTCCGCCCATCTTTAGCCAACTGTTCCAGCTTGCGAGCAGAGCAATAGCTACAGGACGGGTGAAGTGTTCGTAGGTGTGGTGGAGACGTACTTCCTCGATGCTCTCGGGTTTGTAATGCAACTTTGTTAGGTCGGCAAATTCGTCCGCTACCGATTTAGACTGCACGGTGTGCTCCGTTAACGGGAAGTCGATATTAGTATAGCCGTCCAGGTGGACCTGTCCGCAGCCTAAATGTAGTTTCATCCGAATAACCTTTCTTTTAAACTCTTCTTTGGAAGTTTTGGGGGCCAATACTTTTTGGCCGTATCGTGGGGGTCGCTATAGTCTTTGTAAAGCCAATCCACCTTTGGCTTGCCAAGATGTTCCCAGCGTTTGGTGTATGTCGCCCAATCCTGTTGTTGGCGCTCCAGGTTGGTTGTGCGCACGGCGCTATTGGCATCAGAGTAATGCTCAATGAACGAGTCCGGAGCATCTATTACAGTATAGCCCGCGTCCCATATCTGTAAACAAAGGTCGCCATCTGCATGGTAGAAGCTGTAGCTGCCGGCGTCAACAAAACCTACTTTTTCCATGGCTGCGCGTAGATACAGCCCGTGGTTAACGAAAAGCCTGTCGCCCCAGGCAACGCCAACCCAATAGTTTTGCTGCTCGGGCCAGTTACGCCAGTAAAAGGCGGCAGCACCAACCTTTTTGCCTTTCTTGCGTTCCTTTTCGCACCGTTCAATGCCGTTTTTGATGGCGCCGGGTATAACCAGGCAGTCATCGCTGAGCATGCAAATATAGGTGCCGCTCGTGGCCCTGAAGCCGAGGTTCATAAAATAGCCCCAGCTTTTACGCTCCAATGGCTTACCCTGCCATTCGCCGCGGTTATGCTGGAGTATGGTAATGACATCTTTTTGCTTGATAAGCCAGTCGATGGTACCGTCTGTAGATCCCCCGTCTACAATAATAATTTCATGCGGCAGGTCGGCAATTTCAGCACGCAGTGTTTCAAGTGTACCTTTTATATAAGGCAGGCGATTAAAACTCCCGATAACGACCGAGACAACTGGTTTGCGTTTCATTAATACTATTTTACCTTAGATTAATCAAATGTGGGTCCCTTGGGAGCTGTTACAATAAGAACAATGCGCGGTATTGTGAATTATGTTGGGCGCCATAGAATGTTCGCTGGGGCTTTATTGGCGTACCTACTGGGCGGCTTACTGCTTATTTGGCTGTATCGTCATCAGATTAACCCAGATGGCGTGGCGTACATCTCAATTGCCCAAAAATACGCGCATGGCCAGTTTGGTGATGCGCTGAATGGGTATTGGGGGCCGCTGTTGTCATGGCTGCTCGTGCCATTCGCTTGGTTGGGTTTACCTATGCAACTTGGGGCAAAGCTGATTGCGCTATGTGCGGGGGGTGCAACAATTGTACTTGCCTGGCGATGCATGGAACGATGGCAGATCGGCATCTGGCTGCGGTACGCCACAATAGCAGTATTGATTGTGCTTGCGTGGTACTGGGCATTGCCGTCGCCAATTACACCAGATCTTATAATGGTCCCCATACTACTTGGCTATACGTACGTTCTCGCTGGCCGGTACGCTAGCCCAATGAAACAGGGTTTCGCTCTGGGGGCTATTGCAGCGCTTGGCTATTATGGCAAGAGTTATTTTCTGCCATTTTTTATGGCTCATATTGTTGTGTGGTCGGTATTTATTTGGTGGCGCAACAAAAAGCATTGGCAGCAAGCGCTGCAGCCTTACGCTGTTGCTGTTGTAGTGGCGGTTTTATTGATTGCGCCATGGGCTATTGCAATAAGTGCAAAGTATCATCAATTAACCCTATCTACGTCTGGCCAGTACAACTTTAACCTCATTGGCCCTGCATCGGCTGGTCACCCCGTAACTTCGGCTGGCTTATTGCCACCACCGAACAGTACGGCAATCACGGCGTGGGAGGACCCAACATACACCCCTATTTCTGGTTGGAGCCCGCTATCTTCTAGGGCGGCTTTGGTCTTCTACGGACAGACGATTATAGAGAATGTTCGTGCTATAGGAGCGCTTTTTGTTGGGTTTTCGGTGTTTGCTTTGGCGGTGCTCGCGGCTGGAATTATCCTTCTGACGCTACGCTGGCATGAGCGTGAGAGTGCACAGCTTTTTACGTTGCTCAGCACCATAGTGGTATATGCGGGCGGGTATGCGCTAGTGGTTCGTGAAGAACGATATTTGTGGCCTGCATTTGGGCTTACCTTGCTTTTGGCGGTATATATGGCCAATTATTACGGGTTTTATAAGAAACGAGCTGCGTTTATGGTTGGCGCGGGGATGATGATGGCTTCGGTGGTTGCCGCACCAATAACGATACTCGCTACACAGGCTAATACTGGCCTGGCGCTTAAACAAGGCGCAGATGTGATGCGCCCGTTATTCACTGGCAAGGAGCGCGTTGCATCGGATAGTTTTGACTCGTTTGCCTATTGCTACTACCTGAGGGTGGTGTGTTATGGGCAGATAAATCCATTGCAGGGCGACCAAGCGGTGCGTGACCAACTGAAGCACTATCAGATTACAGACATTATACTTATGAAGCCCGCACCCGAACTCCCTGTATACCTAAGCAATTATGAGGTAGTGCCAACAAACAACCCGGCTATTATCTTGCTACGGCTCAAGAAGTAGCCTTATCCTCGTGGTACTCTTTTTCGGTGTTAATCTTCCAAAGATTGTCTTTGGTTTTGATGCCGTTCTTAATATTTTCTACCGCGACCATAGCAGTCAACATTGAATGATCTTGGTTATTGTAGCGGTGCATGCCGTTCCTGCCAATCAGGAAGAGGTTTTCATAGGTATTAACATAGCGTTTGAGCACGTCGAATTTGTTGTACGTGCCAAAGTATGCAGGGTAGGTCTTTTTCATTTTAACGACCACGGCATCGCGCACGGCGTCTGGGCTAATAATGCCAATATGTGCCAGTTCTTTAATACCAAATTCTTTCATAGCTTCGTCGGTTTTGCTCCAGAGCTCATCGCCCTCATTGACGAAATACTCCATGCCAATCCAGACGGTAGAGGGGTCTTTAATGAGGTAAGGGCTCCAGTTATTGAAGATTTGTAGGCGGCCAACTTTAACATCGCGTTCTTGAATGTAGATCCAGTTATCAGGGACAATATCGTTCGGTGTGTCAACGTTGGTTTGATTGGAGATAGCCAACCGGTCAAGTAATAAACCAACCGTAATAAAATCTCGGTACACCAGGCCTTTCGCTATTTTTTTGACGTTCGCGGGGACAGGCTCACCTTCGAAACTGGCGATTAAATCTTTCATTGGCATGGTCGAAAAGAAGTAATCTGCTTTGTGAGTGGTGATTTTGCCGGTAGCGTTGTCTTTAACTTTAATACCCTGAATCTTTTTGCCCTTGTTTATGAATCCAACGGCAGTCTTGCCATAGTGAATCTCCCCGCCCTTTTCTTGCACTATCTCCGCCACCCGTTCCCACATATGGCCCGGGCCGTATTTGGGGTAGAGGAACTGTTCGATCAGACTGGTTTCGGTATCCTTTTGAGCTATGTTTTGCTTCTTTGCCTTTTTGGCAACAGACTTTACTGCGTGGCTCAGGGCTTTGCTGATAGACAGGCCCTTAATGCGCTGAGCGCCCCATTCGGCGCTAATTTCACGGCAGTCAATGCCCCATAGTTTTTCTGTGTAATCCTTAAAAAAGGTAAGGTAGAGCTCGCGGCCGAAACGATTAATAAAGAAATCCTCAAGCGACTGCTCGTTTTTTATTGGAAACAGGCGTGCACGTATATAACTGACGCCAATTTTGACAATGCGTACTGGGCCGAGGTTGCGCACTGTTTGGGGGCTGAGCGAAATAGGGTAATCAAAAAAACGCCGCAGGTAATAAATGCGCGACAGGCGGTTGCGCACGAGCATAACGTTATCTTCTTTGTTTGGGTCTGGACCATTGGACGTTGCTGCGAGTTGGTGGGACTTGCCCTGATATTTTAGGTGAATGTCTGCTTGATCATCAGGAAGACCTTGAATGGGAAGGATGGTGGTCCACCAGTCCATGACGCGGTCAGATTTTGAGAAGAAGCGGTGGCCGCCTATGTCTATACGATTGCCTTTGTAATGGACCGTCCTGGAGATGCCGCCGGCGTACTCGCTTTCTTCGAAAACAATCGGCTTAATGCCGGTGTGCGCCAACAATTCATACGCCGCCGTGAGGCCGGCTGGGCCAGCGCCGACGATAATGGCCGTCTTACCCGGACGGTCTTTCTTTGTACCCAAAATACTCCCTCCTGAATGGTCTATTACAGATAAGTATATCAGGAAGCTAAGGTATACTGAATACATGCAGAAACTGACTGCGCTGTGGCGTACTTTGTTTGTGGGAAAGCCGCACCATGGGTGGGTGCAGTTTTTTAGATACGGACTTGTAGGAGGAGTCGCAGCGTTCTTTGATATCGGCTCGCTTTATTTGCTTGTCTCCGGTCTGCATGTGCATTATTTGGTGGCAGTGGCAGTCGCTTTTATTATTGGCGTGACCGTCAACTACCTGTTAAGCATCCGATGGGTGTTCACTAGTTCAGATAAAAAGAAACTTGAATTTGCACTCTTTGTGCTTATTGGTATCGGTGGGCTTGGTTTGAATGAACTTTTAATATGGGCTTTGGTAGAATTTGCCCACGCCCACTATATTGGCGCTAAACTTGTGGCAGTTATCGTGGTTCTCATCTGGAACTTTGGGCTGCGCAAAGTGTTGTT
>DATIBT010000020.1:0-45710 GCA_035457345.1 Saccharimonadales bacterium (SeqCode) | reverse complement strand
ATCATAGAGCTTTTCCTTAGCCTTGGCATTAACGGCACCCCCGCCAAACTGCTGAAGGACCCACACGGCACCAGTATTAAATGAATATTCTAGAACCTGGGTCATGGTCACTGTTCCGCGCGGGCTTGTGAGGACGTTAGTGATTGTCGCGTCGTCAATTTGTACCCGCCCGGTATTGTTATAAGTCGTACCCGGCTCAATCGTGCCTGAGTCGAGTCCGGCCGCCATGGTTAGCGCTTTAATGACTGAGCCTGGCTCGTACGGGTCGCTTATTACTCTGTTTTGGAACATGGTGTAGTCGCTGACTTTATCATATTCGTTGGGGTTAAAGGTGGGCAGGTTGGCCATAGCCAGAATTTGCCCGGTGTTCGGATCCATCACTAGGACACTGCCCTTGGTGGCCTTGGATTTCTCAAGGCCATGCTTAAGCGCCTGCTCTACCTTATTTTGCACATTCCTATCGATGCTCAGCACAACATTCCGGCCGTTCTGCGCTGGCGTTTGTACACTATCTGCCCCAACAGAAAGAGGTATGCCGTAGACGTCGGTCACTGCTTTGAGCGTGCCTGCCGTACCCGACAACTGCAAATCCATCCCCTCCTCTAAACCATACTGTCCCCTGCCCTCACCATTCACGAATCCTAACACCTGCGCACCTAACTGATTCTCTGGGTATACGCGCTTTTCCGCCTCTTGTAGTCCTAACCCACTTAGCTTTTCTTTCTTAAGGAGCTCGGCTTGCTGCTTATTCAGGTTACGAGCAAGCACCACGTATTGCCGCGACGTATCCTTAAGGCCGTCTTCAAACTTACTAACGAGATTACCGCCAGCAACACGATGAAGCATAGTTTTGACTTTTTCGATGTCCTTTACGTAACGCGGATCAGCGTACGCCGTGAAGACCGGCTCGTTGAGCACGAGTGGTGCAAACTCGCTCTTACCATCACGAGCATAAATAAGACCACGTTTGGCCGGTATAGTGAATTTAGTTATGTGCTCTTTTGTGGCCTCGCTAATGTAATAATCGTGCTGGACAATCTGGAGGTAAAAAAGCCGTACGACAAAAATAGCCCCAAGCATTCCCATGAGGATAATAAGAAAACGAGTTCTACTGCTGTTTGTGCGCGTAAGTCGCTCCATGTAGCTGTCTGCCGGGTGCGGCGGTAATTTAGTTTTGAGCGTAGTCTGTCTTGGCTGGGGTAGTCAATGTGTTCGCAACGCTGCTTTGCTGGACGCGCTCAAGTGCCTGCAATTTAGCCGCTTCGACTTCGAGGTCGCGGTTTTCGTTGGCCAACTGTTCTTTCTTGGCATTGAGCTCATTCAGCTGATACCCATAAGTACTTGTGCGGGTAATCTGAGTCAGATAAATCATACCAAGCACTGCAAGCATAATAGCAATGAGCACGGTGTGACTAATCGGCCCCAGGCTGACACTGCTCTTGAAGCGTACAGTGTTCTGGTTGCGACGCCAAGTCTGGCGTGACGTTTGGCGCGTCAGCGCAATATTGTAAAGTTCGGACATGTGGTGGTGGTTTTGTTTATGTTTTCTTGGTGTCTAAAGGCGGCTTAATTTTGGCCGCCTTTAGACAAGGCTGTCTTAGACGTGCTTCACTTTGATGTGATACGTGTAAGATGTACCCGTGATCCGTACCTGGTTTTTGATAGGCATGGGACCCCTTTATGTATTTATTTTCACTGCGGCGCGTAGTTTTGCGCTACGGGCACGCGGATTGTGAACATCTTGTGTTGCACCGTCGATCGGCTGCTTTGTTATGAGCTCAAGGGTTGCTTCATAGCCAGCTCTGGCCTGCTCGTTAAAGAAGTTCTTAACAAGCCGGTCCTCAAGACTATGAAAGCTTATGACGGCAACTCTGCCACCGGGCTTTAACAACCCAGTAAGAAGCGGTAGAGTCTGCGCCAACTGGGAAAGCTCATCGTTTACAGCGATGCGGAGTGCCTGGAAGGTGCGCGTGGCGGGATGGGTTTTACCCCGTTTGCCACGATATAGTTTGGCGACAACGTCGGCGAGCTGAGCAGTTGTAGTGATAGGACGACTGCTTATAATTGTCTGCGCGATCCTGGCCGCAAGTGGTTCTTCACCAAATTCACGCAGGATGCGGAGCAACTCATCTTTGCTTGCCCTATTCACTATGTCGGCGGCGGTATAACCAGCAGTTTGGTCCATTCGCATATCGAGTGGCCCATGCTGCATAAAGCTAAAACCGCGCTCGGCGTTGTCTAGCTGCGGTGACGATACACCCAAATCGAGCAAGATGGTATCAAACTGCTCCCCAGCCTCGAATAAACTGGTTGCCGCGCTCAGGAAATCTTGTTTGAGTACGCGAGCACCAGCCTCTTCTAAAGGCTGCAGTGCGGCTATTGCCGTCTTGTCACGATCTACCAACGTTGCCAAGCGTGCATCGCCTAGTAGAGCAATGACCGCCTTTGCATGCCCGCCAAACCCAGCCGTCAAATCAAGGTATGTGTCCCCTTTTTTTGGACTGAGTACATCAAGCACTGCCTTAAGCAGAACGGGTATATGGAGTTGTTGTGGTGTATTTTTCATGATTCTTCAAGGTCACCTACTTAACAGCCAGTGTTTTTGTTTTTATTCGAACGTTTTTGTTTTTGTTGTTGTTAATGGAGTTGTTGTGGTGTCACTTCCTTGTGGTGGAAATGTCCGTCTTTCCATTATAGTGAGAGACTTATGTGAGGTGGAGTTTTTTTGGGAGGTGTTTTTGGAGGGGAAAGGTGCAAGGACTTACTAGGTGGATGTCCTCGGCCCACCCACTGGCTGCCAAGTAGCTGACCTCGGAGAACGTTTAATCCTCCCCTATCTGCTAGCATGGCGTGTGGTTTGTTTCGTGTTTGTCACCGGATTGTTAACGTACGACTATTTAGCCAGAATGCGCCAGTAGCGGCCTGCACGGACGGCAACGAGGTCTTTATTGATCCCCGCGTAGTCCAGCAAATGCTGCTCTATGCTTACGCGACCTTGCTTGGTATCAAGCGCTGCCTCCGTCTTGCCCATGCGGAATTGCACGTTCAAGTCGCCGACCCGTTGGTCCAAGATGTCGCCATTCAACGCTGGCTCAACTTGCTCGTCCCATACTGATTTTGAGTACAGGTGGAGGTATTTGTCGAACCCTCGGGTCAGTACTACTCCGCTTGCAAACTCATCGCGAAGTTCGGCTGGAATTGTCAGCCGCCGCTTCTCATCCAGCTTGCGTTCAAAGTAGTCGACCGTGGCCATGTTTTTTAATTTAGTGGTGTTTGTTCTTGGCTCAGGCTTGTGTGCCTTTTGCTTCCACTGAACCTAGAATACTACCCACAACTACCCACGACAATACCCTTTTTACCCACTTTCACCCACACTGCCCCACTTATCCACAATTCTGGGGACAACTTGCTCCGCAACAACTCCTGTCACCCCTAAAAATTCCATTATACTTACTTTATGTTATAATATGGCAATCC
This sequence comes from Saccharimonadales bacterium (SeqCode), assembly GCA_035457345.1. Lineage (GTDB taxonomy): Bacteria > Patescibacteriota > Saccharimonadia > Saccharimonadales > EFPC-124 > DASTDY01. Next base: position 42,233 of record DATIBT010000020.1, on the reverse strand, counting down.
TATTCGGCTAGTTGCTGTACGCAGCTGATCGGAGCGATCACATGGTCATTACCGGCTCGGGCGCGCGTAGGTTGTTCTTCGACACGCCCACCCCCCTTCCCACTAATGTTCCCGCCTCGACGCTTATCGAGGTGGCGGACCTGAACCCCTGCGCACCCGCTGCGGCACGCAGATACGTCCGCACTAAGGTGCATACTGTGCGTCGGCCTGACGGCAGCACCGGCTACCAAGTAGTCAACAGCTACGCCGCTGGTGTTTCGCTGGTGCCGCTCATCCTGGTCAACGACGAGCTGTATGTCGTGCTACACGACGAGATGCGTTACCCGTTGCCACAGGCCGGAGACGACAACCTCTCGATCGAGGAGTCGGCCGCGCTCGCGCGAACCGGCCGGTGGAGCCGTGAAATTCCATCCGGCGGCGTCAATGCCGGTGAGAGCATCAAGGCTGCCGCCCTCCGCGAGGCAGGCGAGGAATCGGGCATCATCGGTCTGACCGAGGCCGACCTGCACCCGATCTTCGGGACATTCTACTCCTCGGTGAGTACGAACCGTCAGTCGTTCAACCCCTTCTGGGCTATCGTGCGCCCGGAGCAGTGGCAGCCGGAGCTGGTCATGCCCGACATCGAGGAGGGGAACTTCCTCGGTATCGGCGCCTACAGCCTGCGCCACGCCGTGCCGCACATGTTCGGCAGGCAGATCGTCGAATTGTCGACCTTCGGGTTCATCTCTGCCCTGCACCATGCGCCCGAGCTACGGCAGTACCTGTAGACGCGCCAGCACGGACAAACCGAATAGGAGAACCGCGCCCCCACCGGGGCGCGGATTTCCTATGTAACGCCATATTTAAGTGCAAGCTTAGCCAGACTCGCGGAGGTCACCGGCTCAACAACTTCGCGGCCAATCGAATTTACTGCCTGCTCTAAACGGTGCATACCCAAAACGAGCTGACCAGTCTCTTCCTTATCGTGGCCAGTGAAGCCCTCCTGCCACTCAGCATTACCAGCAGCTCCCTCAAACACATGATACGGTTGCACCGCAACACCAATTGAACCGTAGAGTTGCCCAGGGAATAGCAAGCCAAGAGCTTCTGGCTTTATAATCCATCCTGTTTCTTCGTATAATTCGCGGGCCGCCGCGTCATTGAGTGACTCACCAGGAAACCTGTCGGTGTCCCTACTGCCTGAGGGTAGCTCGCGGCTCCATCTCCCCACCGGCATGCGCCAGTGATCTACCATTGCTACCCATATGCCCAGGCGCCCCATTGCGCGCACTCGGTCGACCAAGGCCACCATAACACCTTCTTTAAAGTGTAAATAATGATGCCACCACACCGCCTTGGTACCTTCATGGCGCAGTAAATGCAATTCATGCTCCAGATACTGCCGTGATGTAAGTGGCACACTGACACGATCCGAGATCAGTGTAGTCACTAGCTCACTTGGATTATGCTCTGGCAAAGGTTTGAGCCCCTCATAGTACAAATGGCCAGGACACTCACCCGCCATGGTTACTTCTGGAGGGTTGAAAATACCGTGTTATTAGCCTCAATCCAACCAGCTAAATTGCCGCCGTCTAAATAAGTACCGGTCGAGCGTACCACTGCCATATTATTGCCCGCATTAGTGTAGTCATTAACAGCGTCGGTTAGGTAGTGTTCGCCGCTCTCATTTGGTGTCTCAAGCACTTTGTCCAGATACGGAAAAATCTTTTTATCGAAAATATAATTAGATACATTCGCCATAAGGCTTGGTGCCCTACCCGGCTCTGGCTTTTCTACCATGCCGTTAAAGAGCTCCACCCCCGACTCTTCTTTTGTGACAATGGAACCATACAAGCTGATCTTTTGCTCGTCCATTTGGACGCCAAGAATTGCTCCAGCGGTGTCATGCTCCTCAATAGCATGCATCATACGCTTAAGATCATTGCCTCCGTTGGGGTAAAACATAAAGTCGTCCCCCATAAGCACCACAAAATGCTCCTCTTGCTCTACGGCATCGCGGGCAATCCACACCGGCACGGCAGTGCCATAGGCACCAGATTGGTCCTGCACAATGTAATGGAAGTTAGCTTGCTCGGATATCTTAAGAATGTCTTCTAGGGCTTCCATTTTGCCACGCTTTGTTAGATATTCTTCGAGCTGGGTGTTGCGGCTGTAGTAATCGCGCAGCTGCTCAAAATCGTCTGAAACAACAAAAAACAGGTCGGTAATACCTGCAAGCACACATTCTTCTACTACATAATCGATGATGGGGCGGTTGCACACTGGCAGCATGCATTTTTCTAGCGCTTTAGTAATTGGCAAGCGGCGTGTGCCGTAGCCAGCCACGGGTATTATAGCTTTAGTAATTTTCATAGCAACTCCTCCATCGCTTTGAGCGAATGTATAGTTAGTATACCAGCTTCCTGTTTATTATCTACTCTATTGAGCCACACCTCGCGGATGGCCGGGGGCAAATCAAGGTTACGCTTGTCATCTATCATAAAACCTGTGGCATCTGGGAAGTTGCTGGCAATAAAGCTTCCTTTTTGCTCGAGGGTAATGTGGAACGGCAGTTCAGCCAGCTCAGGCACAAAACTGCGTTTTGTGTTTTGGAACCATTCTTCGCCAAAGGTGACAATATGCACCTCGTAGCCAGCCTTCTGCCAGGCGAACACCTCCTTTGCGTCTGGGTACGAAAACGCCATACTGGCAAGCTTAGGACGAATAGTGGCCATAATTTCGTCCGGCGTGTCTTGTGTAAACATGGCCGCCAACTGCTCGTCGAGGCTGTAATAATGCAAATCCCCTACCTGGTGGTACCATGCAGGCATTTGGGCGTGAGCCGCTTCAACGTCCACATTGTATGCGTTGCCTATTTCCTGCCAACACAGCCGTTGAAAGAGTTCGGTATTGAATAGTGTCCGGTCAAAATCTACAAACACCGTACGGATCATACCGCCAATGCCTCAAGCACGGCGCGCGCAATGGCGTCGCCGTTATGACGGATGAGCGAACGGTGCGCCGCAAGGGGGTCGCCTTTTGCTTGGGGCGCGGTTTCTTCGTCAAGCAGGGGCAAGCCCACGGCTTTGAAGTGGGCCGTCTGCAGCAAATTGGTATCGGCCTCCACCATAAGCTCCCCTTCTTTCATATACTTGTTAGCAAGATCAGCTGGCGGCATGGCCGTATTGTAGAGAACATGATCAATAAGTTGCGCACCCGCTAGACGCTCAATCTCTTCTACATGATCACTCACCGTAAAGCCATTCGTCTGCCCTGGCTTGGTCACCAAATTGCACACATAGGCTATGGGGGCTTTTGTGGCAGCCAACGCCTCTGTAACCCCTTGGATTGCAAGTGAAGGACCAATAGACGTGTAGATATCGCCCGCCGAAAGCACAATGAGGTCGGCGTCTATAATAGCCTTTTCTGCTTCAGGATTAATGCGGGCCGCCGGCTCAAGCAGAATATCTGGGCGCCCCTTGCCTTCTGCGAATTCCATGACATCGATATTCCCTTCGCCCTGGACTTTGGTGCCATCGGGCCAGGTTATGACCAGCCGGACATTATCGAGCGTCATGGGAATGACGTGGCCATCAATGTTTAGGACTTCGCTTGCGGTGTCGACGGCTTCGGCAAAACTGCCGGTCATTTTTTCGAGCGCCGTGAGGAATAAATTGCCAAATGTGTGGCCCTGCAGCGACCCTTCTTCGAACCGGTAATTAAACAGGTCGCGTACCTTTGGGGATTCAGACAACGCCACCAAACTTTTGCGTACGTCGCCAGGTGGCAATACGCCAAGCTCGTCGCGGAGTTGGCCGGTCGAGCCACCATCGTCGGCCATATTGACAAGTGCCGTTACATTATCGCAATACTTTTTGAGCGCGCCAAGCAGGGTAAATCCGCCAGTGCCGCCGCCAATCACTACTATTCGTGCATGTGTTCTTTTCATGGTGTTACCGTAGTTTACGTAATAGTGCCGCGAACCAAATAGCGCTTGACCGTGGCGTGCGTTGTTTGGTGGCGTAATCGACTTTCACCAGGCCAAAGCGCGGCCAAAAACCGCTTGACCATTCAAAATTATCCGTGAGGCTCCAATGCAAGTACCCCTCCACTTTTACCCCGGCCTGCAGTGCCCGGTTAAGTGCCATAATGGTTTGGCTGAGCCACCACTTGCGATAGTCGTCGTCGCGGTCAGCCAGACCGTTTTCGGTCACAATGATTGGTAGTTCATAGCGGTCGTATAAATCTTTGAGCACAAATTCTATGTGTTGCGGCTGCATATCCCAGCCAAGGTCATTTTTGTCATTATCGGGGTTATGTACGCGATTTCCCAGATAGCGATTGGAAAAATAATAGTTAAGCCCAATAAAATCAAGCGATTTGCGCAAGCGGTTCAGAATAAAATAATCCTCTACATAACGCATCACACTGGCACTGGTGCGCGAGAGCCAGGCGTCATCGCCTGCGTAGTGGTAAGCGCTGTTTTTTGCGATGCTTACCTGGTACTTGCGTCCTGCCTGCTTGGCGAGTTTATATACTTTTTTGTGTACCGCAATGAGATTCATCATGGTGCGAAAAGCGCGCCATTTGCTGCGCTCTTGGGGCGGCCACTCACCTACGATATAACTTTTAGCGACATAGACTTCCGGTTCGTTAAGCGTAATAACGTAACGGAAATCGCGCCCAAGCTCTTCAAAAACCTTCTCGGCAAAGCGCACAAAATACGCGCCATTTGCTCGCCGCGTGAAGCCGCCCTTTTGCTCAAACCACACCGGTACCGTCCAGTGCCAGAGGGTAACAATTGGCTCAATGTTTAATTCTTTCAAGCGTCGTAAATACTTGCGGTAATGCTCAATCGCCTGTGGATTCCAGCGGCCTTCTTCAGGCTCAATACGCGACCATTCAATACTGAAGCGCCAGCTATTGAACCCAAGTTTTTTGAGCAATGTAAAATCCTCTTCGTAGCGGTTGTAATGGTCCGCTGCCCGGCCAGACACATAGTTCATCGGGTCGGTTGCTTCAGGCTCAATTTTGTCCCACTTGGGCAAATAATTAGCCTGGTACCGCGCAGTTTGCGCCAATACCTTGGCGTTCTCAAGCTCCCACACCGTCCATTGGTTATGATTATTGCCCTCCACCTGGTGAGCGGAACTACTTGCACCCCATAAGAAGTGAGCTGGGAAAGTAAGCGGCGGTTTGGTGGTCTGTTTGCTCATCACCGACTATTATACCCCGCCATGCCCAGATAGTAATTGCCAAATTGCGTATTGAAAGGTATGTATTACAGGTGTATATTATATGGGTCGTTATTGGCTACACGTACTGGAGGTACTTACCATGACTGGCGTCCTGGTTCTCGACAGTGCTGTCGCAGATTCCGGAGCAGTCACTCCCGCCACGGGGCACGGTACCGAGGAATCATTCTCGGTCATGACCGCCGCCACAAAAACCGTAAGCGGTGCCCTGGCGGAGCACCAAGCGTATGAACGCGCGCTCGAGCTGCTGACCTTGCTGACGGCGCTCCCCTTCTGCGACCGGAATATGTCCAACCCTAGCCAGAGAGACCTGAAGAAGGCAATCCGGACTGGCAGCCAGATCATTGACGATCTGGAAGGGGTCGACCCGAGCATGGCATGCGTCATCGCCTCGCTTCTCGCTGAGGCCATCAGCGCAGTCGACATCGTGGGCGACCGCACCGCGCTGATGGACATGGTGGAGCGTTCCGAAAAGATCTTCACCCGCCTCAGCGAGCCGAGCAACCGCGCCAAGCGCCGTCACCGTCTGAACGTTCTGATGGCGAACGCCAAACGGGTCAGGACCGACCTTGAATGGCTGGAGACGCTCATCTTCGCGATTCAGAAGCGCGACTGACACGCCGCAACGACACGTCCCGCCCCCACTGCCGTCTACCAAGGACGATCAGGCCGGGGGCGGGGCGGCGTACCTATTTGCATCTGTACACTCTTGATATAATCAAACTATCGTTCAGCCCGCACAGGAGGGATAGACGTGTTCCGGGAAAAATTTTCCGAGCTGCAGCGAGCACTGCAAACTGTTAAAGACGAGCGGGGTACTCCCGAGGCTACGCGAATTGCCACAGAGCTCACTGGCCTCGCAGCGAAAATCGAACAGCAACTCGTCGATGACGCCGACCACCGCTTGCTGCTTGGTAAAGTTTACCTTTTGCTTGCGAATGCCCGCATGCTCCAAAGCAGACAAGGCATCGCCGCAGAGAAGGCTGCCAAAACTGCCGCCCAACACTTCACGCAGGTTTCGAGCATTTATGCAAAACGGCTGCTGCTTATGGCCCGTTACACCGAAGCATGCGCGCTCTACTATCAGGGCGATGGATTCCCCCACCGCAGTCAACCATGCACCGAGCTGCATGAAGCGGCGGCAAAAGTCTTCGTCGATTTCGCCACCGCCGCCGCTCGCTACCAAACCCTAAAGTTCTGGCGAGCAATAGCGTTGTCTTACGCAGCCCAGGTCATATCCTTAGATGATCGCCTGGAGGCCCGCAAACTAGCACAAAAGGCTGAGGGGATTTTCGGCTCCACCGACGATAATCGGGCGGGTATCCGACGACAGGTAGACAGGTCGGTGCTCGATTCGAAAGAGGTTGCCCAACCCATCTTTTTCGTGGAGCATCTGTATCTGTTTTAGGGCACTGTGCCGTGAACGACACGCTCCGCCCCTCGATAAAAATCGCAGGGGCGGAGCGTCGCACTACTACGTTAATTATGACTTATAATTCGGTAGATTCACCCGCAGCGAGCACGCGCAGATCAAACGGCATAGCCAAACGCATAGCGGTATCTTTTAGTACATGCGCGTCTTCTTTGAAATAATCATAATGCACCGGAATGGCTATAGTGACACCGAGTTGTTTAGCGAAATTAAAAGCATCGAGCGGGCTTATATCGGGCCCAGCAATGGGCAGCGCCATACTCCTGGCTTGCAGGCCGGCCAATTCTTTGCCATCACCAGGGTGGAAGAATACGCCATCAACTAAATAGCCAGTGTTTTGCGGGCCATCGCTGCCGTCGGCAAGCAAACAGTGGGGCAAGTCATAAGCAGTAATAGAAAAACCCGCCACCTCAAATTGCTGATTGTTTTCTATAACGGTGCAGGCCCCCTTGGTGTGAATAACGTTCGCTGTAGAAGCATTGCAATACAATGGCACACCCTTTTCGCGCAGGGCGGTGGCTATAGCGGGGTCGTAGTGGTCGGCATGTTCGTGGGTGTAGAGTGCCGCCTCTATGCCTTCTAACTCATTCACCGAATGCTGGGCGGCAAAAAAACTACCCGGATCAATGACAATTTTATGGCCCTCTTTTTCTAGTAACAGACAAGATTGCGGGTACCGTGTAACTTTCATACCACCTCCTACTTATGACTAATTATACGCTGCGCGCCGGCTAAAACGCGTGAAATTTAAAACACTATTTTAATCCGAGGGAACCTATGCTACCCTTGCCGTGTGCCAAAAATAAGACGTATGCAAGATGTGCCCCTGCTCGACCGCCCGCGCGAAAAGCTACAGCGCAAAGGTGCGGCGGCGCTCTCTGACTTTGAGTTACTTGAGGTCATGATTGGCAGCGGCAATGCCGCGGCAGATGTGGGTAGTATCGCTCGCCAAATTCAAAAAGTACTCAGACGGGACGGCGCCGCTCTAACTATAGAAACACTCACTGCCTTGCATGGGGTTAGCTCAGCACAGGCAGGTAAGCTGCTCGCGAGTTTTGAGCTTGCCAGGCGTCATTTAGTACGAGATGTGCAGCCTCTTCGCACGCAAGACGATATAATTTCCCGGCTGGACGGCATTCGGGGCCGGCAACAAGAGTATTTTGTCGCCCTCTCTCTCGATGGCGGCCAACGGCTCATTGCTCAGCGCACCATTACTGTCGGCACGCTCGATACCGTCCTTGCCCATCCGCGCGAAGTATTTTCCGACCCGCTCATGGATAGAGCCGGCTCCATTATTGTCGCCCATAATCACCCGTCCGGCATGCCCACGCCAAGCCGCAAAGACCGTGAGCTTACGCAGCAACTTGCAGCCGCCGGCCACCTCCTTGGCGTACCACTCCGCGACCACATAATCCTAACTAAGACCGAAGCATTCAGCTTCCGTCAACACCATTTATTATGAAACCCCAGGATACAACAGTGAAGCAGCTCTATTTTGAACCCCGCGCCCTGCCAAACAGTCCCTCGGCTACCCTGGCGGCCGATATTGCGAAGCACCTGCAATCACGCCAATATTTAGGTTCGGCGCTTATTGTATGCGACAATCCCGGAGCAGTACTGAGCTCAGTCCGTAAACAGTGGCTTAAGGCCGCCCGGAAATTATTAAAGCTACGCGCCAGCACCCTAAATGCCGAAGAAATTCTGCGACTCACACACGTTATTATGCATATGCAAACGCTCCAGTTCGTGGCAAGGTCCCCGCTTGATAGTCCAGATGCTTCTATTTACGTTGCATCCCCCGCCGAAGCACTGCCCCTTCCCGACAACTGCTACACAGTGTATTTCATCTCCCCGCCCACCCCAGAGACCATCCCTGCGTTATTCAAAAAATTGCCCGAAAACGGTCTTATTGTCAGTTACATTGGAGCCGTACACGGCCTTGTGCTCCCGCCCAAAACCGAACTTGAACAGCGCATTTACACCCAGTGGCAAGCGCTCGTTGCTTTTTTGCAACACCATGGCATTATGCCCGATGATCTGGTGGTCGGTAACGCGCTGCAGTTTGTGCCTATGGATAAGGCACTCGATATTCTTCTTGGTGTGGCTGACAGCTTTTTACGACAAGCCGCAGACTTTCAGCGCGCCATCAATGTAGCCCAACCACTCACCCAATTTGCACCCGAGCTCCACAAGAAGTTCGAAGCGGTCACCCGCCTTGCTTACCGGGTACAAGCATTGACGCCGGGCAACTTTAACCATTACCTCGTTCATACCTTCGACGACAGTGGCGCTGATCCGTTCTTTTTGCGCGATGCAGGCTCAGAACTCTATGAAGATCTCGAACATGCCGCAGCTACAGGGCAGCCATCCGCCGCCTAACCAAAATCACCGCCGATATAAGCATGTCTGCAACTACGAGATAAAACAGATAAAGCGAGCTGACAATAGTGAACTCATTAAGCGCAAATAGCCCGCATAGTGCCCCTAAACCCGCAAGCGTATACGTTAACCAAACCTCTTCGTACGGCCTGCGATAGGCATGATACAAAGTAGCGACTGCGGCTACGGCATCAATCACTACCACAATAATAACCGCCAACAACGGCCCTTGTAACAAGGGCCAAGTAGCAAAACCCAACAAAGCCCCTACCTGACACAGGACGTCAAAACGGGTAAGTTTGGCATATCCACGCCAAAAACCCAGCACTACTACCGCAGCAGTGCCTAAACCGTTTGCCCCTACGATAACACCAGCTTGCCGATCACCAGATATGAATGCGGCCGCCGACCCAATGCCCGTAAGCACCGTCCATGTACACCAGGACACTATATTGGGCTTTGCACTCCCCCGCGCCATAGCTACTAAAAACGGCGCGACTTGTCCTATCTGCAGACTCGCCCCAACGACTACTAACAATTCCTGGATCATATTATTGTCCTTATACTCGGACACAGTGTACATAACTTTCCACAGATTGCACAAAGTAGTGTCCAAAATTGCGGACACATGACATACTTAAAGATATGAACGGTGAGTTGGAACTCCAGGCATATCTAAAAAAAGCAGGCGTTGAACCGGCTGCGACTCGCGTATACTTAAAACTCAACAAAGAAGGCCCCTGCTCTGCCCTGCAGCTCGCCAAAACAACAGGGGTAAGCCGTACACAAGTCTATCGTTATCTCGAAGCGCTCCAGGCAATCGGCCTAGTGAGCGCCGAACAGCTCAGCTATGGCACGCTGTTTCGTGCCTTGCCACTTGAAAGCCTGGAGGGATTGATCACAGACAAGGAAACAGAGGCTGCAGAGCTTCGGGGCCAACTTGCCGACATGTCACGTCTTTTGCAACACCTTGCCGGCAGCAACGGGCCTAAAGCAACCGTGCAACATTTCTACGGCATAGCCGGCCTTAAGCAGGCCAACTGGAATCTTACGAAAGCAAATAAAGAGTATCGTGTGTTCGAGGCTGCCCATTTACATCAGCACCTAGACAAAACCTTCGCTAAACGTCATCGTGAATGTGTTTTAGAAAAGCAGATTTATAGTTATGATCTCACAAATGCCGAACGCACCACGGCTGCCGAGCTCGAACCCTTTAACCCAGCCATGTGCGAACTACGCCACATTGATCCGCAAGTATTGCATATCAATTTTGAGATGTACATATATAACCACGTAGTAACGCTGCTAGACTACAGTAAAGAAAATGCAATGGCCATGGAGATCCATCACCCAGCCCTCCACGCCATGATGCGTCAGCTGTTTGACGCTATGTGGCAATTAGGAACGCCGATCACCGTTGAATGAGCGGGCGCTCGGGGCGCCCTATTCACTCAGCCCAATCTTATGATGCAGCCGCTTCATCCACTTTGGCGCCCACCAATTGACCCGTCCGAACAGCTTCACCGTTGCCGGCACCAGTACCATGCGTACCACAAAGGCGTCTACCAAAATTGCCAAACCCAACCCAACACCAACTTGCTGCATAATACTTATGCGAGAAGTGGCAAACGCCGCCACGACCACGAACAGTAAAATCGCTGCCGACGTTATAATACCGCCAGTCTTTTGCAGCCCAGCCAACAACGCGGCGTTAGTATCGCCAGACTTGTCGTATTCTTCCTTAATGCGGCCATATAGGAAGACTGAATAGTCCATAGAAAGGCCAAACGCCACTGCAAACACAAGGATTGGCTGTGTTGCGTCTACCGAGCCGACCACATTCATATGAAGCAAATCAGCCAAGAAGCCTTCCTGAAATATCAGCACCAATGCTCCAAATGACACCCCAAGGCTGAGTACATTTTGCACCATTGCCAGAAGCGGAATCACCACGCTGCCCAGCATAAGAAAGAGAAGGACAAACAATGTGACTGCAATTAACCCGAGCGCGTAAGGAATATACGTACGTAGTGCGTCTACAAGATCTACAAGTTGCGCCGTGTACCCCCCGACTGTCACGCCGGCATTAGGGTGTTGAACATTACGCAAATCCCTGACCAGTTCTTGTGTTGCAGAATCTAGCGTATCACCCGTAAAACTCACATTAACAAGGGCCTTCTTGCCGTCCATTAAGCGGGCAACAGCCTCTCGCACCGGCTGGGGCTGCATTTCGAGACGTTGGTAAAATTGTTGATACTGCTCTTTAGTAAGGGATTGGCCCGGCAGGTTCACTATACTTTGCACATCACGGACAGTTGGCTGCTTAGCAAGTTCACGGGTGTAATCATACAGTTTGCCAATGGCCTCGGGACGGGTGAGTGTATCGTAATCGGTCGTGTACACAACCTGGATTGGATTGTCGTTAAATGAGAAATCACTCTGGAGCCGCTCCGTAGCTTGACGCACAGCGCTCGTTGGCGGCAACACTTTGACGTCTGGCGTCGCCAAAATAACGCGCAGAAACGGCGTAACCGCAAAAGCAAACAGGGCGAGCGTAACCGCCACCGTTACCAGCGGAAAACGCATAAAGAACTGGCCGGTGCGGTGCCAAACACTCTCTGTTTGGATGTAATCGGTGCCGTCGGCTGCCGACTGATCCATCTTGCGGGCACTCCCAAACGACAGCCAGTTTACACGCCGCCCTAAAAGCCGCAAGATTGCTGGCAATACCACCAAGGCGCCACTCATGGCTACAAACACTGCAAGCGCGCCGCCCATACCCATACTGTGTAAGAAATCTAATGGGAACAACAAGAGTGCGAGCAAGCTAATAATAACCGTCAAACCGCTAAAGAAGATGGTTCGGCCGGCAGTAGCCATAGTGACGCGCAGCGCCTCTGAAGCATCGCCCTTCTGAACCACCAGCTCCTCACGGAAGCGGCTGACCATAAGTAATGAATAGTCAACCGCAAGCCCCAAGCCAATCAAAATAATGACGTTCAGTGCATACTCTACGATTGTCGTCATCTCTGCGAGCACCCGCAGGCCAAGCATAGCTACCAGCACGGTAAACCCACCGAGCAGCAACGGCAGCAACGCCGCGACCAGACCCCTGAATACAATAATCAAAAGAATGCCCAGCAGAATGAACGAAATAGTCTCGGCCTGGGCCAAGTCCTTACCTACTTGCTCGCTGATGTCGTGGTTAATGAGCGCAACACCGGCGAAGGCGATTTCTAGTTTGTCATTCTTAACCTGGTCACGAATCTTAACGGCCACAACCTCTTGGTCGGGAATCTCGCCGCGAATACTTACCGTCGCAAAGGTGCTTCGTTTGTCTTTAGAAACAAACTCCCCCGCCCCAGTGTCATAAAACGTTTTATCCGCTTCAACGCCGTCTTGGCGCTTAATCTGCGTAACAACATCGTCTACTGCAGATTTAAACGACGGATTGGCCACCTCCAGGCCATCTTTATGCTTCATAAGGATAATAGCCGACGGCTCATCGCGAGCAAAATGATCGCGCACATCATTGTAAACCTGCGTCGACTCAGCGTTTTGCACTAAAAATCCCTGCGAATTCAGCAGGGGCATAAGACCGGGCACGTAATACACTGCAGCGCCCACCAATACGACAGCCGTTACTAATAATTCATCTGAGCGGTGGTGTATCAGCCGAAACAGCCGTGCAAACATATGTCTCCTTTTAGTCTCAATCTTACAATAAACTTAGTTGCTTGCCATCTTCTGGCGGGGCCATTTTTGGAGCCTCAACGTGCAGCACCTTAGCAAGCGCTTGAATAAATGGTACTTGACCCTTGACTAATTTCATCTCGGCGGTCGCGAGATCGAACCACTCTGCCCGGTCACACTCAGGTATTTCCATAGTTTTGCCGGATTTTGGCGGCCAGTCAATAGTAATAAGATTGCTCTTGAGCTGCGCCACATCAGCATCGCCCTCAATGGCCCAGGCGACCACTTTTTTGTTGCCGTAGGTAACTTCGCCGAGTGGCAGCAGGTCACCTTCGGGAATAGCGAAACCGGTTTCTTCGGTGAACTCACGTTTGGCGGCGGCGTGCGGTTCTTCGGCTTTGTTGTACTCACCTTTTGGCAATGACCATACGCCGTCTTCTTTGCCTGCCCAAAACGGACCGCCGGGGTGAACGAGCAACACCTCTATTCCATGATCCATACTGCGGTACAGCAATAAACCAGCACTTAGTTTAACCATAACCAAAATTATACCTGATACAGACCATGTTCCTTAATATATTGCCACACCCCGGCCGGTACTTCGTTGCTAGCACCCTGCCGAATATGGCTGGCCGCAACGTGAGCGTGCGCAGTTGGAATAATGGTAGCCCGTACAGACAAAAGTGGCGCTACCCCTTCACGAAAGCCAACAGCAAGTTCGGTTTGAGCAAGCAGAGTGTCAGCATCTGCCCACAAATGCAGCGTGGCAGCCACATCTGAACCAAACAGCATAACCAACTGTGCGTTGTTGTATCTCTGCCGCAGCTTGGGGAGTGTTTTAGCTACCGTAAATTGGTGGTCTGGCAACCGGAGCACCTCAAGTGCAGGGTCATGGCGTACGGCCAACTGCAACATAGCCACCCGCTGCGCAACACTTGTTACGCCTACTTTGCCGCGAGGGTTTGGCTCGGCTAAAAATACCACTTTATCGAGGTGACATAGTTTTATTGCCGCCTTAGCAAACGCTATATGCCCATGGTGCACCGGGTCGAACGTACCCGCAAAAATACCAATACGCTGTGGCATTTACACTAGTTTCCACCGGGATTTGTCGGAGAATTTGGGGGCGGCGAGGATTGCCTCAAGCTCTGTCTTTATTGCTCGCAGGTCGTCATCGTCGAGCGGTTTAAAGGTATCGTAGAACCCACTGGCGCGATCAGGCAGCTGTACCGCCTCTGGATAAGGTTGATGCGGCGCGCCAAGCACACGGCCAAAAATATGCTCATGAAATACCAGTGTATGGCCAAATTTATATGCCCAATTACCCAATTCAGCGTAGTTGATTTTCACGACCTTTACGCCCCGTTTATTCATGCCCTTCTCGAGCGCTTCCCCGGCTGCCGCAGACAGCCGAATGAAGTCTACGGCTTCCTGCGGTGTAAAATCGCGGCGCTCCTGCACGCCTTCGCGCTTGGCATAAATGCGCATATTTCCGCCTTCTTCGCGCGACACAAATGGCCGTGGCTGGCGCACCAAAATAAAATGCTCAGATGTGTAAATAATGTCAGACGGTTCGTATGTAGCCATGGCACTCCTTTACTCTCAGCATAGTATACCCAGTAGCGAACAGTAAATTAGGCTTTTCGTTTTAGCAGAACATCGTAGCCGAGTTCTTCCTGGTCATCGCGGGCGATCCCTAGCTTTTCGAGCACGCCCCAAATTTCTTCTTTGGCGGCGTCGTAATCGACCCCGTGATCTTCGTATAACTTCTCTACCTCTATGTACGAGCCCAGGCCGTCCACGTCGTCCAGGCAAATTTCAAACTCGCCGTGTTTTGCTTTGCGGCGGGTTTTGGTGAGGTCGCTGTACAGTTCATGGCCAAGCAGGCGCAGCATTTTCTCCAGCTCTTCGCCGTCGCTTACTTCAACCTCGTGTTCAATGCTATCCAGCTTGCGGCCCGTGTCACCTTTGATTGTCCAGATAACTTTGCTACCGTTTTCGGTACGAATGCGCAGCCACAGACTGTCTTTTTCGTAGTCCTTTTGGCCAGGCTTACAGAACACGACGTCGTGGTGGGTTTTTGGCTCGCCAAGGGTAATGCCAAGCTGCTCGATTTTATCCAGCAGCTTTTGCTTATCTTTTACGCGGGCTTTGATTTCGATTTCACGCATTATCTAATATCCTTTATTCGCCTAACTTTAAAAGTCATATGGTCAACCTCTTTCGAGGTAACGACCAGTATTTCACTACCCAATTTTTCATTGGTCAGCTCTTTTAGAATTTCTCTGCCACCCTGATCATAAATCAATACATAATCTTTCGACCCCCAGTGATAAACTAGAAAATCGTCCTGCCAACGCGCATAAACCCCGCCAGCAACCATACCAACGCTGACGATAAGTCCTACTCCAAAAATTGCCGACAAAGCCGAATCAACCGCTTTAGGCAGGGGGAGTCCAGGTGATCTTGGTTTGCTCTTATCGAAGGCGAATTGGAGTCGCTTCTTGATCCCCTTCTGTTTACTCGTAAATATCAGCTCATCACCTATAATGGCTAGCACAATTCCACCCCACACAATCATAAATAGACCCAGTAACGCCCACGTATCAACGTTTAGTCTTAGCCCAATAGCAACTATCGGTATAGCCAAGGCGAAACCAGTCATAATCATAAACCGCCAAAATCGTCCCCAGCCCGTTTTGCTCAATGAATGATAGATGGGCTGAACTAGGTTAATCGGCGTGATGGCAAAAAGTATCACCATCGAAATAAAAAATGCAGATAGTACGAAGGTATTGATGGATATCTCAATAAAATGGTGGCTGACACCAAAATATGCAAGGTAATTCGATTCGAAGCCGTACGCAACTGCATAACTGGCAGCACTCACAAGAGGTATAAGAATGGCCGGCTTGGACAAAAGGTCTCTTGCTCTTTCGTTCATATCCCTCTCGCACTCATGTAAAACTTCTTGGTTGCAGATGACAGATGCTCAACAGCATACCGCAGCGCCGTCCGCGGCATGGTCGCTGCGTGGCGGTCGAGGAAGTCCGTGAGCAACTTGGTGTCCACCCGCTTCCCTATCTCGCGCAGCATCCAGCCGACGGCTTTTTGGATTAAATCGTGCTTGTCGTTAACAAGTAGCTCACACAATTCGAGCGTTGTCGTTGGGTCGTCGCCTTTTACAAAAAAGTAAAAGCTGCTCATTATGCCAACGCGTTTTTGCCACAAGTTGTCGGAACGAGCCAGTTTAAATAAAATCTCGCGGTCGCCATCGGTTTCCCCTAAGTAGCGGCCCATGACGCCGGGTGCGGTGGTGTCTACAATATCCCAGTTGTTTATGCGGCCGGCCAGCACGTTGTGCAGGTAAAAATCGTAAATGGCTTTTTTGTCAGCGGATTTTGGGTATTGGTAGGTTAAAAGGAGTCCCGCCGCCAGGCGGTGTTCGTGAATGTCGCTGTCGAATAATTTCTGCACTTCTGGCAGCGGCAAATCTTTGTATTGTTTGCACACCAACCGAATGGCGGGCACCGTAACGCCCAAAAAAACATCACCTTCGCCATACTCCCCTATCCCCGTCTTAAAGAAACGCTGTGAATGAGAAGCGCGCAGCGGATCGGCTACGGCCTCAAGTGCCGCCATAACTTGTGAAGCTTTCATATTGCCATTATATGGCATCGGGTCTAGCTAAATATCACGTACCTGCTGCAAGCGGATACGATCAACAATATAGGTGCCATCTCCTACAGCTTTAAAATCTATGTGATACCACAACTGCCAATAATCGCCTGTTTGGTCTATAACCGTCAACTCTACCTTACTGTAGCCTGTACTATTGGGGCGGTTACCGCTATATACGCGGAATTGCCGGGCTTCGCCAGCGCGCAAAACCGTACCGAGATCATGGTTGGTGCCCAAAAATTGTAAGCGGTCGAGATCCACTTGGCCATGTGAATTGTTTTTTATCTCTACCTCACACTCCATATGTACACCATTTGTTTGGCAGACTACCTGCTCAAATTCTACCTCTGGTTGCTGTTTAGGCCCGATGCGTTGCGAACTAGAAGCTGGCTGCGGAGCTACAGGCTGGGCGCTTGCACTGCCGGCTTGCGGCTGGCCCGTGTTTTGATTGGGCTCAAATACTGGTTTACCTTGAATAATCTTACCGAGTGCACCAAAAAATCCCATTTACTACCTCCATTTACTATCTAAGTATAAAGCACAAGTTACGAGGGTTTCAGGTGATTTATAACGTCTGCAATGGCAACACGGGTTTGTTTCATGCTGTCGCGTTCGCGAATGGTAACCTGGCCGTCTTCTAAGCTTTCAAAATCGATAGTCACACAGTACGGCGTACCAATTTCGTCTTGGCGGCGATACCGTTTTCCAATGCTTTGTGTCTCGTCGTATTCAATATTCCATCCGGTCTTTTGAACAATTTCTTTATACACTTTTTCAGATAGAGAGCTTAGGTCTGGCTTTTTGCTAAGGGGTAAAACGGCAACTTTGACAGGAGCGATTTCGGGCTTAAACTTGAGCACAATTCTTGTTTCATTACCGACTTTCTCTTCCGTGTATGCGCTGTCGAGCACAGACAAGAACATGCGGCCCAGGCCAATCGCTGGTTCAACCACGTAGGGTGTGAATCGCTCATTAGACTCCGGATCGAAATAACTCAGGTCTTTGCCACTTGCTTTACTGTGTGCTTTTAAGTCAAAATCGGTGCGGTTAGCAATCCCCCATAGCTCCTTAGGGTCACCACCAAAGAACTTGTATTGAATATCCCAACTGTCTGCTGCATAGTGGGCGCGCTCGTCGTCTTTATGCTGGTACCAAACCATCTTGTCTTTGCTTACGCCAATCTCAAGCAAAAAGTTCCAGCAGAACTCCTTCCAACGTTTGAAGTCGGCTTCCGCTAGGCTGGGGCGGGTAAAGTACTCCATTTCCAACATGTCAAACTCACGCACACGGAATAAAAACTCGCGCGGGCTGATCTCGTTGCGAAATCCCTTCCCAATTTGAGCCACACCGAACGGAACCTTGCTCCGGGTCGTATCACGCACCAGCTCGTAGTTGGTAAAAATAGCACCCGCTGTCTCAGGCCGCAAGTATACTACGCTATCCTCGTCCTCAAGCGCGCCGACGTACGTTTTGAACATCATGTTAAAGGTGCGGACTTCACCAAGCGGGTTGCCGTCTGGTGACTTTTTACCCTTAAGTAGCTCGTTCAGTTTTTTGATGTCGTTCGTGTCTACACCAGCAAGATGGTCGGCGCGGTAGCGTTTACGCGTAACAGTGTCTTCAACTAACGGGTCGTTGAAGCCATCGATGTGCCCGCTCGCCTTCCACAACTTGGTGTTCTGAATAATTGCGCCGTCAATACCGTAGACATTTGGCTGCTCGCGCACGAACTTCTGCCACCAGTACTGCTTTAAGTTGTTCACCAGTTCAACACCATACGGTCCGTAGTCCCAAAAACCAGCTAAGCCACCGTAAATTTCAGAAGCCTGAAATACAAACCCACGCCGTTTGGCGAGACTTGTCAATGTCTCTAAAGTCACCTCATTGTTTGCCATATTGGTTTGATTATACAGTCCACCCCCGTTTTTCTCAAAATGCTCTTTGCAATTAGCCCGGCGGACGTTATAGTTATATACACATGCGCTGCGCCCAATTAAGGTGTGGTGCATTTTTTATGGCGAGATATTCCGAAGCGCAGAACTAGCTTTCAGCGGTCCGCGCAAGCCACAGGCAATCGTCTATAGCCACTTCTATACCGGCTACGTGCCGGAGCACGATAGGATCTTTCACGCTGGCTAATCGTAGTAATTTTATGTGATCGCTCGTAAACGTACCTCTGTCACCCTGGGTGTAAAAGGCGTTGTCCGTAAAATCATACTGATAGGTTTTGTCAGCTTGCAGCTTCGCGCCGTCACGGTCCGTTGCGAGATTAAGCCCATGGCCCAGCAAGATTTGCAGCTTGAGCCTAAAGCAAAGCTCAACCAACCGCCAATCGAGCGCTAAGTCATCGAGCCAAGCAAGAGTGTGCTGCAACAGTATGTAAAACTCCGGCTCACTGACTGTTTCCGTAGCTCGATTAATCTGTTTTATGCATTCGTACGCCAGTTGCATTCTGTCGTAATCTTTGAGGATAGCGGCGTAAAATTGCCGCATACGTGCGCTTGTCACGAGCGCCAGGTCGCCCCTGCCCTGCATGAGAGTAATATCGCAAACAGCAAACAGTTCGAGTCCGCCAGCGAGCTTACTTTTAGGTTTGCGGACACCTTTTGCTATGGCACTCACCTTGCCGCGTTCGGGTGTAAGAAAACTTATAACGCGGTCTGCTTCGCTGTAATTCGTGCGGCGAAGGATTATTGCTTCCGTGCTATAGGGCCGCATACAAAAGCACCTCTTTTAGCTCGTCTTGTAAACGTGAGGGGCTAAGATCCGATTTTGCAACGACTCGTCGAACACCATACGCTGTAAGGTCTGGCATGTTATCTGGAAATGAGCTACTACATAACAGAACCGGAATGTCCGCCCAATCTTCATACGACTGCAGCGTATGTAAAACTTGCACGCCGTTAGCATGTGGCAAAAACATATCAAGCAGTATGACATCAGGCCGGACCGCGTCAAGCGCATCAAGCGCAGCTTGCGCATCGCCCACGGTTCGCACGGCATACCCCGCTGCAGCAAGCCACACACGATAGCAGTCGGCAAGCCATGGATCGTCTTCAATAATAAGAATACTGGCCATCATAATAAACTTAGCTGACGGCTACGCAGTAAATCTACAAAAAAACGTGTTCCAGAGCGAGGGCGCCCCAAGCCTACGCTACCGCCCATAGCGGCTGCAAATTGGCCAACTATGTATAACCCTAGGCCGCTTGTACCCGCATGACCAGTGAAAGGTTGGGGTTGCGTACCAAGCGTACTGCGTAGGCGGCGAATGTCACGCTGGGCCATACCGGCACCTTGATCATCGACGGTCAGACGGACCTGATCACTGCGGCATACTGCCGCGATATCGACCTTCCCGCCCGCCTGATTGTGACGAATAGCATTGTCCACAAGATTTACAACAATGTCATGAAGAATCTCCCTGTTCGCCACCACCAAATGGGGACAGTTGTGCGTTTTAACACGTAATTCTTGACTGCACTCCTTAGCATAGGTCCAAAGCTCATGAGCTACCTCCTCGCATACTTCCATGACATTGAGGGGTTCGACCTGAAATTGAAACGCCAATTGGTTGTCTCTATCAAGCCGGTAACTTACGGCCAGCTGTTGCACTAGGCGCAACATACGCTCGCTAGTAAATTGTAGCCGATGTAAGTACTGAGCTCGCTCAGCCTCACTTAGGGCAAGGTCGGTAGATGCAAGCGTCTGCGCAATATGATGCACCAAAGTAAGCGGGCTCTTCAGCTCGTGGGCGGCCGCGGCAAGCGCCGCTATACTTTGCTCGTGCGTGTTTCTACCCTTCACTGCCTCTAGTGTAGCATGAGCAATCAGTAGTAAGCATGAGCGCCTTTACTACTTATTGAACTTCAGTGACGGCAAAATAATTTTGTCAAAATCACCACGAAATGTCTCTGATTCCGTGAAGACTTTTAGAGTTTTATCACGAACTTTAAAGACGACCATTGAACCCTGCGTATTGACGCTTAACTTTCCGTCAAAGCGAACACCCGTCACCCCATTGAGCGTCACGCTCGATGCTTTTAAGTCGCCAGTTTTTAGGAACTGATCCATTTGCTGCAGGGTGTTTTCGTACGCCTCGTTCAGGACAGAAACGCGCAATGCGTTTGGCGTATTACTGTTGGTTGGCGGCACTGCCCCGGGATAAAGATAGGCCTCATAGGTTGGTGTTACACTGCCATTGCTGCCCACGTACACGCTCCAAGTCTTGGGGTAATCGAGGGTGACAGACCCTAGCTCGTCCGGGCCGACCAGTTGGCGGGTCGGAAGCTTCTCTTGCTCGGCAAAGGCGGTATCATCTTCTTTCTTTTGTTGTGTTTTTGCCTCCTTTACCGCAACATCAACTTTGGCGTCTGAATTTTCTTTAAAGTCCTGATACCCCATATATGCCCACACAGCAAAGCCACCCACCGCGAGCACTAGTACTGTCAGCACAACATTCAAGATAATAGAAATGGGTACAAAACCCGCAGCGCGTGAGCTATTCATACTTCTAATAGTAAAAATGACGATGACTTTTGTAAAGGCCTTGTGGTTATTTACGCGGCGGGTTCCACTCTGGTTCGTGGCTATGAACTTTGCCTGGTTCGAGCTCATACAAGAATAAGCCATTACTGATTTTTTTAGGCAAATACCCTGGAATCGCAAACCCGTAGCTCAAGACCTTGAGCGGCTCTGTGCGGTTTTGCATGATGGCGGTTAGCTTGCGGGCCAGATGAGGCATGTGCGGACCGGCCAGAAAAACAAACACGGCCTTGGCGTCTTGCGGCATGTCTGCCAACCAAAAATCGCGCCAGCGCACATTGACCAACTTTGCATACGGCAAACAGCGAATACGCGCCACCAGGCATAGCAAAGGGTTTATTTCATACCCAAGCGCCCGCCACCCTCGCGCTGCCGCTGCCTTTAAAACGGCGCCGTCACCGGAGCCGAGGTCTACAATAAGGTCACCTTTCTCTAAATCAAGTATATCGAGCGCATTGTTGACACTCCGCCGTAACGTGGGCACGTAGGGCGCACCCCTAAAAACGACTGCCCCAAAGAGTAAAATAATGCAGCCGATGATTATCCACTGTGTCATATTGCTTCTTGGTCAAACCTCTTTTTTAAAATCGTGACTTTATTCTCAAAAGTTGCCAGACGGTGCTTAATGGATTCTGTCAGCTTGACTCCTTCGTCAAACTTTTTCAGTGCTTCGTCTAAATCAATGTCGGGTTGGTCGAACCAGGCGAGCAATTGGTCGAGCTGCGCGAGTTGCTCTTGTAATGGTGGTGTCTTTTTAGGATTTGCGGTCGACATGCATTACCTCTGCTTTTAGTATCGCACGGGCTAGCGTGATTGTCAGCAAATCGCCAGATTTTACATCACTTGCTCGCCCGCGTACCAGTGTATTGTCAGCGCGAATTAATGCGTATCCACGCTGCAACACAACCTTGGGATCAAGATGATTAAGCTCGCGAATAGCGTGGTTTAACCGGCGCCGGTGCTCCACGACCGAGGCGTCTAGGCGGGCGAGCATAAGCTGCGGCGCATCGGCAATGAGGTGCTGCATAGCCTCGACACGACGCTCAATACGCTCGAACAAGCGGTGTTCGCGTTGGGTAAGTTCGGAAATAATAGCCACTTTATCTGGCACCAACAATTGCGCGGCATTGCTTGGGGTGGCGGCGCGGACATCTGCCGCAAGATCCGCGAGGCTCGTATCTACTTCATGCCCCACCCCAACAAGTGTTGGCACACGACTAGCCGCAATTGCCCGCACAAGCCCTTCGTCGTTAAACACGGCCAAGTCCTCAGCACTACCACCGCCACGCACAATTACCAACACCTCTGGCACGTACGCCAATTGATTAAAATGATCGATGGCCCGAATAATCTGCTCGGCTGCATTTATACCCTGCACTTGCACATCGGCTACTGTCACCTCAATCCCACCCCACCGGCCATCGAGAATCTTCAAAAAGTCTACATAGCCCGCTGATTCAACAGAGGCAATCAAACCAATGTGCGTAGGAACGCGCGGCAATGCACGCTTGCGCGTATCGTCGAACAAACCTTCTTTATCTAGCCGCGCCTTTAGCAGTTCAAACGCCCGCTTAATACTCCCCTCACCCACCGGCAGCACTTCGCGAACCGTCAGACTAAACTTACCCCAAGGCGTTAGCCTCGGCTGGGCAATTAAGCGTACGTGCATGCCGTCCTCCAGCGCATGACGTAATTGGTAGACCATCATAAAACAACTCACCACACCTTCATCATCTTTGAGGTCAAAAAAGACATACTTGCCTTTACTCACTTTAAACGAGGCTACCTCGCCCTCCACCATGACGCTTGGGTACGCATACTCAAGCGTTTGATTGATGATGGCAATTAGCTCACTTACTTTGAACGTTGGCAGTTCCATACCGGTGGATCGCCTTATGGTACAAGAAATAACCACTTATCAAGCTCAGCAGCAACGAAATAACACGATATACCAGTGTGGCAGATAATGCTAACGCGGGCTGTACCCCACCCGAAATAAGTACCGCAGTCATAAGCGGCTCATAAATACCGACGCCACCAGGCAAAATTGCAATGTACCCCGCCAAGTTAGCCACTACATAGGCCACAATAACAGCACCGGGGTTAACGAGCGTACCATGGGCAGCAAACGCCAAATAGAGAAGCAGTAGCTCGGCCAAATTCGCAATCATAGCCCATAGCATCGCCTGCTTCATGCGCCCAAAGTCTTTGCGAATAAGAATATAATCTTCGTGCAGTTCCAAAAAAGTACGCTTCACATTGGCAAGCGAAATAGTTTCCGGATGGCGGCGCCTAAAAATATGAATGAAGCGATTGAGCATACGCGCGAGCGTGCCTGTAAAGCCCGATATACGACTCTCGCTCCCAATAACAAAAATCAGTACCGTCGTGACAAACAGAAGCGTAAAAGTGACCGCGCTTACTGCCAGCACCATAATAGTACTTACTCGTCCTTCAAATGCCAGAAGAAGCAGCGCAACAAGCAACAGTACAATAAATCCAATAAACATAAACGCAAAACGTGCCAGTTGCGCCAATGTAGACTTTGCAGTCGATACACCATATGGCCGCAGACGCAGCGTAAGATATGAAAAACCCGACACGCCCCCACTGGGAAAAATGTGATTCACAAAATTCAACTCTACCATTGGCGCAAACAAATCTTTTAATTTTAGATGCGTGCCCGTTGCATAAAAGAAACAATAGAACAGCTTAGCCAGGCTAATATACACCAGTAACTGCGCTGGGATCATGAGAGCGACAATGAGCAGGTTAAGATTGCGCAGTTGATCAAATACCAACAAAATATCGTGCCGCGCAAACCAAATAAGCACAAGCAGCGCAATAAACGTAATGAGGTTGAGCCACAGCTTCCAATTCATAGACTTTTCCCATTATACAGCAGAAGATTGGAGGACCGGCCATCTCCCCCTGATGTATAATGCAACCATGATTATCGCTATTCTTGGGCGGCAACCACGCATTGGGCTCGCAGAGCTCGAGAGTTTATATGGCGCCGTACACGTCTCACCCCTGGGTGACCATGCCGCCACTATAAACGCAGAGGTCGAACCCGCGCGGCTTGGCAGCGTGCTTAAGATTGCAAAGCCGCTCCAGGAGCTCGCTTTTACTGACTGGCGCAAGATTACTCGCCATATTATAGATTCCCTGCCCGAGCACCTGGCAAACTTGCCAGAGGGTAAAGTAAAAATTGGCCTCAGCGCCTACGGCCTCCCGGTAACCGCACAGCATCTATTTCGCACTGGGCTAGAAATTAAAAAAGCCGCGCGCGCTGATAAGCGCAGCGTCCGCGTCGTGCCAAGTAACGACACCGCTGTTAACAGCGCACAGGTGCTACACAACGGCTTAACCGGCGAACTTGGCATGGAGCTTTTATTTATCCGGCATGGCAACAAAACCACCATTGCCCAAACCAGCTGGGTGCAAGATATAGATGACTACGCCCGGCGCGACTACGGCCGGCCTCGCCGTGATGCATTCGTAGGCATGCTCCCCCCAAAACTCGCCCAAACTATGCTCAATCTGGCACAGGTGCGGCCGGGCGAGCAAGTGCTCGATCCATTTTGCGGCACTGGCGTTGTCCTCCAAGAAGCCGCACTCCTTGGCTGCCCCGTGTACGGGACTGACGCCAGCGAGAAAATGGTGCGCTATACCCGCGACAACCTCCACTGGCTCGACGAAATCTACCTCCGGCGCACCCAACCCTACCTGGAAGTGCTCGACGCCGCTTCTGCCACCTGGCGCGCCCCCCTGGAACACATAGTCTGCGAGACCTATCTGGGCCAGCCGTTAAGCGGCTTGCCAAAACCAGACAAATTAGCTGAAATCATTCGCGATTGCGACACCATCATTAGCAAATTTCTCAAAAACGTACACCCACAACTCCAACCTAATACTAGACATACTATCGCAGTGCCCGCTTGGCGTGCTAATAGTACGTTTAAACACCTGCCACTACTTGACCGCCTCGAGGCGTTAGGCTATAATCGTGTGAGATTTACGCATGCTCCTACGGAAGGTGATCTGCTTTATCACCGCGAAGACCAAATTGTCGCGCGGGAGCTGCTAGTGTTAACGGTTAAGTAAGGAACAATATGTCACACGTAAAAGCAGGCGGTACTAGTAAAAACGTACATGACTCTCCCGGCCAACGCCTGGGTGTGAAGCGTTTTGGCGGCCAAAAAGTACGCGCCGGTGAAGTTCTGGTTCGCCAGGTTGGCCAAACGAAACTAGCTGGTGACGGCACATTTATCAGCCGTGACTTTACCATTCATGCAGCCAAAGATGGCGTCGTTGGGTTCCGTAAAGTGCGCATTAAGCGCTTTACGGGCAAAACTGCTCCACGCACCCAAGTCACTGTAGAATAATAAATATTGCAAAAAGAATTAAAAAGGCCCGTCCAGGAAATGACGGGTCTTTTTATTGACCTTATTGGTATTTTATCTTGCGGCGTGTCTGGCGCGACCCACTAGTTGGTCGCGGTGATGCCCAACATATGCCCTGCGACGGGCCAGTCTCTGGGCGTATGTTTCACCGTGACGGGCGGGGCGATCTACGGGCGCACTAGCGTCCATCCCGGCAGCCTGAGTCCGAGAGTGAGCCTCAGGTTCTTCAACAACGCTTCCCTGCTCATTACCGTAAGAGTGCACAGGCTCAGGTTGACGACCCGCAACTGGCATGTCGTAATCCCCCCAGCCGCTTCTTACGGCCGGCAGTTCAATATCGGCAGCCTCGGCGTCTGGCGCGACTAATACATCGCCGCGGGTGGCGAGCTCCTCGGCATGATCTACCACACCGTTGAAGCCAGCATCGCCCGGCTCTTGATGTAACCTTCCAACATAGGCAGGTATGCGCAACCGGCTACTATTTTCTTGAAAATCCTGGTCGAATAAAGGGGCATGCGATTGATCGGGGCCAGTGGCCGGTTGCTCAGTCGTCGGATGAGTTTCAACAGCCTGACGCCGAGCATGTTCAGCCTGTGCTGCGCGTTCGTGGTCGGCATAAATAACGCCTGCCTGCTCCGTCGCCCCCTTGCTATAGGCACGAGCGTAGACATTCAAGCCAGCGTTCAACGCCTTGCTACCAAGCTTGCGTAAAGCGCTTGCACGCTCACGAAAACCGCGATGCTCTTTGCTGTCTTGTGGCTTGCCACCCTCGACATACCCTTTACGGTGCCGGCCACTACGATGGCGGCCTGGCCTATTTGGATGCGTGTCGACAAAATTATTAAATCTTGCTTGGGTTTCGTCGTAGTTGGGGCTATGTGTTTCGGCTGCCATAAAGTGCTTTTTGTTTTTGATTGGTTAATAATTCAAATTTAGCATAAATTTGTATAATCGTCAATAAGCTTATGCTTAACTAACTAAGGCCAAGGTGATGCTTTATACGATCTACAACATCGCCAATGACAACTTGCGATTTTACCAGATAGTCGTCAGCGCCGAGCTTCTCTGCCATTTCCTTATCTTTGGCTTGACTGAGTGCTGTGAGCATCACCACACGAACATTCATAGTCTCTGGGGTATTGCGCAGAATATCTAGCACATCAAAGCCAGAAATCTTTGGCATCATGGCATCGAGCACCACTAAATCCGGTTTGTATTCAAGAGCGGCCGACAGTGCGTCTTCGCCATTCAGCACATGGCGCACATCTAGACCCTCAAGTTGCAGGCGGGAGACATACACATCTGCCAGCGCCTTATCATCCTCGACAAGCAGAATCTTTTTCTTGGGTGGATTCATAATATGCCTTTAGTGTAGCACATGGCGAGTTACTTTGTGAGTAGTTCGAACGCCTTGTCTTTTTGCGGGTCGCGACCGGCGCTTAGGTCGTCATCGGATACTTTTACCTCAATGTCAGGCTTAATTCCTTCTTTGGAAATGTTAATGCCATTAGGTGTAAACCATTTTGCCACTGTTACCTTAAGCTGGCCGCCACTCGTAAGATCGATGATTTGCTGCACACTCCCTTTGCCAAACGACTTCACACCAACAAGTTTTGCCGCGTTGTGATCGTGCAGGGCGCCCGCAGTAATCTCACTGGCGCTTGCGCTACCACTGTCAATAAGGACGACTGTGGGAATGCCGCTAAGCATGTTATTGCCATTTGCAACCTCACGATCGCTTTGGTTGCCCTTTTCGTCTACTACCACATCGCCTTGTTTGAGCCATAGGCTCGAGAGCGCGGTTGCGGCATTCACATAACCGCCGCCGTTACCCCGAAGATCAAGCACAATGCCCTTTACATTCTTGGCCTTAAAATCTGCAGCCGCCTGTTTAGAAAGCGCCTCTGTGTCCTCTGCAAAGCGTGATACGCGCAGGTAACCAATGTTGTCGGCCGAAATAGAAGCATTCACACTTGGGTTAACAATGTCAGCACGAACAATTGAAAATTCTTTGAGCTGTTGAGACCGGACAATCGTCAGTTTAACGGTTGTACCCTTGTCGCCGCGGATTTTAGAGACGGCTTGTTCAATTGACCAATTCGTCGTATCGTCATCGTTCACCTTTACAATTAAGTCACCTGCAAGCAGGCCCGCCTTACGGGCCGGTGAATCATCAATGGTAGCGATAATTTGCAAGTTGCCGTCTTTCTTGCCAAGTTCGGCGCCAATACCAGAGAATTTACCGTCAAGTTCATTCTTAAATTTGGCGGCTTCGTCGTTCGTAAAGTAGACAGTATAGGGGTCGCCCGCCGCATCTACCAAGCCTTTTTTGGCTCCATCGATAAGTTTTTGCTTATCAAGCTGGCCATCAAAATTAAGTTTTAACTTGTCATATACCTGCTGGACGCTTGTAAAGTCTAGCTGGCCAGGCAGGTCGGCATTTTGTTTAGAGCCAAACCAGGCAAAGGCGTTTTCAGTGCGGGTACCAACAACAAATGCAGCCACAGCCACAACAAAAACAACCCCGAATAACGTACCCATGCCCACTTGACGCTTTGGCTTAGCCGGACTGGCTGAATGCGCCGCAGTAGCAGGTTTTTTCTTTATAAATCCCACAAACACTACCCTCCTAAAACGTGCCTATGCTTTGTTCGCTTCTCTGATACTATCACGAAATCTCCATGGAAACCTGAATTTAGGACTTAAAAAACCATCAAAGGAGACACTAAAAATGTATGAACTCAAAGCCTTGCGCTTGCCATGTGCCCCGGCTAATGGTGCGCTCGCTGTAGCGGCCGGTCCAGTCAAAGTTGTATTCGCTAATGTAGATGCTGCCATCGTTAGAGACTGCCTCTACGTACATAACGTGGCCGTAATAGCCGACTGGCCAGACAGCTATGTCACCGGCCCGGGGGCTGCGATCTACAGGGATGCCGCGGGCACGGGCAGCGCCTGGCCACTGGATAGCGTTACCAAACCCAGTTGGCTGATAGCGGCCAGAGGCGCCAATACGAAAGGCGGTATAGCTTACGCATTCCCGGTTGTACATAAGCCAGTTGTCGAGGGTACTGTCCATGGGGATATCCGCCCAATACGATGGGTAACCACCACCACGTGGCTCATAACTAACACTACCGCCCCATTTTGCGTTAGCCGCCGCTTGCTCTAAGCGAAGCTGACGAATGCGGTCATTACGCGACGCAGCCAACTGCTGATACGCAGCCTCTTGACCTTGGGTTTGCGCAAGCAAAGTTTGCTGCTCGGACTGTTTGTCGGCCAATGCTTGACGGCGCACGTTCTGATCGGCAATAACGTTCTCGAGATCTTTCTTTTGCTTGCCTAGGTCTTCTTTTAATTTTTTAACAGTGGTAATTGAATCCTGGAGTTGCGAACGAATAGTATCCCGATATTCCTGCTGATCAATATAGTCAGAAATGCTACTTGAAGATGCAAGGATCTCAAGCGGCGTTACCGAGCTGTCCAAATAAATAGTAACCAGGTTGTCGCCCAGCACTTTCTGCTGGTTGCTAATTTTCTTTTCGGTCTGGGTAATCTGCTCGTTAAGTTGGCCAAGTTTAGCATTATTGAGGTCTATCTGGCCCTGTAGAATATTAGCTTCGGCCTGCAGCGCGTTTAACTGATTCTGGAGCGTATCGGCTTGCTGCCTAAACTGAGCGGCCTGCGCCTGCAGCGCAGCTTGCTCTTGCTGGAGGGCACGAATTTGGGCGTCGTAACTATCGGCGTGAACTGACGATAGCGGAATAGATACCGCAAGTAGTGCCGCCACAACCACCAATGTGACGCGCTGCTTGATAGAAAGAGTGGTTTTGAGCTTTTGTATTTTCATAACGATAAGCGCTTTAATAATAGCCTAAAAACCATAAGTCGTCAACCTCTACACCTTAAGATATCGCCTCATAGCAAGGGTGGACGATATCATGCCAATTATTATACCAACAATAATCTGACAAAGAATCACAAGTGGCATGAAAGCTGTGAAGACATGCAATGTTGGATCGGCCTTTATGCCATACGCAGCAATGTCAGCACGAGTCAGCACACTCAGCGTGGCGTACACTAGCGCAGTGGAGAGAAACGCAGCGATCACTCCGTAGAGGCTTGCCTCAACAATAAATGGACCGCGTATAAAGCTCTTCTCTGCCCCAATGAGCTTCATAATTTCAATCTCGTCACGCCGGTTAAAGATGGCCATACGAATGGTATTGAAAATAATCATCACCGAGATCACTACAAATACAACCGACACAACCAATCCGCCAATACTCGTAAACTGCGCGCCACGCGCGATATTTTCTATAGCCTCGCGGCGCGGACCGGCCGTAGAGGCTTTTTTGGCCTGCATATTGGCATATTCGTCTTTATTAAGAAGGTCATTAATGACATTGAGTTTGTTTGTATCGTTCACGTACACGCGCAAACTTGCTGGGAGTGGGTTTTTACCATCGAGCGCATCGATAGCCTGCAACTGGGCAATGTTACCCTTACTATCTTGGATGAACTTTTCGCGCGCTTCCTCTTTTGATACATAATCAATGCCCGTAACAATGGGCAGCGACTTCAGCGCATGCTCTAATTTTTTTTGGTCATCTTGGCTAATATCGTCTTTTAAGTACACTGAAACATCAATTTTATCGCGAAGCTGCTTAATAGTGTCATTGAACACCAATTGCGAAGTGAGCGTGGCAAGCACAATGGTGAGCGTAAGTACCATAACAATGGTTGCGGCAGTAGTCAGCCACGCGTTGCGCGAAAAGTTGCTTACGCCGTAGCGCACAACCCGCATCATCGTAATCCATTTACGTCGCATCGTCTTTTCCCGCTTCCTATTCGCCTTGCCTGTAGCTGCCTTGCGCGACATCGGCGACGACCTTGCCGTGGTCTATGGTTATGACCCGGCGTTTTAGTTTATTAACAATCTCTTGGTTGTGCGTAGTGAGCAGAACAGTCGTGCCATAGCGGTTGATTTTTTCGAGGAGGCGCACAATGTCCCAGCTATGTTTAGGGTCGAGGTTGCCGGTGGGCTCGTCTGCAATGAGAATTTTCGGCTGGCGCACCACAGCACGTGCGATTGCCACACGCTGACGCTCACCGCCCGACAGCTCGCCGGGAAATTTTGCTTCTTTGCCAGCAAGCCCCACCAGTTCAATAACTTTGGGTACCGTATTTTTGATTTCGCGGTTGCTCATACCGGCAATCTCAAGTGCAAACGCAACATTTTCAAACACCGTGCGTTGCGGCAGAAGCTTAAAATCCTGGAACACAACGCCTATTTTGCGGCGTAATAACGGAATATTTCTGTCTTTGAGAGTGTCGTAATCGATGCCGCCAACGACAATTTTGCCACTGGTCGGCTTTTCTTCGCGCGTGAGTAATTTAAGCAAAGTGGACTTGCCGGCACCACTCGTGCCGACGATGATAACAAATTCCTTTGGCTCTATGTGCAAGCTGACGCGATTGAGTGCCGGCTTATTTTCTTTGCCAAAGATTTTAGTGACCCTATCCAGCAAAATCATCAGAATAATTGTAACATAAGATACAAAAAATGCCCCGAAGCGGGAGCATTATGAAGGATACGGGGCAGCTATTCTGCCCTATCCGATGAACGGCGGGCCTGCCACCAATGTATGGCAGCCAAAATATGGTTGCCGACATGGACATTATACTTATTGCCAAGCGCCTGGACCTTGCGCGGTAGCCAATGGAGCTTAGTAGCTCGTGCCACCACTCTAGCAACCTCGGCCTTGGGCGTCCGTTTGCTAAATTGCAAGGAGTGCTTGTAATACCACCAGCCGCTACGGATTGGGCCGATAGCTAATTGCCCCTGGGCATTGAGAAGCTCCCACATGGTGCCGGCGGCTTTTTCGGCAAGCATGACATTGCTCAAAGATAAATGAGGCATCATCCAATACGAATACACGCGGTGGGCCTTGCCCTGGTACGCGTGCAGCTCGGGTGAAAAAGCAATCACGTCGCCGCAAACAAATTTGAGGTTTTTGGGCACGCTTCTCGACGCTTCTTCCAGTACTGCCGGATTGGCATATGCCAAATCAGCATTCACCCACTTTACATCTGGCCTCCACCGAGCAACATAGTGCCCAAGGCGCGATACGCCAGCACCTACATCTATAACAATTGCCGACTCCGGAATGGCGTCGGCAAATTGCTTGGCTGAGTCATAGCCATATTGTTTGGCCAAAAATTGAGGCGTGCGGCCGGTTGAAGGAATGCTAGCTTTATGGGTTTGTACTGCGCGAAAGCTATCCATGGCGCCATTGTATCATGCGAAAAAACACATGCTTAACTTTATTTATTTTGGATCGTGAGAATGGTGTGCCAAATACGCTTCCATGAAAGGATTGAGCGCACCGTCTAACACGCCCTGGGCATCATGTGTTTCGTGACCTGTGCGCGCATCTTTAGCCAAAGTGTACGGGTGCAAAACGTAGTTGCGGATCTGGCTCCCCCACTCGGCTGATTTGGTAGGGCCTTTTAATTCGCTCAGCGTTTTGGTGTGCTGCTCCAACTGAAGCTGTGCGAGCTTGGAGCGTAAAATTTTGAGCGCAGTCTCACGATTCTGCAGCTGGCTGCGTTCGTTTTGGATGGCAACCACAATACCGGTTGGCAGATGCGTAATGCGTACGGCACTGTCGGTAGTATTAACGCTTTGGCCGCCGTGCCCACTGCTGCGGTAAACGTCTATGCGAAGGTCTTTGTCGTCTACTTGGACTTCTTCTGGGGCGTCTATTTGCGGCAACACCTCTACAAGTGCGAAGCTGGTTTGGCGCAGGTTGTCAGCATTGAAAGGGCTTAAGCGCACCAGGCGGTGCACACCGTGCTCGCTTTTTAACCGCCCGTACGCATAGGGGCCGCTAAAGCTAAGAGTGGCGCTTTTAAGGCCGGCTTCTTCGCCAGGTGATTCCTCAATAACATCTGTCTTAAGATTATTTTGCTCAGCCCAGCGCAAGTACATGCGCTCAAGCATTTGCGTCCAATCCTGAGCGTCGGTGCCACCCGCACCGGCACTGAGGCGAAGGATTGCGTCGTGATCATCGTAAGGACCGCTAAAAAGCAAATCGTGCTTAAGGGCATCGTAACGAGCCTGTAAACTCGCCAGCTGCTCCACCAACTCGCCCTGAAGGCTTTGGTCGCCAGAAGCCGCCAACTCTTTTGTGTCGAGCAGCTCTTGCCGCAACTGCTGCCAGGGTTCTAATTGAGCGCGCAGCTTAGCTTCGCGTTGGGCGATTTTTTGAGCTGCGAGGTTGTCGGCCCAAAAATCAGGCGCAGTCATCTGGCGCTGCAGTTCTTTTATCTCTGCTTCGAGTTTTGGTGCATTCAGTTTTTTTAGACCAGCCGCACTTTGCTCTGTCAGAGCATCTATTTTCTTGACTAAATCGTCCATTAGTTTGATTATACAATATATTGACTTACACCAATATTAATTGTATAATATTTACGATTGTCATACCTTGTGTGACACGTCATTTGACAGGTGTACGTTAAGGCGAACTGCGATTGCTTTTTTAAGAAGCACTCGCAGTTCGCCTTAAACCCGAGGCGACAGATGGGAGCATAGCCATGCCCGTTCCGCCCACCAACGCACCCACGAGCGGTGCACCGCAACGGCCGCAACGACTGCGTGACAAGAAGAAGCCGATCATCATCGGCTTGACTATCGCGGCGGTGCTGACACTGTGCTGCTGCGGCGGCGGTATTGCCGCCATCGTGGCGTACGTCGGAGCCGACAAGGTCAGCTCCGCGAATGCCGCAAAGGAAGCCCAGGCGGCGGTCCAGGATATCGTGATCTGTAAAAAGGTCACGTACTCGGCCAACAACGTCACGTACGACGCCGTGGAAACCAGCTCGGATACATTCGTGGTGGCCAAGGGAACGCTCGAGGGCACCGACGACTACGACGGTCGCTCACGTGATGCCCAGCAAGCCGCCGAGGAGTACCGCGGCCTCACCCCCGGCAATAAGTACCGGGTGGCCACGAGCGACATCGGCGATACCTTCGGCACGCGCAACCTGTGGGTGCTGACAGACCTGGGACCGACCAACCAATGCGGTGGGATGCTGGGCAACTAGCCCGCGCTCCTCCGCCGATACACCTGCCACACTGCCTCCTCCGCGCCAGCAATGACGGCGCGGAGAGAGGCAGGCAACACAGACTTATCCACAGCCACCCCGCAGGGTGGCTATTTATGTTACTGTTGACTGGTCGTGGCCCGCTGTGTGCCACGCGTATGCAGATGGGCCTCTCCAATAAAATGGAGGTTTCAAACACCATGAGTATTCAACCGACGGCCGAACCATCCTGCGACCGCGAGGAAGAAAACCGCTGGCCTACATCCGTGGTGATTCTCGCCCGCATTGTGGGTACTGCCCTGTTGGCAGCTGCCTTCTACGGCATCTTCCACCTGGGCTACGTGGCCACGGGCCATGGGCACCACGATTTCAAGTCGCCGCTGTCAATCTCGAACTCAGCGGCAACACTGGTGGTCGGCCTGCTCTGGTGGCGCCGCAACTGGCAGGACGTGTTCGAGAACTACGTCTGGGACTTCGTGTTCTTCACCGCCCTGGCCGTCATACCCACCGCGGCCATCATGCTGTTCTTCTGAAATAACACTCGGGTCCGGCGGGTGCATCTCCCAGCCGGGCCCGGGCACAGCGCCCATCTGCAATAATCCTGGTATAATTTGGCCATGACTACGTACCGCCGTTTTGTGTTTGATTCGTACCGGCTTGAGGACAACCAGATTACACTCACGTACAGCTTTGATGACGATTTGCATTTTACTGAAACCATCACCCTCCCTCAAAAACCGCTAGCAGACCCGACAAATCCAGATGTGCAGCGAGCGCTATTCGGGCTGCACCTCGCTGGCGGCGTGAGTTATTTTAAAGCATTTTGTCCGCCAGAAATTGTTGTGAACAGCGGCAAACTAAACACCCAGCAAGCGGCGTTCTGGAATGAGTTCTATACCAAAGGCCTGGGCGAATTCTTTTATCAAAACA
Organism: Saccharimonadales bacterium (SeqCode); assembly: GCA_035457345.1. Classification (GTDB taxonomy): domain Bacteria; phylum Patescibacteriota; class Saccharimonadia; order Saccharimonadales; family EFPC-124; genus DASTDY01. Next base: position 7,827 of record DATIBT010000020.1, on the reverse strand, counting down.
ATATTGACTATCATGATGTAGTTAATTTCCCATCCCACGCCGATGCACCCGACGCAATCCAGCCTACCGGGCTCCCCACACCCAAAAAGGCGCTTGTGCCATTTGGCGGCGGCAAGGATTCGCAGGTTACGGTTGAGTTACTTAAAAAACGCGGCATAGACATTACTCTTTTCCGCATGAAGGGCCATCGCTTTATTACAGAACTCGCAGAACTCAATGGATTGCCCCTACTTGAACTAGACCGGGCTCTTGACCCGCAATTATTTGAGCTCAACAAGCAAGGCGCACTAAACGGCCATGTTCCCATAACTGGCTATGTTACCTTTTTAGCATTGAGTATTGCGCTCCTATATGGCTTTGACAGCATCTTTTTTAGTAACGAGCGCAGCTCAGACTATGGCAATGTCGAATACCTAGGCATGGAGGTTAATCATCAGTGGAGCAAGAGTAATGAAGCTGAACGCATGATGGCCAAATACATAGAAAATTTTGTCACTCGCCAAACCCGCTACCTAAACGCCTTGCGTCCGTTAAGTGAGCTTGCCGTTGCTAAGCTGTTTGTGCGCGAACCGCGCTACTTTAGTCATGTAACCAGCTGCAACCAAAACTGGCTTTGGAACAAGCTCGACGAAAACCCGCACACCGGCCGTTGGTGCTGCGAATGTGATAAATGCGCATTTGTATTCGCCCTGTTTGCCGCCTTCCTCCCTATGGAAAAAGTCGTAGGTATATTCGGTAAGAATATATTCGACGACGCAGAGCGCCTGCCCCAATACCGCCAACTATGGGGCGCAGAAGCTTTTAAACCGTTCGAGTGCGTTGGCACCCCAGAGGAAACGCAAGCGGCGCTGTATATGGCGACACGCAGTCAGGAATATGCAAACACCATTATTGGTAAAGAATTCATCGATACCATACTGCCCACCATTGCCAACCCGAAAGCACTCGTCAAAGAGCAGCTCACCCCAGACTATCGTGATGTTCCGCCCTATATTGCCGCCATAATCAAAGAGGAGCTAGACGCATGACAATCACGGAACTCAACGGCCAACATATCTGCCTCCTCGGCTATGGTTTAGAGGGCGCTTCGATGCAAAAGGCACTGGCCATTTACGCGCCCGACGCCAAAATAACAATTGCAGACAGCAATGCGGGCGTAACTGCCGAAGGCGCGGCGCTGCAAGTCGGCCCCCACTATTTGGATAATCTTGACCAGTTCGATGTGATTATTCGCAGCAGCGGCATCCCCAACCTGCCAGAACTTGAGCGGGTCAAGAGCAAGATTACCACCATGGCCGTCATCTTCTTTGACACTATCGCCCACACTGGCGTGCGCACCATTGGCGTGACGGGCAGTAAAGGTAAAAGCACCACAACAACCCTCATCTACAACGCCCTCTACGCAAACGACCCTGATCACACCTACCTTATGGGGAACCTTTATTTGCCCATGATTGATTTTTTGCATTATGCCAAGCCCGGCAATACATTCGTTATTGAACTTAGCAGCTACATGCTTGAGCCGCTACGCCGCAGTCCAAACATTGCCGTCGTCACAAGCTTCTTCCCCGAACACCTCGATCGTCATGGCTCAGTGGAAAGCTACTGGGCAGCTAAGCGCAATATCGCCGAACATCAAACGCCGGAAGACACCGTATTCTACAATGCCAATTCGCGCGAATGCCAGGAACTGGCGGAAGCAAGTCCTGGTCACAAAATTGGCTTTGTGCCAGACGATTTCCCGCTCGATGTGTCGCTCACTAACTTTATTGGCGAGCATAACCGCAGCAATTTGGCTGCAGCCTACAAGGTGGCGACTTACGTAGGCGTTCCAGACGGGCTTGCCCTGCGCATCCTGCGCGAAACAGAACCCCTTCCCCACCGCTTGCAAAGCCTTGGCATTCACGGGGATATTGAATGGGTAAACGATTCTATTGCCACTGCCCCGGAAGCAACCTTGGCAGCGCTTGACGCGCTCGGTGACAATGTAGAAACTCTGTTTCTAGGCGGTTTTGACCGAGGCTACAACTTTAGCGAGCTCATGACGCGCATTGCAGCAACTGACAGCATTAAACAGCTTATCTTCTTCCCGGCTACTGGTGAACGCATGAAGGCACTCTTGCCTGAAGACAGTAACAAGATTTTTCTCGAGACAAAAGACATGGACCAAGCCGTACAGTGGGCCGCTGCGCACACTAATCCGGGGAAGATTGCGCTGCTTTCTTGCGCAAGCCCCAGCTTTGGCCTGTATAAAGACTTTAATGCGCGGGGCGAAGCTTTTATCCACGCCGTTAAAAAGCTTGACCACAGATAGCATATATTGCTTTTAGTGGCCTTGTTAAGTAGACTGGGGAGCGACAGCGGGCGTGTCTATTCGCGCGCCAACTACCCACTGTGGAGGTAGGCATGGACCCCATCAGACGGCACATCTTCATCGATCTGTACCGCTCCGAACAGCAGGAAGAAAGTGGGCCTCTTGCGGCCGTCGGCGTCAATCAAGATGACCCCACTGCGGCACTGTTCAGGGCACTCGAAGCGCAATTCGAGGGCATCGACAATGCCGATGCGGTCGCTCAGGTGTTCAAAGAGCCCAGCCCGGAGTACGGCGAGGCGCTGTGGCAACGATTCCAAGCAACCAATGGCCCCTTGCTGGCGGAATTCGCCAGTGAACTCAAGGCCAAGGTTGTGGACCAAGCAAGCCAGGGGTATGTCGAGACGGCGCGCTTGAACCTTGTCCTCCTGCTCCAGAATGTGAAGTTCGCTCCTCTTCTCGAGGAGATCCCATCTGTCCGCGCCCTGCTCCGGGAAATGATAAACCGGCGACAGGAAGACAAACTGCTTCCACATCTGGCTCAACTGATCTACCAGGGACTCACCGCCGAGGCGTAACCAACCGGCGGACGAGCGTAAGCACTACGCTCGTCCGCCAGGGCCCGTCCGCTTGTCACACACCTATTTGAATAATGCACCAAGCTGCACATGCAGCTCTTTTAATTGGCTCTCGCTACTGTTGCCCAGTCCACCAAATGCCCATCGTTTGCCCTCAATAAGGTCACTGGCTGCTTTTACAATGGTAGCTTTGTCCACTGCCGCTATAGCCTTTGGCCGGTCAAGGTAGTCATCTATGTAACCGTCAAAGTAATAACGGCGGCCATACCAGCCGGCAATTGAACCAACAGTCTGACAGCCCATCTGGTGCTTGCCTAGCGCAAATTGCTTTGAAGCGTCAATTTCGGCCTGGGTTACTTTGCCGTCGAGCACTTTGCCTACTTCTTCACACATAATGGCAAATAGTTTCGGTGCATTCTTAAGGCTGACCTGACCGCCAAAGTCCCATTCACTCGCTGAGTCACTAACCACAAAGTCTGACCACATGCCGTATGCCAGCCCCTTTTCGCGGGCGCGACCCAGAATTGCCGAGTGCAGCGTGCCAGTGAGCATATGATTAAGCACGGCCATAGCATCGTTTTCGTTATCTGGCATACGCCAGTTAGCTTGTACGCTTAGGCCAAATACCACGTTTTCAACGTCTTTGCGTACAATATGAATCGGCTCAATAGAGCCTACTAATTCTTCTCGCTGCAATGCAAAGCGCTCGCCACGCGGCAAGCCCCATTTTTCTAGCATCTTCATGATTGCGCTCTTGCGCTCTTCCTTAAGATTGCCAGCAATAATAAACCGGAGATTATCACTGGTGTGCGTGCGCTGATAATGTTCTTTGATATCTTTGAGTTTGACATTGGTGAGAGTTTTTAAGCGCTCTTCGTCGTTCAAAAAGCGCTCGCCACTCGCTTGACCGATACGCTGCCACAAAACACGGCTATTTTGATTAAGATAGCCGGTAAGCTCTTCTTTGACATTCCCTGATTCGGCGGCAAATTCATCTTGCAAAAAAAGTGGCTTGCTAATGGCAAGTCGCAGCAAATCGAGCACGCGCTCCCATTCAAAGTCCGCACAGTCAGCAACGTACTTTAGGCTCGCACTACTAGTGCTGGCGTTGCTATAAGCCCCGTTCTTCTCAAGTTCGGCATTAAAAATACGGGCGTTAGGGAATGCTTCATTGGCGCCGAGTACCATATGCTCCATAATGTGGGGCGTTTCGTATATCTCTTCATTGTTGCAATAGTCATGCCCGGCCCTGAATTCAAAATCATAGCTCATGACCGTTGCGTTTGGTACGTGGATAAGCAACCCGCGGCTGCCATTAAGTAATACAACTTCTTCTACAGAGTGTTTCATAGCTGTTACCTATCGTACCATTTTTAAGATCAGAATATCTAGGAACAAAATAAAAAAGCTCCCCTAGTGGGAAGATCCGGCGCAAGGCGAGGGTGGACACACTACTGGCGTGCGCCCTCCCCCACCTTGCAGAACCGGTTGTTCATGTCGCACGGGCTGTCTCTTGCTTGGGGTCCAACATCAGAAGTGACATCAAGCCACCCAGAATGCCGAGGACCATGAGGACAGCGGCCAACGTCTGGACCCACAGGGGTCCCCCGATCAGCATGCCGCCGTACCCGAAGAACGACAAGGCGACGCCAATCATGATGCCGACAAACGGCTTGTGGCCCCTCTCGTAGCAGAGGAATGCCATGTGCAGACACGACAATATGACCGCCGCGGCCATCACACAGATGAATGCCGCATCGCGCCCGCCGAGAATCACGTAAATCATGAAACCAACGAACAGTACGGCCAGAACGGCGTTCAATTGCCAGGTGATGTGCGCGTAACGCGGCGACGCGTCCGCCCCGTTCGGGTTGCGTGCCCACGTTCGGTGACCATGGGCGGTCATACCGAGCATGAACAATGTCAGGAGTTGGAGTGCCGCGCCAAAACCGCGAACAAACTCGATCCCTTCCTGCATGGTGCGCTCCTTCCGTGGTCAGCACCTTAAGCATATTATCCCACTAAAATATTAAAAATCTAGTACTTTTTTACATATAACCTACACCTATCGTCATTTTGTACGTAAAAATTCGCCAAACGGAACCGTCAAAAACGACGCCGTTACCCAGATGGCGGACCATACTGGGTAACGGCCGGTGTCACTTAATCTATCGTACAGGTTATGACCAAAGAGATGACGGCGGCAGCGGCGACAGTCATGGGCGCCCACAGCCAGTCTTCTCGTCCGGCCGTCTGCAGTACGCGCACTGTCGCATAGCTCACGATTAACCCCTCGTAGCCGAGCACGCCAAAGATCCCGAGGGGGGTGATGCTCTGCCTATCCTCCATGAACCGGCCCACAAGAAGCGCCACGCCAGCGAGCACCATAACAGCGCACACTGTCAGGTTATAGGTATTCTGTCGAGTGCCAGCGAAGGCGGTCGCTAGAACGTACGACCCGTACAAAATCGCCAACACCATAGATACTATGCGCAACCCACCCTTTTGGCTGAAGACAACCCCCGCCAATATCAAGAAGGGTACTGCTTGCAGGGCCGTAAGTACCCATATTGCAATGTTCAGCATATTGGCCACGCGCGCCTTTCGGATTGTGACTACCTGGACATACTATGCCGGACTATAGGCTAAGCGCGCAACTACTTTTTCTTCTTGCGGTTCTGGCGCTCTTTTTTGCGTTTTTTGCGAAGATCGTCGTGCTTTTTCTTTTTGGCGGCCTCGTCGTGGGCAGTTTCTTTCTTGAAGTCGGCCTTGTGCTCGACATCGCTTACCTCATTTACGCCCTGTTCTACCGAATGCTCGGCAGCCTTAGTGAGTTCGGTGGTAAAATCCTCCTGGCGGGCTTGTTGGACGTCTCCTTTAGTGACATGGAAAATGGCACGCAATACTTCTTCGCGGAGTGTTGCTTGCAATGTTTCAAAAACCCGCTGTGACTCCTGACGATACTCAACCAACGGGTCACGCTGGCCAACGCTGCGCCAATGAATACCCTCGCGGAGATGCTGCATATTCTCAAGATGCTGCATCCAGAGCGTGTCGAGAACTTGCAGGTAGACTTCGCGCTCTACTTTGCGCATCAGCTCATCGCCAAGTTCTTTTTCGCGCTGTTTATAAAGTTTTTGAGCGGCTTCAAGAGTTTTCTTGGTGCGTTCTTTGTCTTTCTCTTCAGTAGTAACGCTCTTGAGCGTTTTACTTTCGAGCGGAATGATTGCCTCGATCTCCTGCGGCATCTGCGGATGCTCTTTAATGGGCAGCGCAGTCAACACCCCAACCTGCTCAGCAAGTAATTCTTGGATCTTTGGTGAAATGTCTTCGCCCAACAAGATATTCTTGCGAATACTGTAGACGGCCTTACGATGACGGTTCATAACGTTGTCGTACTGCACGACATTTTTGCGCGCGTCGAAGTTGTAGCCTTCAACTTTCTTTTGGGCGCTCTCGAGCGTACGGCTCACAGCGCGGTTCTGGATTGGCGTGTCTTCGTCTACCCCCAGACGGTCCATGAGGCTACGAATGCGCTCACCTTGGAAAATACGCATGAGGTCATCCTCGGTCGAAACATAAAATTGTGTCAGGCCTGGATCTCCCTGGCGGCCACAGCGACCGCGCAGCTGGTTGTCAATGCGGCGAGATTCGTGGCGCTCCGAACCAATCACCACTAATCCCCCAAGCTCTTTTACCCCCTTGCCCAGCACAATGTCAGTACCACGACCAGCAATATTGGTGGCCAGGGTAACAGCGCCCTTCTCGCCTGCCTTGGCAATGATGGCCGCCTCACGTTCGTTGTTTTTGGCGTTGAGCGTTTCGTGCTTCACGCCAGCCTTAGTCAATGCCTGGCTGAGCGTTTCGTTTTTCTCAATTGAAGCCGAGCCCAGCAGCACTGGACGGCCAATCTTTTGATATTCTTTTACTTGTTTAACAATAGCGGCGATCTTACCGGCTTCAGTCTTAAAAATCATGTCCGGCTTATCTTCGCGGGCAAGCGGCTTGTTGGAGGGGATCTGTACCACATCGAGGCCGTAAATTTGCTGGAACTCCTCTGCCTCGGTGTACGCGGTACCAGTCATGCCACTGAGCTTCTTGTATAGCCTAAAGTAGTTCTGGAAACTAATAGTGGCGAGTGTCATGCTTTCTTGCAAGACGGGAACGCCTTCTTTGGCCTCTATAGCCTGATGCAGGCCCTCGTTATAACGACGACCGTGCATAAGGCGGCCAGTGAATTCATCAACAATGATAACCTCACCGTCTTTTGTTACCACATAATCCTTGTCGCGCTTGAACAACGTCTGGGCGCGCAACGCCTGCTCCATGTGGTATACAGCGCGGACATTCTCTGGCGCATAGAAGTTGTCCATGCCAAGGAGTTTCTCTACTTTTTCAATGCCGTCATCGGTAAGGTTAACCGCCTTGCGCTTTTCGTCTAGTATGTAGTCCTCGGGTTTGAGCTTCTTAGCAATAGCCGCAAAGGTGGCGTAGTTTTGGCCGCTATCGCTGGCTGGGGCGCTAATGATAAGTGGCGTGCGAGCTTCGTCGATCAGAATGCTGTCCACCTCGTCTACGATGGCAAAGTTAAGTTCACGCTGACGCAGCAAGTCGACCTCGTTCACCATGTTGTCGCGCAAGTAGTCGAACCCGAATTCGTTATTGGTGCCGTAGGTAATGTCGGCTTCGTATGCTTCTTTACGTGTGGCAGGCTTGAGCTTGCGCATGCGTGGGTCGTCGTGATCCTTATTGTCATAGTCGGGGTCGTACACGAACGACTTATCGGCAATAATAACACCAGTGCTCATGCCCAAAAAATGGTACAGAGGAGCCATCCAGCCGGCGTCACGCTGGGCCAAGTAGTCGTTTACCGTCACTACGTGCACACCTTTACCGCTCAAGGCATTCAAATATGTCGGCAGGGTGGCTACAAGCGTC